>DASTLJ010000167.1:0-6560 GCA_035715125.1 Verrucomicrobiia bacterium
CGATTCAACGATTTAACGATTCAACGCTTCAACGCTTCACGAATGCGCCCCCGCCCGCCGCAACCGATCCGCCACTCCCCGCCACTCCGGCCGCTCCGGCACCGCCTCGACAATAACGACCCGAGCCCCGGCTTCGTCGCAGCGATGGAACTCCGCGTAGAGCGCCCGCGCGAAGGCCTCCGCATCGTGCGGTATCACGCTCACTTCTGCGAATCGCTCCGCTGCAGGTATCCGCGAATGGGCGACCACGTGGCACTCCGCCTCCGGGATGCCGCGCCGGGCCAATTGCGCCCGCAGGGATTCCGTCCCGCTCCACTCCATCATCAGCACCCGCGCCTTCGGCGAGTAATGTTTCTCCAACTGGCCCGGACTCCGGAGGGCTCCACGGCCCGGCCCGGCGGGCGCCGGTCCGCGGACTTCACTGCCGAACGCTGCGACCAGTGACTCCTCGTGAATCATCCCCGGCCGCAACACCCGCGCCGGCTTCGTCGTCAGGTCGATTACCGTCGACTCGATGCCGACCTGCGATTGCCCGCCATCGACAATCAACGGCACGCGCGCCCCGAGCAACCGCCGCACGTGCCCCGCGTTGGTCGGAGAGACCTGGCCGGACGGATTGGCGCTCGGCGCGGCCAGTGGGAAGCCGCACTCGCGAATCACCGCCTGCATCAGGGGATGGCCCGGCCAGCGGATGCCCACGGTGAGGCCGCCCGCGGTGACGATGTCCGGGATGTCCGCCGCCTTCACGAGCACCAGCGTGAGCGGCCCTGGCCAGAATGACGCTGCCAGACGGCCCGCGGCCTCCGGCCATTGGCTCGCGCACCGCCGCGCCATCTCAAGGCTGGAGACGTGGACGATGATCGGATTGTGCGCGGGCCTTTCCTTGGCCTCGAAAATCTTGGCCACCGCCCGCGCATCGAGCGCGTTGGCCGCCAGCCCGTACACCGTTTCCGTGGGCAACGCGACGACGTGGCCCGAGCGCAGCAAAGCTGCCGCCCGTTGCACGGCGGCGTCAAACAACTCCGGCGTGTGCGTCGGCAAGATCTCCGGAGCGTTGGAACCCTGCTGGCTCATCTCCAAAAATCTGCCCGTCCCGCCCGCCGCCACGCACGCAAAATCTTCCGAATGAACCGGAGCGCCGAGCTCCTGCTCGGCTCGTTGAAGTACATGGGGTTCGCGCCGAGCTGGAGCTCGGCGCTCCGTCCCGATTCCGCTCTAATCTCCCCGCTATAGCCGTCCGATGAACCTTTCAGCGGCTCGCGCGTTTGCGCCCGGGCGCAAGCGGTCTTAAGTTGTAACAGGATGATCAAGGCCCAAAACATCCGGCCAGACTCGGTCGTCGCCGAGTTGGAGAAGCACGTCCTCGTGGACGGCTTTCGCATCGTCATCGATCTGGAGAAAAGCCGCGGCCCGCGCGTGGTGGACGCAGCGACCGGGCGGGAGTTTATCGATCTCTACGGCTTTTACGGCTCGCAGCCCATCGGCTTCAACCATCCGCGCTTCCACGAGCCGGAGGTCGAGCGGCAATTGCTGCTCGCCGCGCGCAATAAGGTCGCCAACCCGGACGTTTACTCGACCTTCTACGCGACGTTCGTCGACACCTTTGCCCGCATCGCCGGCCTACCGCCGCTCGACCGTTATTTCTTCATCGATGGCGGCGCGCTGGCGGTCGAGAACGCCCTGAAGGCCGCCATGGATTGGAGGGTCAGAAAAAACCTTGCCGCCGGCAAGGGCGAGCGGGGCACGGACATCCTTCATTTCGAGCGCGCGTTCCACGGCCGCAGTGGCTACACGCTCAGCCTCACGAACACTGACCCGCGCAAGACCGACTATTTCGCCAAGTTCCGCTGGCCGCGCGTCCACGCACCGTCCATTGACTTTTCGCTGCCCGAGGCCGAGCGCAAGGCCGCCGTCATCGCGCGGGAGCGCCGCGCCGAGGCGGAAATGCGCGACATCCTCGCCCGCACGAGTGATGACATCGCGGCCGTCATCATCGAGCCGATCCAGGGCGAAGGCGGCGACAACCATTTTCGCGCTGAATGGTTCCGCACGCTCCGCGGCCTGTGCGATGCGCACGACATCCTGCTCATCTTCGACGAAGTGCAGTGCGGCCTCGGCGTCACCGGCAAGACGTGGTGCTGCGAACACTTCGGCGTGCTGCCCGACCTGCTGGCCTTCGGCAAGAAGACGCAGGTCTGCGGCGTCATGGCCGGCCCGCGCCTGGATGAGGTGAAGGACAACGTCTTCCGCCTGCCCAGCCGCATCAATTCGACCTGGGGTGGCAACCTCACCGACATGGTGCGCTCGACGCACTACTTGCGCATCATCGAGGACGAGCACCTGGTAGAGAACGCCGCCCACATGGGCCGGTTGTTCCTCGCCGAACTCCGCCACCTCGCCGACGACGAACCGCTGATCAGCGGCGTGCGCGGACGCGGCTTGATGCTGGCGTTCGACCTTCCGGATCGCGACGCGCGAGAGAAATTTTACCGGGGCTTGTTCGATCTCGGCCTCATCGTCATCCGCTGCGGCGAACGCTCAATCCGCTTCCGCCCGGTGTTGGATATCACGCCCGCCGTCGTCCAAGATGCCGTTGGACTCCTCCGCGAGCAGTGCCGAAGGATGCGGGCGAAGGCGGCGTGAGCGGAACGGCCCGAGTGTAACCACGAATGGCCACGAATGAACACTAATGGAACCGAAAGAAAATTTGCAGCGCTTAAATGGATCAACCGGCAGACGGCATCGCTCGCAGTGCTTGGCATCTTGTTCTGGGTTGGTGCAGGGGCGCATTGGATGGCCATCACGCGCTTGGGCATGACGAACAATCATTTGCCAGTTATGGACCCCGCCAACGAGAGCCGAGTCCAGATGATTGGCTACATCGACGAGCACCGGTGGCTTGTGTTGCCATACGCCGCTGTCTTCGCCGCTTGCCTCCTTTGGCTTCAGTTCCGACAGGCACCACGGTGGTTTGTTATGTGCGTATTTGGCTGTCTCGCACTGCCAAATTTGGCCTACTTGTGGGTCTGCCTGCGTGTCGGTACCGAGTTTATTATCCGGAGGACTTGAGGCTGCATTCGTTCTCAATCGCATGGAAGCCTGGCTGAGAAAACTCGTCAGAAGGCTGGATCACGGCGCTTATGCGTCCACTTCCAACAAGTCGCGTAGCGACCGGATGACGGTAGCCGTGGGCTTCAGCCCACGGATCACCCCCGCGACATGGCCGCGTCGCGTAGCGACGCTTGAGGAGCGCGGCGTTCACGCCGCTTCAACGCTCCCGGTTCGACGCACATCGAAGCGGCCTGAAGGCCGCGCCCCTCAGGCCCCACGTCGCGTAGCGACGCTTGAAAATCCGGCCACGCAATTCATGCGTCGCTACGCGACGCGGTTGCTTGCCGCCTCTCACCGTGGGCTGAAGCCCACGGCTACCTTCGCTTCATCGCCACGCGATGCTGCTGTTGGTGAATCCCGAAGGGATTCCATCTCTCAGCCCAGGGTTGGCGCGCCAACGCCTACCCTGGGTGCGCCACGCCAACAAGTCCTCCAACCGCAACAGGGTTGCATCCTTTTGGTTCCTCGCTGGTTTCGGTGGAATGAGAACCAGGGAACGAGTGGACGGCGTGCCTCGGCCCCGAAGGGGTCCATGAAGTTAGCCGGTGGGAAGACTCGACCGCAGGGAGAGGCGCACCCATCGGGCCAACGATCCCCGGCGCATCGCGCCCCAGCGGGGCGCATGAATCGGCGCCATTTCCCTCCGTGCGCCCCGCCGGGGCGCCGGCCGTTTTTCAACCTGCACCGGTGGGTGCGCGCCGCGGCACGGCGCTTCCCACCGGCTACCTTCATCGGTGCCTTCGGCACCAGCGCCACCCGAGATAACTGTCGGACTCGCAACCTTGGGCTGACGGATGGAATCGCGTTGGGATCCTCTAATTCGTGTTCATTCGTGTCCATTCGTGGTTGATCACATGGAAACCTGGCTGAAAAAACTTGGCATCGGTGCCTTGAACCCGGGCGTGTTCGACGGGACATGGCGCGGCGGCGGCGCGGTCGTGGAATCGGTCTCTCCCATTCACGGCGAGGTCATCGCGCGCGTGCGCGAAGCCACCGAGGGCGATTACAACACCGCCATCCGCCGCGCTCACGAAACGTTCATGAAATGGCGCACCACGCCTGCCCCGGTTCGCGGCGAGACCATCCGCCAATTCGGCAATGCCCTGCGCGCCGCCAAGACCGACCTCGGGAGGCTCGTCACCCTCGAAACCGGCAAGATCCTCGCCGAGGGCGAAGGCGAGGTGCAGGAGATGATCGACATCTGCGACTTCGCCGTCGGCCTTTCGCGACAGCTCTACGGCCTGACCATCGCCAGCGAACGACCAGAGCATCGCCTCATGGAACAATGGCACCCGTTGGGCATCATCGGCGTCATCACGGCGTTCAACTTTCCGGTTGCCGTCTGGGCGTGGAACTCCGCGCTGGCGGCCGTGTGCGGCGACGCCTGCATTTGGAAACCCTCGAACAAAACCCCGCTCTGCGCCATCGCTGTCACGCGCATCGCCCAGCGCGTTTGCCGCGAGACGGGCGCAGACGCCGCAATCTTCACTCTCCTTTCCGGCGACGCGAAAACGGTCGGCCAACGCCTCGCCGCCGACACTCGTGTGCCACTGATCTCCGCCACCGGCTCGTGCGCAATGGGACGCAAGGTCGCCCAGGCCGTTCACGGTCGCCTGGGCCGGACGATTCTCGAACTCGGCGGCAACAACGCCGTTATCGTCGCGCCCAGCGCGGACCTGGACCTTGCCTTGCGGGCGATTTTCTTCGGGGCCATCGGCACGGCCGGGCAGCGTTGCACTTCGACACGGCGCGTCATCGTCCACGAATCCATCGCGAAGAAGCTCCGCGCCCGGCTTCTCGAAGCTTACGCATCCGTCCGCATCGGCAATCCGCTCGACCGCGCCACCGTCATGGGCCCGCTCATCGACCGCCATGCCGTCGAGGCGCTGCTGACGGCCAAGGAGCGCGTCCGCCGCGAAGGCGGGAAAATCCTCTTCGGCGGCGAGCCTTTGAAGCTGCCTGGCGATTGCTACGTCACCCCCTGTTTGGCCGAAGCGGCCAACGACTTCGCCATCGTGCAGGAAGAGACTTTTGCCCCCTTGCTTTACCTGATCGCATACAAGAAGTTCTCAGATGCCATCGCGCTGCACAATGGCGTGCCGCAAGGCCTCAGTTCGGGGATCTTCACGAACGACTTCCGCGAGGCCGAGGAATTCCTCAGCGCACGGGGCAGCGACTGCGGCATCGCGAACGTCAACGCCGGCACCAGCGGGGCGGAGATTGGCGGCGCCTTTGGCGGCGAGAAGGAAACCGGCGGCGGCCGGGAGAGCGGAAGCGACGCCTGGAAGAGTTATATGCGCCGGCAGACGAACACGATTAACTTCTCCCGCGACCTGCCGCTGGCGCAGGGGATTAAATTTGGCAACTAAGCGTTAAAACGTTAAAGGCGTTAAAAGCGTTAAAACGTTAAATCGTTGAAACGTTGGAGCGTGCTGGGGACGTTGAAGGGTCCGCCGACGCGATGCTTCATCGATTCAACCCTCATTTAACGATTTAACGATTTAACGATTCAACGATTCAACGATTCAACGATTCAACGATTCAACGATTCAACGATTCAACGAATTGCAACCATGACATCCGCGGAAAAGAAATTCGACTGGCCGCTCTGCCACGACGCGGAAAACTTCCTGCTCGAACGCATCGACGCGTTCCTGGCGCGCAACAGCTTCGGCAAGCGCCTTTCCGACCGCATGCTCACCGGCACGGCGACGCTGCTGCTGGATTGGACAGACCATCTCGCCCTCGCTGCCGGGGAGGAAGCGGCCTTGCGCGCGGCCGGTTTCGTCCCTGACCCGCTCGGAGAAACCGCGGGAAGCGAGCGCGTATTCTGGCATCCCGAAGCCCTGCTTCCTCGCGTGATGTTGACTGGCTCCTCACCGGCTCAATTCCCATCGGTGCTCGCCATCCGTGTCGAGAGCATCACGGACTTTATGGCGGCCCACGGGCTGTCCGGGAGGATTGATGGAGCCCCGCTGTCGAGCTTTCGTCGAAAGATTGTCGCTGAAGAGAACGGCACGCGCCTGGAAGCCGTCGAGCGCCGCGGCTACCGCGGCTCCATTCCGGTGGCACGTCAGCTTGCGCAAACGGTGGAGCTGCTCCACGCCCACGAGCTGTGGAAAACGCGCCCGCGCCATTTTGCGACGGACGCGGAAGGCTGGCGTCAGTCACTCGCGTTGCTGGACAAGGTCATCGGCCTCGTTGGACGCGACATCGCCTGCCACGTCGTCTTCGCCGAGGAGCGCGCGTACTGGCAATCCCGCAATCGTGCCGCCCGCGTGCAGAAGGAACGCCAGGACCGCCTTGGCCTCGGCTGGGCGAACCACGACCACCACACGTTCCGCTGCTCCCGCGCCCACTTCATCGAACTCATGCGCGCGTTGGAGAAGCTGGGCTTCGAGCGGCGCGAGCGTTACTATGCCGGCGCGCAAGCCGGCTGGGGAGCGCAG
>DASTLJ010000168.1:0-26513 GCA_035715125.1 Verrucomicrobiia bacterium
TCGCCAAAGCACTGGTGGGAGAAGGCCGCGTCGCGGAACTGGACCAACGGACCAACGATGCGGCGCGCTGCTACCTCGACGCCATACGCCTCGGCCACGAGTCAGCCCGAGGAGGCATGCAGATCGATCACCTGGTGGGCATGGCCTCTGAGGCGATGGGTTCCTTGAAGCTGACGAAAATCGTCCCGGCGCTGAACGCAAAGGAATGTCGCGCCGCAATCGCGACACTGGAATCAATTGAAAACAAACGCGAGTCGCCAGGGGAGACGTTGCGTATTGAACGGGCCTTTGCCCGAAGCGAAGGGATGAAACCGCGGATAAGCAGCATGATTACCCACAAGTCGCTCGATCCATTGAAGAAGTTTCACGAGACCTATCTTCTGCCCTTGAACGGCGAAATCGCCCGGCAGGCGCAACTGCGGGTCGATCTGGCCCGGCGCGCGTACGAATTGGAAAATGCAAATCCGCCTGCTGACCTGCATGTATTGGTGCCGACTTACCTGAAGGCCCTTCCTCAGCTTCAACCCCCTTCGACCAACGCATCGTCAGGACCGCGCCTCAAACGTTGAGCTGGGAGGGTTCTCGCTGGTTTCGGTGGAAATGAACGCAGCGAGCCAGCGCTGCTTCGGGCTGAAAGCCTGGGATGTGACAGCCTGGGGTGGAGCGCGCAGCGCGCAGCCCCAGGTCCGCTACCGCAAAGAACTCCCCAGCCCTGAAAGGGCGTCACCCCCAACGGCGAGCCGAGGACGGCCTTTCATGCCTTGGAGAGGGTGTGCGTGCCTTTGACCTGGGCCTGCGCTCGCGGACTCGCTTCAGCCCAGGCTGTCACAGGACGGGCCTTCAGCCCTCAAAGCCCGGTAAACACGAAGACTGTGCTGGCGGGAACCTCCGCTTCCTCATGTCACTGAAAACTTCGAGGAACCATTCGGGCCAGGCTCACCCGGCAGACAAACAGATTGGCTGCCCATTCACTTCGGCCGGAATCCCGGCGGGAGGTTGGACTGCGCCTGTTTCGACGCTGCCTTTGCCAGCGGCTCCGGCTCCGGCTCAGGCTCAGCAGGCGGCTCTGGAGGCGGCGCCGGTTCGGGGATGCCCAGGCGCTCGCGGGCTTTCTTGGCGGCGGCGGTCTGGCCGTATTCATCGACGATGCGGTGAAGCAGATGGGTGGCGGCGTCAAACTTGTTGAGCTTGCCGGAGTATAGATTGGCGAGGTGAATGGCCGCCCACCCCCAACGCTCGGACGGGAGCCGTTTCCGGAGCACGTCTTCGTACTCCAGGGCCGCGGCGAGATAATTGCCCAAATTGCTTTCGTAGATTTCCGCAATGCGCAACGCCACGTGCACTTCGCGCGGGTTCTTTTTGTAGTAGTCGCGCATGAGCTGGATGGAATCGAGGTAATCGCCCTTGGCCCATGCCGCTTCGGCCTCATCATACTCGGGGTCGCGCATGCCCTTGAGGTCGTCATTGAAAATGAAGTTCTCCACGCGCGTGGCGAGGAAACGCGAGACATCGTGTCCAATCAGCACCGCCAGGCCCACCAGGGCGAAAAAGCCCGCGACACCGAAAGCCATGAATCGGCCCATGCGCGGCGAGGCCTTGCGGGCGGCGCCTTCGTCGAGGGCCGCGCCAGAGGCGGCGGCCAACGTGTTGGTCGCGGCGGAGTTGGTCGTTGCGGTGTTGGCGACGGCGGGATTGGTCACCGCGCCATTGGTCACAGCGACGTTGGTGGAGGAAGGCAGATTAGTCCCCGCCAGCGCGGAGCCAGGGGCGGCGGCGCCTTCGCGCATCGCCGCCAGCAACGCCTGGATGCATACGGCAAGCGCAATGCCCAAAACGAGGTAGAGCGCCAGTTTGAACTTCGGATTCATCGACAGCGTGACAACTTAACCAGCAACGACGCGTCGGCAAGGGTTTTTCCCGTTCTCTTCGGTTTACGGGCGCACCTTGGAAGAACCATCACGGTCGACGTCGCGCCGCCAACGTAGGGCAGGCGTCTCGCCTGCCCAGCGCCGAAGGCGCGTCCCCGTTTGGCCGCTGCGCGGCCAGGGCAGGCGAGACGCCTGCCCTACTTCACGAGCGATCGCAGCACAGCGAGGTTCTCCACGTCTTCGTGCAAGTCCTCGGACTTGGGGGTTTCCAGGCAGCCGGGCAGGTCGCGGAACCGGGCGTCGTTCACGATGTGACGGAAGGCTTCGCGGCCAAGCTTGCCCTGGCCGATGTGGGCGTGACGATCCACGCGCGAGGCCAAATCGGTCTTCGAGTCGTTCAGGTGAAACGCGGCGACGTGTTCCAGGCCGATCAAGTCCTCGACTTCGCCGATGGCCCCGTTCCAGCCCTTGGGAGTGCGAAGGTCGTAGCCGGCTTCGAAGAAGTGCGCGGTATCCAGGCAGACGGCGAGGCGCTCGGGCCTCTGAACGCGCTCGAAAATCGCGGCCAGGTGCGCGATGCGATGGCCCAGGCAGGTGCCCTGGCCCGCCGTGTTCTCCAGGGCGATGCGCACGGGCGAAGCGCGCGTCGCACGGAAGACTTCATTGAGCCCGGAGGCGATGCGTTTGATCCCTGCCTCTTCTCCCGCGCCCAAGTGGGCGCCGGGGTGCATCACCAAAAAGGGCAGGCCGAGGCTGGTCGCGAACTGAATTTCCTGGATGAGCGACTTGAGGGACTTCTGGCGATTGTCCCCCGCGGGCGCGCCCAGGTTGATGAGGTAGCCGGTATGGCCGAAGACGCACGAAAACTTCTGCGAGGCAAGTTCGTTGGCGTAACGGGCCAGGTCGTCCGGTCCATGCGGCTTGCCGAACCACTGCATGTTGTTCTTGACGAAGATCTGTACGCATTCCCCCGTAATCTGCCTGGCCCGTCTCAAAGCCATGTGCACTCCCCCAGCAGTTGAACAATGAGCGCCGAAATTCATGGGGGTATGCTCTATTAAAAACCACTTCACGCCAACCGCAATAGCGGTCTTGACCAAGCCATGCCAATATTTGGTATGTGCTGATTGACCCGAAGGCGGACAATCCTCAGTTGGTGGCCGCCCTTGCGTTCATTCATCGAGAGCGGCTCCGATTCAACTGAGGATTACCAAAACATTTCAATCCAAACATAATTCGCCGTTCGACAACCGGGAATCTCGACAGTAGCGTGCGGGCCATGCGGACTTTGGGCATCGGGACGGTGCTGCTGGTCCTCTCGACCTTCATGAGCGAAGGAACGCTGTTGCCGGTACGGAGCGTCGAGTCGCGCCACCTCGGGGGAGCGCGCAGCGTGCGCGTTTATTTGCCGCCGTCCTACGAGCGCGCGTCCAGGCGCCGCTACCCGGTCCTCTATCTGCACGACGGGCAAAACGTGTTCAGTTCCGCCGGTACGAATTGTTGCTTCGGCTGGGGAAACTGGGAATTGGACCTGACGGCCGACCGCCTGATCGCCCAGGGACGGATGGCCGAAATCATCATGGTCGGCGTGGACCAGAGCCGCGCGCGCTACAAGGAATACCGCGGGCTGCTTTACGACCATCCCGGCCAGCGCCCTTCCGCCAGTAGAAGCGCGGCGTCCAACACATTGGACAATTCACGCTTCGAGGCCTACACGAAGTTCCTCATCCAGGAGCTGAAGCCGGCCATCGACCGCGAGTTCCGCACGCGCAAGACCGCGGAGCACACCGGAGTCATGGGCTCGTCCCTGGGCGGCCTGTGCAGCCTGGCTTTGGCGTGGGAGAATCCAAAGGTCTTCGGGTTGGCAGTGAGCCTCTCGGGATCCTTTCAAGTCGAGAATCGAAACTTCCTCCAAAACGTCCTCCAGTCATACGAAGGCCGGCGCAAGCCCTTCCGCGTTTACCTCGACAGCGGCACGGTCGACAACACGGGAGACGACGACCGCCATGACACGGACGCCGTGGCGGCCGAATTCCGGCGCATCGGCTGGAAGGCGGGGAAGACATTGCTCCACTTCACCGACAAGCATCCGCTCACCGAGCCGGAGTTGGAGCGGGCCGGCTTGCGGCGCGACAAGTGGGACGAAGCCCTCCGCAGCCAGCACAACGAGTTCTACTGGCGGCAGCGGGCGTGGCGGGCGCTGGAGTTTTTATTTCCGAAGAAATGACGGCCTGTAGCCGCCGACGTGAGGAGGCGGAATACGTGGACGCACGGTCCATCCGCCTCCTCACGTCGGCGGCTACGATCCTCGGGCAGAAATGCTGGTTAGACCGCCCGTGTTACCCGGCCGCTTTCAATCGCTTCAGTTCCTGTTTCAGCAGCGAGCCAAGGCGGTGCTTGGCCAGATAAACCTGCGCCACGCTCACGCCCAACGTGCGGGCCACGTCGCGTGCCGGCTGTTCCTTAATGACGTGCAGATAATACATCTCGAAGTGCGCGGGCTGCGCGCGGCGCTTCACGCGGTCGAGCGCGGTGCGCAGCAGGTGAGCCTGCCACTCCCCATCCCAAATCGCCTGCAAGTCGAAGCCTGCCGGGTCGGTCATGCGCTCAATGGCGGTGGGGCGGGTTCCTTCCTGTCTCGTAGCAGCCGACGTGAGGAGGCACTGTTCTCTCACCCCCGATCGTTTCCGAAACTGGTCGGCGATCTTCCACTGCGTCACCGTCAACAGCCACCCTTTGAACGAATCCACCTTCGGATCGTAAGTGAAGCCCGGCATCTTCTTGGCCACGGCCAGGAGCGTCTCCTGCAACACGTCCTGCGCCTCTGCGTCGGATAAACCGGCCTTGCGGGCCACGCCGTAGATCAACCGCCCGTAGGTGTCGAAGAACTCGCGCCAACTGGTCTGGTCCTCCCAGTCCTTGAGCCGGCTGAGCAGGCTGGCGCGCGTCGGAATGAACTCGTCCGGGTCCATGAGGTGCAGTGAACAGAGTTGAGAGTCGATTTTGGAGTGTTGAGAGGTCGGAACCTGTGCCCGCCGTAAACCGGCAGTTCCTTCTCTCAACTCTCAACCATCCACCCTCAACTAACCTCCATACCGTGCGGCAAGCGCCGTTTCTTGCAACGAATTTCGAGTTAACCACGGATTTCACGGATGGGCACGGATAATCTGCATTGGATCCGTGTCATCCGTGCCATCCGTGGTCAGACTGCCAAAAGATTCTTCAACATCGCTGCAAGATTCGCGCGGGCCGGAACGGTTGGAAGGAGGAGAGAGCCTCCCCCCTGCGGGAAGGACGCATCGAATTCGGTAATGCGAAGACCAAAACGAACATGAAAACAACAACCAATCCTCTCGCCACGCTGTTCGTGCTCCTGGCGATGAGCGCCTCTGCGGCGGTGCGTTATGTGGACGTGAACAACGCCAATCCGGCACCGCCCTGCGCGACCTGGGCCACCGCCGCCACGAACATCCAGGACGCCATTGACCTGGCGGCAGACGGCGACGAGATCGTGGTGACCAACGGGGTTTACCGGACTGGCGGGCGGGTGGCGGATGGGGCGATGACGAACCGAGTTGCGGTCAACAAACCGCTCACGCTGCGGAGCGTCAACGGGCCTGGAGTGACGGTGATAGAAGGATATAAAGATCCCGGTGATCCATTCAGCCTCAACGCGGTGCGCTGTGTGTATCTGTCGAATGGAGCGTCACTCCTGGGTTTCACTCTCACCAATGGTGCCACGCAACCTTATGAACGCGGTGGTGGAGTTCGCTGCGCATCGGCTACGGACATCGTGTCTAACTCTGTGCTCACAGGCAATTCAGCTTACTCTGGCGGCGGGGCTTATGGCGGCACTCTGAAATTCTGTACGGTGAGCAGCAACGAGGCATGGCGCGGCGGCGGGGCGTTCGACAGCGCGCTGAACAATTGCACTCTAAGCGGCAACGCGGCTCCAGTCGGCGGCGGCACCTATGGTGGCACGCTGAACAATTGCATGGTGAGCAGCAACTCTGCATCGCGCGGTGGCGGGGCTGCTAGTTGCGGCGACTGCTTGCCTCTGGCGATGTTGAACAATTGCATCCTGATCGGCAACACGGCGGGCGAAGGTGGCGGGGCCTGGGCCAGCCAGTTGAACAACTGCACGCTCGTCGGCAACGAAGCTTTAAATTCTGGTGGCGGCGCAGCTTATGGCTGCCTGTTCAATTGTATTGCGTATGACAATACCGCTCCCATCGGAGCTAACTACTTTTTCGAACCCCGGTTTGGCTACTGCCTGGCCTACAGTTGCACCATACCGCTGCCGCCCGTCGGAGAAGGTAACTTTACTAATGCCCCGGTTTTCGTGCATCAAGCCGGCGGCAACCTGCGTCTGCAAACCAACTCCCCTTGCATCAACTCCGGCCTCAATTTCTATGCGCCGTCCGTCTTCGATTTGGACGGCTTCCCGCGCGTCGCAGGCGGCACCGTGGATGTCGGTGCCTACGAGTTCCAATCCCCGCAATCCGTCATCTCTTACGCTTGGCTGCAGCAATACAGCTTGCCTACTGACGGCTCGGCCGATTTCACGGACTCGGATGGCGACGGAATGACCAACCGGCAGGAGTGGCGGGCGGGCACTGAGCCCACCAACGCCCTCTCCGTACTGCGCCTGCTGACGCCGGTGCCGGTCGGATCTGATTTCGTCCTGCGCTGGGAAAGCGTGCCCGGCCGGTACTATTTCCTGGAGAGGAGCACGAACCTGACGCAGCTCCCACCATTTCTCCCTCTAGCCAGTGGCATCATCGGCCAGTATCAATCGGGAACGACGACTTACACGGAAACGAACGGCGCGGGGCGTGGTCCGTACTTTTATCGTGTCGGCGTGGAGTAGGCGGTGATCCTGGATTGGCATTACTTTCCACAAGAACCGCACACAGGAAGGATCACCATGAAAGCAAAACCTAACGTTCTCGTCCCCGGGATGCTCCTGGCCGCTCTGCTCAATGGTTTTGGGCAGCCGATCATCACCAATCAGCCGCAGTGGCAGACCAACGCCGTCGGTTCCACCGCCATGTTGACCGTAGGGGCCACGGGTGCACCGCCGCTCTCTTATCAGTGGCGGTTCAACGGAACGACCAACGCCGGGGCCACCAACGCCACGCTGGTCTTGCCTAATGTACAAACAACGAACCAGGGAAACTACTCCGTCAGGGTGGAGGAGTTCGGAGGATTGTCCGTCACCAGCGCCGTGGCGCGCTTGTATGTAATAGTGCCACCGAGCATCACCGCGCAGCCGACGAATTTTCCGTCGGTCAGCGTCGGAGCGAGCGTTTCCAACCGAGTCGTCGCTTCGGGCTCAACTTCGCTGCACTACCAGTGGCTTAGAGACGGAATTAACCTTTTCGCTCAAACCAACGCCACGCTGGTCCTGACCAACCTGCAACTGGCCGACACGGGCGACTACACTGTGGTGGTGACGAACTTGGCTGGCTCGACCAACAGCCAGGTGGCCAGACTGTCCGTTGACCCGACGTTCACCAAGATCACCACCGGCAGCATCGTCACTGACGTCGCGACTTCGTTGGGCTGTAGTTGGGGAGATTTCGACAACGACGGGTTCCTGGATATGTTCGTAGCTAACTCGACTTACCCTGGGGTACCGTGGGGTCGAAATTTTCTCTACCATAACAACCGCGATGGCACTTTCACTGCAATTACCTCGGGCAGCATCGTGACCGAGGTTGGGGATCATCCGGCCGGGATTTGGGGGGATTACGACAATGACGGTTTCCTCGACCTGTTCATTACGCACGGGAGCGTGGTGCAGGGCAGCAGACTAGCAAACTTCCTCTACAGAAATAACGGCAACGGAACTTTCAGCAAGGTCACTAATGGAAATGTGGCGACCGATTTGGGGAATGCTCGCGGTTGCGCGTGGGGCGACTTCGACAATGACGGCAAACTCGACCTCTATGTGTCGAACGCCTACTTCATCACCAATTTTCTCTACAGGAACCGCGGCGATTTGACGTTCACCCGGGTGACTGCGGGCAGCATCGCGACCGAACTCGCAGACTCTCGCGGATGTAGCTGGGGTGATTACGACAACGACGGCTACCTCGATTTGTTTGTGGCTAACGGCGGGCGTACCTCCACCCAAAACAATTTTCTCTACCACAACAACGGCGACGGCAATCTCACCAAAGTTACTTCCGGCAGTATTGTGAACGATGGCGGCCATTCGTTCGGCTGCACCTGGGGCGACTACGACAACGATGGGTTTCTCGATCTCTTCGTGGCGAACGATGGTAAGGAGAACAACTTCCTCTACCACAATAACGGCGATGGGAGCTTCACCAAAATCACCAACGGCAGCCCGGTCAACGACGGCGGAGAATCAATCGGCTGCGCCTGGGGCGACTACGACCACGATGGCTTTCTCGATTTGTTCGTTGGAAATGGAGGCAACACTCTTTCGGGCAACGACGAAAACCAAAGAAACTTCCTCTACCGCAACAACGGGAACGGCAACAATTGGCTCGCCATCAAGCTGGTCGGCACCGCTTCCAATCGATCCGCCATTGGCTCCAAAGTCAGAGTCAGCGCCCTGATGGGTGGCACGAACCGATGGCAATTGCGGGAGATCTCCGGCGGGGACGCCATTGGTGGCCAGAACGGACTCCACGCCCACTTCGGCCTGGGCGACGCGACGAACATCGACACGGTGCGCATCGAGTGGCCGTCGGGCACCGTGCAGCAACTGCACGATGTGGCGGTGAAACAATTCTTGACCGTGACGGAGCCGCCCCGCCTGAGTTCACCTCACATCACGAACGGGATGTTTGGCTTCACCCTCAAGGGCGGACGGGGCTTCCAGTATGACATCCAGACTTCGAGCAATCTGCTGGACTGGGTCTCAGTTGGCTCAGTGACGGTCACCAACTTCACCGGCACCACCCTTTTCGCTGAGACGCTGCATGCAAACGCTCAGTCGCGGTTTTACCGCGCAGTGTCGCCATGAGTGCGCGTGCTTGTGCGAGGCCGAAGCGCTGTGGAAGGTTAACAAATCGATGCCTCGGTCAGTTGCCGCGCTTCCGTTGTTTCTGCAAGCCCAGCTTTTCCAGCATCGCCCTGAAACGCGGCTCCTCGTGCAACGGAACATACAAAGGGTCAAGATTCACCCAATACACCGACCCATAGTCACCCTCTTTGATCCGCTTCTCCAGCATGTCGAGCGCCTTTTCCATCTCACCAAGCTGGGCGTAAATGCCCTCCAACGACCAGCGGTCTTGTTCCGACACTTTGGGGGTCTCATGGGACGCTTCAGCCGCAAGTGTAAACTCGAGCGCCTTCAGCCAATAGCCGCGCGGGCCGGCACTCGCGTAGGCCTGGCGGATTTGATCAAAACGCTGGCGGGCCTTCCTTTCATCCACTCCCGAAAAGACGGCGTTCTTCTCAAACTCGCGGAGGGCTTCCAGGTATTCTCCTTTGGCTTCGAGGGCCTTGCCGATCCACAGGTGCGCCAGGGCAAAGTTTGGATCCAATTCCAGTGCCTTGCCGAATTGGGCGATCGCCAAGTCATATTGGCGGGCGACAATGAAAGGAAACCCGGCAGATGTGGCGTGCAGACGGGAAGTCGGGTCGAGTTCCCTGGCACGCTGCATTTGTGGGATAGCCTCCTCGACGCGCCCCGAAAGGCACAGATAATATCCATAGAGACAGCGCGCTTCCGAATAATTCGGGTTGAGCTTAATGGCGGTCTGAATTTCGTGCTCTGCGCCGGACCAGTCGCCCTTCTCATGTCGGGCCAAGGAAAGGGCCGCGTGAGCCTCAGCCAGGTTGGGGTCGAGCGCCATCAATTTCGCGGCAAGCTCCCGGCTGCTCTTCTTCTTGTCCTCCGAGGCGCCGCTCCAAAGGTTGATTTCAAACAGGAGACGGTATGCCTCCACATACTTCGGCTCGATCTGCACAGCTTGGTTCAAATACAGGATGGCCTTGGTTTGGCCTTCCTCAGTGAACTGGTTGTGGTACCACTGACCGAGTTCAAAGAGCCGGACTGCTTCCGGATTTGGCGCTTTGCCGCGGATCAAAAGGCTCTTGAACGGGACCGCGGCGATGAGCGCGGCGACCAAGGCACAGGCAAGGCCCAATTTTCTTGCAATGGTCCAGCGCCGCTGTATGGCTCGTTTGCGCTTGACCGACTCGCCGCGTTGCAGCACCGCCAAGTCGGCGTGGAGTTCGTCGGCTGTTTGGTATCGCTGGCGCGTATTGGTGGCGCAGGCTTTGTGCATGATTGCGTTGAGTTCGAGCAGGCGGTCTTTGTCGGGTTGGTCGCCCAGGTTCGTCAGCGGCTCCGGGAAGTCCTGGCGGTCTTTGCCGGTGCTGGCTTCGTAGAGGACTTTGCCCAGGCTGAAGAGGTCCGCCGCCGGCGTGCCGGGGCCTTCGGGCGGGATGAAGCCTTCGGTGCCAACGTAGGAACGGGCTTCGCCCACGTCCGTCACCAGGCCGATGTCCGCCAGCTTGGGCACGCCTCCTACGAAGATGATGTTGGAAGGCTTGATGTCGCGATGGACCAGGCCCTGCGCGTGCAGGTGGGCCAGCGCACGGGCAAGCGACAGGCCGAGGGCGACGCACTCGTCGACGGGGAGGCGGGCGCGGCGGCTGATCTCGCGGCGCAGGGTGCGAGGGGAGTAATCAGTAATCAGTGGGTCAGTATTCAGTGGCACCGCGCTGCCCGAAGTTCGGGCCACTTCCAAGGACTGATTACTGATTACTGAACACTGATTACTGGCTACTGATTCGGCCAATTCCATCACGTAATAGAAATAGCCCGCCTCGTCGTTGCGACCGATTTGCAGGATGTCCACGAAGCCTTCGTGCGAGCGGGAGACCGGCTCGAACTTCTGGATGCCGGCATACTCGCGCTCGTAAGGGCGCTCGTTCTCGAAGGTCTTTCGGTAAACGAACTTCACCGCGCGGAGCGTGCCCATGACACTGCGCGCCAGCCACACCTCGCCATAGCTGCCGACGCCGATGCGCCGGAGCAATTCATGGTCGGGGATGTGAGGCGGCTCACGAGAGGCTTCCTCCGGCGTGGGAAATCGCGAGGGGACTGGCGCGGCAGGAGCGTTTACCGGGGATCGTTCGTCTGGCAGTTCTTGCGGCATGAAACCTTTGGCTGCTCAACCAGAGCGTAGCCGATTCAACGCCAACGGCAATCCCGATTGCCCCTCAAGCCGCCCCCACTTCTGCCGACCACCTTGCGTGCCGAGCCGGTTAATTACTTTGACCCTGGCCGGAACTTTCCCTAGGCTTGGTTGTTGAAGTTACGCAACAGGTTAAGCACGAATAATGGCTTACGTCTCGCTCAAAAACATCGTCGCCCGCGCCACGAACACCTCCCCCGGACAGGTGGACGACTGGCAGAAGAAGTGGCGTCTGGCGACGGCCGACGGCTTGCAGGACGGCCTGCTGGACTTCATCTGCCGGGAGGCCGGCACGACGGAGGAATTGTTTCTTCAGGCGCTGGCCGGCGTGTTGAACTGGCCGTTCATCGACCTCAAGAAACTCAGCGTCCCCACCGAGGCGCGCAACAAGATCTCCACCAAGGTCGCCTTTCAATACTTCGCGCTGCCGACCGACTACCAGAATGGCACGCTCCAGGTCGTCGTCAGCAACCCGTTCGATGCCGGCATGTTGAGCGCCGTGCAGTTCGACGCCAAGTCCCCCGTGCAGTTCGCGCTGGCGCCCAAGCCCGAGATCGACAAGGCGCTCAAGAAATACTACGGCGTCGGCGCCGAGACCCTCGACGAACTGGCCAAGGACGACGACGCCCTCGATATCGACCTTGCCCTGGACAAGGAGATCACCGAGGGCGACCAGGAGGCGAGCGTCATCAAGTTCGTCAACCAGATCATCTGGGAAGCCTTCAAGGATCGCTCGACCGACATTCACTTCGAGCCGGCCGAGGACGAGTTGCGCATCCGCTACCGCATCGACGGCATCCTCCACCAGACCCCGATGCCCCCGCAGTTGAAACGCTACCAGGCGGCGATCATCTCGCGCATCAAGGTCATGAGCGGGATGAACATTGCCGAAAAGCGCCTCCCGCAGGACGGCCGCATCAACGTCCGCATCAAGGGCGAGGAAATCGACATCCGCGTGTCGACGGTGCCGACCGTGTACGGCGAAAGCGTCTCGCTGCGGTTGCTCACCCGCGGCAAAATCTTTCTCACCCTGGACAAGCTGGGCTTCGACCCCGCCGAGGAAAACGCCATCCGCGATATCGTCCTCAAACCGCACGGCATCCTGCTCGTGACGGGGCCGACTGGCGCCGGCAAATCGACGTCGCTCTACGCGTTTCTCTCCTCCATCAACTCCGTTACCAAGCGCATCATCACCATCGAGGAGCCGGTCGAATATGAGTTGAAAGGCATCAACCAGATTGCCGTCCGTTCGGACATCGGGCTGACCTTCGCGATGGGTTTGCGCCACATCCTGCGCCAGGACCCGAACGTCATCATGGTCGGAGAAGTGCGTGATCTCGAAACCGCCGAGATCGCCATCCGCGCCGCGCTCACGGGGCACCTGGTTTTTTCGACGCTGCACACCAACGACGCCCCGAGCGCCTTCACGCGACTGGTGGACATGGGCATCGAGCCGTTCCTCGTGGCGTCGTCCGTCGAGGCGATACTGGCGCAGCGCCTCGTGCGCACGATTTGCAAGTCGTGCATGACCGAGCAGCATTTCGAGGCGGACTTCCTGCGCAAGATCCAGTTTCCCGAGCAGGACATTCCGACGGCCAAGTTTTACCGCGGCGCGGGCTGCGAGGCCTGCCGGGCGCTCGGCTACCAGGGCCGGCAGGGCATTTACGAACTGCTCATCGTCACCGAGGCGCTCCGCCCCCTGATCATGAACCGCGCCCCCGCCAACACCATCGCCCAAAAGGCGATGGAAGGGGGCATGCGCACCCTTCGCATGGACGGCTGGAAAAAGGTCAAGGCCCAGCGCACGACCATCGAGGAAGTCCTGCGCGTCACCCAGACCGAGGAACACTTCGGCCTTATGGGCGATTCACGGACTGAACTCACCCCGAAGAAATGAGCCGAGCGAACTGGAGTATTGGAGTGACGGAGTATTGGGTGGGAACCCTGGCGCGGATGTCTCCCACTCGCTGTAGCCGCCGACGTGAGGAGGCGGATGGATGCAGCGGACATGCGTTTCCGCCTCCTCACGTCGGCGGCTACTGGCTTTGGGCGTTTCCTGCCAGCTGTGAGGTGTCCAGGCCAGCTTCCTCGCTTCCCATTACTCCATCACTCCATCACCCCATTCCCCGCTGACCCATGGCTCGCTGGTACTCTTGCAACGTCCTCCAGCCCGGCGCCCAAATCCGGCATCTCTGGCAGTTCAGCGCCGGCGGCAACAAGTTCAACCTGCTCAAGTCCGAGTCCAAGCTCCCCAGCGAGCCGCTCCCGGAAAAGCTGGTCGGCAAGGACTGGAGTTCCCTGTTGCAGCCTCGCCTGAACATCGCCTGGCTGTCGGCGGAAAAAGTGTTCCTCCGCGTCGTCCAGTTGCCCAAGGCGGACGCCGCCGAGACGCAGTCGATGATCGACTTGCAGCTGGAGAAGATTTCGCCGCTGCCGGTCAACCAGGTCGTCTGGAGCTACGAGGTCTTTCCTTACGTCGCCCGTGGCGGCGCCAGCGACCACCTGAATCCGCACGCTGCCGGCGAACAACAGACCGTCGTGGTCATCATGGTCGCCCGCAGCCACGTCGAGGAATTCCTCGGCCAGCTCGAATCGCAGGGCTACGTCGCCGACCGGCTGGAGCTGCCGTTGCTCGACGAGCTGCGCTCGACGCAGGTCCGCGACCACGGCGCGTGGGTCTTCCCCGGCATCGGCGGCCATCCTGGGACCTGCATGGTCGCCTGGTGGTACGAAGGCGTGCTCCAAAACCTCACGTTGCTCAACATCCCGGCCGGCGAGGCTCGCGCCCCCGCATTGCGCGAACAGCTCGCGCAAACCGCCTGGGCCGGGGAGATGGAGGGCTGGCTCACCGCCGAACCGCGTTTCCACCTGGTGGCCGACGAGGCGACCGCCGCGGCGTGGCTGCCGCACTTCGATCCGAACGCCACCGTCGAGGTCGTGCCGCCCTCGGCCCCGCAAGCCCTGGCCGCGCTGACCGCCCGCCGCGTCGCCACGACGGCCGCGACGACAAACCTGCTTCCGCCGGACTACGCCAAACGATACAAGCAGCAGTTCGTCGACCGCCTCTGGATGCGTTCGCTGGGCACCGTGCTTCTCCTCTACATTTTCGGTGTTGTCATCTACATCGGCTTCGTGCAATTCGCCTCGATCCGCTTCGACAGCACTCAAAACGAAGCCCGTGGGTTGAGCCTCCAATACACGAACACCCTTCAGCTCAAGGAAAAACTCCGCGTGCTCCAGGAGACGCTCGAACTGCAGTACGCGGCGCTGGAGTCTTACAAGGCCGTCGCCGACACCATGCCGCCGGAGCTGACACTCGATTCGATGGTATTCGACCGCGGCCGCGAAGTGACGTTCCGCGGCTCGGCGGATGCCGCGGACCGCAGCAAGCTAATCGACTTCAATGAGGCGCTGCTCAAGGTGCAATACAACGATCAGCCGCTTTTCAGCAAGGTCGTCCTGGGGCGCGTGGACAACAAACTCGGGACCTCGGCGTTAAACTGGACTGTGACCTGCAGCCTGAAGCGCAGCGACATCACTGAATGAAAAGTTTCTTCGACAAGCTGACCCCGGCCGAGCGGCGCCTCGTCGTCATCGTGGGCATCGCCGTGTTCGTGGTGATCAACATTTGGTTCATCTTTCCGATGTTTGGCCAGTATGGCGATTTCGAGAACAAACGGGCAAAAACCTTGAGGCAAATCGCGGACTATAAAGCGGAGATTGCCAGGAAGGGCGCCTACGAAAAGCTCATCCGGGAGCTGTCGAGTCTGGGGGGCGAAATCGCATCCGAGGCTGCCGCGCTCCGTCTCTTCGACGAAGTCAACTCGCAGATCGCGCTCAGTGGCATCTCGGTCGGCAATATCAGCCCCGTTAACCGCAACTACTCCGGCAAAACCAACGCCTTTTTCGAGGAAGCTGCCGTCAGCATCAATTTCACCGCGGGCGAGAAGGATTTGATCGATTTCCTCTACCGGCTCGCCGACAAACAGTTTCTCATCCGCGCCAAAGGCATGACGATTCAGCCGGACGTTCCCGGCCGCATGAGGCTCCAGGGTAGCGTCACCCTTGTCAAAAGCTACCAGCGCAAGGCCCCGCCCAAAGCCGTGCCAACGACTCCAAAGACCGCGCCCGCCACCAACACCGCGGCCAGGCCAGCAACGCCCAAAGCCGCGCCGGCCCCCAAATCGGGCCCTGCCCCGACCAACGCCGCCGCCGCGCCACCGAAGAAGTAACCTTCCGAACGCCATGAAAACCATTGCCGAAACCAGCCTGAACGCTGCCAACAACTGAGAGGAATCCTGTGAAATCAAACTGCCTTATCCTCACCCTGGCGCTCGCCGCCACCGCACTGAACGCCCACCGCGCCGCCGCCCAGGCGCCTGCCGCGCCCCCCGCGGCCGCCGTGCCTGACGCCGCAACCATCGCCCGCGAAAAGGCCGCCGCCGATGCTCTACGCGCTGCCGTCGCAGCCGCGGCGGCGACCAATCCGCCCGGCCGCACGCTGCCGCGACCGATCAATCCGTCGGCGACGACCGCAACTCCCACAACCCCGACCGATCCTGCCGCGGCCCCGGCGACGCCCCCGGGACCCGGCGCTCCCCGGCCCGCGCCGCCCGCCTTCCCAACTTTGCCCGTGCCTGGAACTCCTGCGGCAACCGGCGCAAATACCAATCGGCCTGGCGGCATCCAGTTCGCGCCCCGCGCCCCCGGCGTGCCCGCCGCGCCGGCCCCTGGCCCGGGGGCCATCGCTCCCGGGGGCGCCGCAGGCGGGGCCGCCGCGGCTGCCGGCGCCCCGACGAACACGACCCTCGGGCAACTTCGCGCCGCCGCCGGCACCAATGCCGCCGGGGTGGCGGCCGAAGAAGTCTTTCCTCCCGGCCTCATCAAGTTTCAAGATGCCGACCTCAACCAGGTCCTCGACATCTACCAGGAACTGACCGGCCGCACGCTGCTCAAGTCCGGCACCCTCCCGCAAGCGAAAATCACCGTGAAGAGCCAGACGCCGCTGACGCGCAGCGAGGCCATCAATGCGTTGGACACCATCCTGGCGATGAATCAGATCGCGACGACGTTCCAAGGCACCAAGTTCATCAAGATCGTCCAAGCCGTGCAGGCCCCACAGGAGGCCGAGCAGTTCAACGCGCTCCCTTGGGAACTGCTTCCCGAAGCCGCGAAGATCGTCACCCATATCGTCCAGTTGAAGAACGCCTTGCCGAACGAAGTGCAGCAGATCATCCAGCCCTTCGCCAAGCTGCCGCAGAGCATCATCACCGTTCCCAGCACCAGCATGCTCGTGCTGCGCGACTACGCCGAGAACGTCAAGCGCATGCTCGAAATGATCGAGAAGGTGGACGTGGTGCCCGTCCAGGAGTTCATCGACGTCGTCATTCCGATCAAATACGCGCTCGTCACGGACATCGCCAACGCGATAGGCCAGCTCACCGCGGGGGGCGGCGTGGCCGGCTCCATCGGCCAACAGCAATCCAGGACCGGCCTCTCGACCGGTGGCGGGTTTGGCACCGGCCGTGGCGGAATTGGAGCGGGCGGTTTCGGTGCCAGCGGCTATCCAGGCCAGCCGGGTTACAATCCCCTCAACCCCCAGGCGACCCCGGGCGGCATCGGCAGCACCCTGGGCGCCGGCGGGGCCGGCGGCCGCGGTTCCTTCGCCCAGCGCTTGAATCAAATCGTCAATCGCGCCGCTGGTGGCGCGGCGGGCGACATCTACGTCCTTGGCCAGACCAAGATTATCCCGGACGAGCGGACCAATTCCCTGCTCATCTTCGCCAGCAGGCAGGACCTCGTCACCATCTCGAACATCATCGAGAAGCTCGACGTTGTGCTCGCCCAGGTGGTGATCGAAGCCGCCGTCATTGAGGTCAACCTGAACAACAACCTCGACTTCGGCTTCAATTACATCCAGACCCAGCCTACCACGGTCGGTGACGTCTTCAGCGGCGGCGGCGCCATCAGGACCATCCCCTTTCTGAATCTCGGCAACATCTTCGGCGGCGGCGGCTCCAACTCGATTGGCGACGGCTTCAGCTACGCCGCCAAGTTCATGAACTTTGACGCCGCCGTCACGGCCATTGCCGGCGATGGCCGCGGCAAGATCCTTCAACGGCCCCGCATCCAGACTTCGCACGCCGTCGAGGCCAATCTCTTCGTCGGCCAGTCCCGCCCCTATCCCTCCAGCTACAGCGGCGGCGGCGGCCTTTACGGCGCCTACAACCAGATCCAGCAACTCCAAATCGGCGTCACGCTCACTGTGCTGCCGCTCGTCAATTACGATGGCATGGTCGTGATGGACATCCGGCAGAAGGTCGAGAGCTACGACGGCGACGTGGACATCGCCAACGTCGGCAAGGTGCCCATCACCAGCCAGAAGGAAGCCAACGCCAAGGTGGCCGTCCGCGACCGTGAGACCGTCATGCTGGGCGGATTCATCTCCAACCAGAAGAACAAAACCCATGGCGGCGTGCCCATTCTCAAGGACATTCCGGGGCTCGGCTTCTTCTTCCGCAGCACCAAGGAGACGGAAGACCGCCGCGAGTTGATCGTGCTCATCCGCCCCACCGTGCTCCCGACGCCCGACCAGGCCGCCGCCTTCGCCAAACAGGAGCGCGCGCGGCTGCCCGGCACCAAGGAAGCCGAGTACGACTTCAACGAGTCGGAGCGCAAGCTGCTTGAGGAAACGAACAAGCGGATTGAGAAAAAGAGCAACCTCTACAAGCGCGAAGGTTTTACGCGCTAAACTCCAATGCCTTTCGGAAATTCACGGGCTGTGCGAATAGTTGTCCCGAAGGGACAGTGTGACCGATTGAATACCCTCATGCGAATCACTTGGGTGCTTGCCCTGGCGGCGCTTCTTCCCGCGGCGGCGCTCGCCGACGCCGTGCTCAACGAGTGCTCGCAACCCGCGCTCGAGACCGCCCTTGCCGCCGGCGGGCGCATCACTGTCAACTGCGACGGCACCCTGCTCATCAGCAACACCGTCAGCGTCACGACGAACGCCTATGTCGACGCCACGGGCCATCGCGTGACGATCTCGAGCCTCGGTGGCACGAACGCCGTCCGCCTCTTCACCGTGAACACCGGCGCCAGTTTCTCGCTCATCAACTTCATGCTGGCGGGCGGGCGCAGCACCAACGGCGGCGCCATCTACAACAACCGCGGGTTCCTCACACTCGAGAATTGCGTGCTGTCGAACCACCTCGCCATGGGCGCCAGCGGTGGGACCGGCGGACGGGGCGGAGACAGCGATTTTCAAAGCGGGGGCAAAGGCCGGAGCGGCGGCAACGGGCGCAGCGCATTCGGCGGCGCGATCTACAATCTCCACGGCACGACCATCGTGAACCGATGCTCGTTCCTCACCAACGCCGCGACGGCGGGTGACGGTGGCGCCGGCGGCGCGGGGGGCAACGGGGCTGCCCGCGGCGGCGACGGCGGCAACGGCGGCAGCGGCTCCAAGGCCCAGGGCGGCGCGATCTTCAACTCCGGCCTGCTCATCGTCAGCAACTCGGCATTTCTGCTCAACGGCGCCACGGGTGGCGCGGGCGGAACGGGCGGCAGCAATGGCACAGGCTTTGCGGCCAGCTACCTTGGACATGGCGGCGCGGGCGGCAGCGCGGCCGGCGGGGCCATCTTCAATACCAACCGTGGCAGGGCGTTCGTCTACGGCTCCACCTTCGCCCTCAACGGCGCCCTCTCCGGCGACAGCGCCAACGCCGGCAGCGAATCCCCCCGCGCCCGCACCGGCAAGCAGGGCGCCAACAGCCTCGGCGGGGCCGTCGCCAACTACGGGACGAACGTATTCTTGAACTGCACCTTTTTCGCTAACCGCACCACCGGCGGCGCGGCCGGCAATGGCGCGGCTTCGGACGTCAAGGGCGGCAAGGGCGGCGACGGCGGCAGCGCCTACGGCGGCAACCTCTACAGCGCCAAGTGGACGGCGGTGACCAACTGCACCTTTTTCGACGGCGGCACGACCGGCGGCACCAACGGCTTGGGCGGAGCGGCAATCATCAGCGGCAAATCCGGCAAGCGCGGCGCCAGGCGCGGTGGCAACGTCTCCAGCGGCGGCGGCTTCTTTATCCTCAAGAACTCACTCATCGCCTTTGCCTCCAGGCCGGGCACCAATGGCTACGGCACGTTTAAGGACGCGGGCTACAACTTGAGCTCCGACCGCAGTATCAAGTTGAGAGGCCCGGGCAGCATGACCAATACCGACCCGGTCATCGGCATCCTCGGCCGCAACGGCGGGCTGACCGAAACGGTCCCCCTGTTCACCGGCAGTCCGGCCATCGACGCCGGCGACACCAACTTCTGCCTCGTCTCCGACCAGCGCGGCGTCCCCCGCCCCTACGACAGCCGTTGCGACATCGGTGCCTACGAGTTCGGCCTTACATTGCTGCCGCCGACCATATCCAGCCAGCCGCAATCGCAAACCGCCCAACCGGGCGCCACAGTTTCGTTCATCGTCGTGGCCCGAGGCGACCCGCCGATCACCTACCAGTGGCGCCGCGGCAGTGTCAACATCACCAACGCCACCGGCCCCGTGCTGACGCTGAGCAACGTGCAGAGCACCAACGCCGCCACCTATACCGTTGTGATCGCGAACAACTCCGGCACGATCACCAGCTCGGGCGCCACGCTGTCCCTCATCAGCCCCGTCGCCATTACGCAACAGCCCACTTCGACCACCGTGTTCTCGGGCAGCAACGCCACGTTCAACGTGACCGCGACCGGCGCCGCACCGCTGTTCTATCAGTGGTACTTCAACGGTGCGCTGATTCCGGGGGCCACTTTGTCGACGTTCATGGTGGTCAATGCCCAGGAGACGAATGATGCGGGCAATTACCATGTCATCGTTTACAACTCGTTCAGTTCGGCCACGAGCGCCGTGGCGATTCTTACGGTCGGAATGCTGCCGCCGACGATTGAGACCGAGCCGGAGAGTCAGACGATCGAGTCCGGGGAAACGGCAATGCTGAGTGTCATTGCCAATGGCAGCCAGCCCTTGAGCTTCCAGTGGTATCGTGACGACACCAACCTCGTGCCGGGCGCCACGAGCGACACGCTCACCATCTCCAACGCCCAGCCCGTTCATTCCGGGAACTACACGGTCATCGTCACCAATTCGCTGGGTTCCGCCACCAGCAGTGTGGCGGTGCTCACCGTCACCGTGGTCGCGCCGAGGATCACCTCCCAGCCCGCCGACCAGACGCCCTGCGTCGGAGACACCGTCGTGTTCCGCGTTGCGGCCAGAGGCACCGAGCCGATCACCTATCAGTGGCTCCGGGACGACGTTTCCCTGCCGAACGAGACCAACGCGATCCTCGTGATTGCCAATGTCCAGCCCACGAATGCCGCCACCTACAAAGTCGTCGTGACCAACGATATTGGCATGGTCACGAGCGACCCGGCCGTGCTCATGTTCACCTCATTTCCCAATATTACGCAGCAGCCGCAGGATATTGTCGTTTTCGTGGGCAGCAATGCCGTGTTCACTGTCAGGAATTGCCCGACGCCGGGTCCGTTCGCTTATCAGTGGTGCTTCGAAAGCGCCGAGACTGGTGACGTGGTCGAAATCGCGGGGGCGACCAATGCCATGCTGACGGTGTCGACTGTCGATTTCGACGACGCGGGGTTCTACACCGTGATCATCACCAATCTCGTTGGAAAGACGGTGAGCGAAGCCGCCGAACTGAGCGTGAGTGTGCCGTTCACGTCGACCCGTATCACCAGTGCTCCTCTTGTCTACGAAATCACTTTTGATACCGACGACGACGGCTTGACCTACTCGCTCCAACGACAAGAACCGACCGACCCGCACAATTGGGAAATCCTTCAAGAATACATCGGCGACGGTAATGCGATACCGCCCCATGTGGACAACGTCCCGGAGGAAATCACCACTCCGGTTTACCGAGTCGTTCGCAGGGCGCAGTAGCGGCGGACTACCGTTTAGTTAAGACTGTGTCCCGCTGCGCCCACGCCGGATTAGCGTTCGGATAATCGAGGTTATAGTGCAACCCGCGGCTCTCGGGCCGTTTCAGGGCCGATTCGACCACCAGTTCCGCCACCGTCGCGATGTTGCGCAGCTCCAGCAGGTCGCCCGACACAATGAAGTCCCAGTAGTAGTCCTGAATCTCTTCCTGGAGGTTGGCGATGCGTTTGCGGGCCCGTTGCAGGCGCTTGTCGGTCCGCACGATGCCGACATAGTCCCACATCAGACGGCGAATCTCGTCCCAATTGTGCGAGACGACGACCAGTTCGTCCGCATCATGCGCATTGCCGGACCGCCAGTCGGGAATCTCCACGGCGGGTTTGGGCAGGGCCGAGGCCGTGACTTGCAGCGCCGCGCGATGCGCACAGACGAGCGCTTCGAGCAGCGAGTTGCTGGCCAGCCGGTTGGCGCCGTGCAATCCGGTGCAGGCCACCTCGCCCACGGCGAAGAGTCCGGCGATGTCCGTCTCGCCATCCACGGTCGTCCGCACGCCGCCGCACTGGTAATGGGCCGCGGGCACGACCGGGATCGGCTCCCGAGTGATGTCGATGCCGTAGGCCAGACAGGTCTGGTGGATATTCGGAAAGCGCGCGATGAGAAACTCCGCCGGCTTGTGCGTGATGTCGAGCAGCACGTGGTCCGCGCCGCTTCGCTTCATCTCGCTGTCGATGGCGCGGGCGACCACGTCGCGCGGCGCCAGGGACTTGAGCGGGTGTTGGCCGTCCATAAACGGGCGCCCATCGATGGACTTGAGCACGCCGCCTTCGCCGCGCACTGCTTCGCTGATGAGGAAGGACTTCGCCTTCGGATGGTAAAGGCAAGTGGGATGGAATTGAATGAACTCCATGTTCGCCACCGCCGCGCCGGCTCGATAGGCCATCGCCACGCCGTCGCCCGTCGCGATGTCGGGATTGGTCGTGTAGAGATACACCTTGCCGCAGCCGCCCGTGGCCAGCAGCGTCACCGGCGCGGCGAAGGTCTCGACGCGTCCGTTCTTCTTGTCGAGCACGTAAACGCCCAGGCAGCGGTTGAGAGGGTTGGCCGGAGGTCCCACCTGGGGGATTGCCGGGACCAGCTGAACGCCTGCCCAGCCCTGGCCAAGCTTCTGAGTTGTGATCAGATCGATGGCGATATGGTTCTCGAAGATGGCCACGTTGGGCTGACGTGCGATGGCGGCGAGCAAGGCCTGCTCGATCTCGCGGCCCGTCACATCTTTCGCGTGCAGAATGCGGCGTTTGGAGTGGCCTCCTTCCTTGCCCAAATCCAGCTCGTGTCCGCTGGATCCACGCGCCGACTCGCGCTCGGAAAATTTCATGCCCAGTTCGATTAATTCCGCGATGCGCGCCGGCCCCTCCTCGACGATGGTGCGGACGACCTTCTCGCGGCACAGGCCCGCTCCGGCGGCGAGGGTGTCTCGCACGTGCATCTCGACCGAATCCTCCTTGCTCGTCACCGCCGCGATGCCGCCCTGGGCGTAATTGGTGTTCGACTCGGCGCGGTCCTTCTTGGTCAGGATCGCCACGCGCCCGCGCGCGCCAACCTTGAGCGCGAACGACAGGCCGGCGATGCCGCTGCCTAGCACGAGAAAATCGAAGTGTTTCATGAAGAGTTTCGGTTCGTCGAAACGTTGAATTGTTGAATTGTTAAAAACGTTAAAAACGTTAAATCGTTGAATCGTTGAAGGGTTGAAGCGCCATCCCGATTTAACGATTCAACGATTCAACGCTTCGACGTTTCAACGCTTCAACGTTTCAACGCTTCAACGTTTTCACAACCGCCCATTGTCAATCAGCCTCGTCTTCCCAATGAACACAGCCAGCGCCATGTGCGCCCCGCGGGCGACGCGGGCGGCGGGAACGAGCGTTTCCGGGTGGAAGAACTCCACATAATCCACCCGCGCGTCGGGTTGGCGTTCGACGAACCGCCGCAGGTCGCGTTTCAATACGTCGGCGTCGACGGGTTTGGGGCTGGCTCGGACCCGTTGGCGGGCCTGCCCGAGGGTTTGGATCAACACCACCGCCTGCCGCCGCAGGTCGCCGGTCAAATACTGGTTGCGCGAACTCATCGCCAGTCCGTCCGGCTCACGGCGGGTCGGAGCGACAATGATTTTCAAAGGGAAATTCAGGTCACGGACCATCCGGCGCACGATGGCCGCCTGCTGCCAGTCCTTCGCGCCGAACACCGCCACGTCTGGCGCCACGATGTTGAACAGCTTGGCGACCACGGTTGTGACGCCGCGAAAGTGCCCCGGGCGCGACCGGCCTTCCATCGCTTGGGAAAGCGTCTCCTCCGAAATCCAGGTGCTGAATGTCGCGCCTGGATCGTTTGGATACATTTGCACGGCCGTCGGCGTGAACAAAACATCGACGCCGGCCGCGCGGCACAGTGCCGCGTCGCGCCGCAAATCGCGCGGATACTTCGCGAAATCTTCGCCGGGTCCGAACTGCGCTGGATTGACGAAGACGCTCACCACGACCCGGCCGCCGCGGCCTGCGGCCCGTCTCGCACGGCGCACGAGGCTGAGGTGCCCTTCGTGCAGGCCGCCCATCGTCGGCACGAAGGCGATGCGCGTGCCGGTCCTCTGCCAGCGCCGCGCCAGTGCCTGCATGGCGCGAATGGATTTTACTATCCGCATGGGCAGAACTTGTTCAGCCCGCCGCGCGGAGGCAATGTTATAGTCGCCTTGGCAGCGAATTACGATTTACGATTTACGATTTACGCGTCATGCGATGCGGGGACGGCTTTTGTGGACGCGACGACGATGGCGAGGAGTTCGTTGCCTGCGGCCATCAAGTTGGCCGCACACGTCAGTTGGCCCATTGCCTGGCGTGCATGGAGGCGGAATGTTCGGGAGTTGTACCGGCGCGTAAATCGAATATCGTAAATCGTAAATCAGGCGCTGTTAGCGCCGGAACTCCATCGGCATCGCCTGGGGCATCTCGTGGGCGCACGGCTGGTTGGTCGGCGCGTCGGCCGGGCGCTCGTTGGCCTGCACAAGGCCGTTGGCCAGAAGGAAGGCCTCGACCTCCTCGCCGCTGATATCGGGCAGCATCCGGCCGTTGACTTCGACGCACGGACTGAGCATCTGGCCGCTCTTCTCGATCATCTCCTGGCGCTGGGCCGGGTCGTTGATGATGTCGCGGTCTTCGTAGGGCAGGTCGTACTTGCGCAGGATGGCGCGCACGCCCTGGCTCCAGCCGCAGCTCGGTTTGAGGTAAGCGATGATCTTCGGTTTGTTCATGTCCCACACTCTTGGCCAGGGAATGGCGCGCGTCAAGGCTGGGAACATGGACTGTTGACGGACGGGGGACGTGGTGCGTGATGCGTGATTCGGGTTCCGGGTTCCGGGTTCCGGGTTCCGAGTTTCCTGATGCAACGTGCGGGAAGCAAGGTCGTCCCCGGTTTCCACTCCCTCCATGCTTGACGCACCACGCATCACGCATCACGCATTACGCATCACGCAACTCGGAACCCGGAACTCGGAACTCGGAACACCTTCCCATCCCGCCCCATACTTGACGCAACACGCAACACGAAACACGCTCCCCTCATGCCGCCGCGCGTCCTCGTCGTCCCCGACAAGTTCAAAGGCACGCTCACGGCACGCCAGGCCGCCGAGGCCATCGGGCGCGGCTGGAGCGCGGCCCGGCCGGGGGACACTATCGAGTTGCTCCCAATGAGCGATGGCGGCGACGGGTTTGGAGATATCCTCGGCGAACTGCTCGGAGCGCGACCCATCAGAACCCGAACCGTTGATGCCGCGCACCGGCCAATCGAATCGGCTTGGCGGTGGCACGAGCCCACAACGACGGCGATTATCGAGTCAGCAAACGTCATCGGCCTGGCGATGCTGCCACCCGGCAAGTATCACCCGTTCGAGTTGGATACGGAGGGCCTGGGCGCGGTCTTCAAAGCCGCGGCTGGCCGCAGCGCGAAACGATGCCTGGTGGGCATCGGAGGGAGCGCCACAAACGACGGCGGCTTCGGCCTGGCGCGCTCGCTGGGCTGGCAATTCTTCAACGCCCACCGGGAAGTCATTTCGCGGTGGACGAGGCTGCACGACCTTGTAACCGTCCGCCCGCCGGAACACACCAGCCTGTTCGAGGACTTCCAGGTCGCCGTCGACGTGCGCAATCCCTTGCTCGGCCCCGAGGGCTGCAGCCGCATTTACGGCCCGCAAAAAGGGCTGACCGAATTTGAGCTGGCCGAGCGCTGTTTGGGGCAACTTTCCGGGGTCCTGGAAAAGCAGCTTCAGCTTCGGCACGCGGAGGAACCCGGCGCCGGCGCGGCAGGGGGGCTCGGATTTGGCTTGCGCTGTTTCGCCGGAGCGCGGCTCGAATCAGGCTTCGCGCTCTTTGCCCGGTTCGCGCGGCTCGAGGAACGGCTGCGCCGGGCCCAACTGGTGATCACTGGCGAAGGCGCTCTCGATGCCTCGACGCTCATGGGCAAGGGCGTTGGCGCCATCGCCCAACTGTGCCAGCGCGCGGGCATGCCGTGCATCGGCCTGGCGGGCGTGGTTACGGACGCGGCTCGGGACGCCGCCGCGTTCACCGCCGTCCATGCGCTGACGCCGGAATTCACCCCCGCCGGAGAGTCCATGCGCGAGCCGGCGGCCTGGCTGGAACGGCTCGCCGCCAAAGCCGGGGCCGAATGGCCGGTTTTTCGGTGAAGCGCTTGGCCCGGATATTTTGCACCCAAGGTTTGAACTGCGGTTGGAGGCTGGGCAACCTCCTCGTAGCGCAAGCTGCGCAGGGTTGCTCGCGCGGACTTTTCGCGGGAAGGTGGGCGGTGTGAGTGAGACACGATACGATGCGATTGTGATTGGCGGCGGTCCCGGGGGCAGTTCCGCGGCGACGTTTCTTGCGCGGGCCGGACGCCGGGTGCTCGTGCTGGAAAAGGAGATCTTCCCGCGGTTCCACGTCGGCGAGTCGCTCCTGCCGTACAATCAGGCTCTGTTCGCCGAGATGGGCGTCCTGCCCAAGATGGAGGCCGCCGGCCTGACCCGCAAATTCGGCGCTCAGTTCCATCTGGGCGACGGCAGCCGGTCGCTCTCCCTGGTCTTTCGCAACGGCCGCTACACAAAGCACACCGACGCGTTCCAGGTCGAACGCTCGACCTTCGATCACTTGCTGCTGCAGCACGCCCGTGAGTCAGGCGCGGAAATTCGGGAAGGATGGACAGTCAGCCGGTTCGACTCCCACGCCGGCGGCGTGTGCGTCACGGCGACAGGCCCCGAGGGGCGGCCGGAGTCCCTCCACGGCTCGTTCCTGATCGATGCCAGCGGGCGCGGAAATCTCACCGCCATCCAACAGGGCCTGCGCCAGGTGCATCCGCGTCTTAAGAAGCTTGCCGTCTTCGGCCATTTCTCGGGCGTCGCGCTCGACTCCGGCGAAAAGGCAGGCGATACCGTGATCGTGCGCCTGGAGAACAAGTGGTTCTGGCTCATCCCGCTTT
>DASTLJ010000169.1:0-8075 GCA_035715125.1 Verrucomicrobiia bacterium
CCGTGATGAGCGTCATTGGCGGTGCAATGACCCCCGTCTGGTTCTGGCTGTTCGACGTGATCGGCCGCATGTTCAATTACGGGCCCGCCGGCGAAATCGGCTTCGGCCACGAGATGGAGATCAAGCGAGGGAGACGATGAAATGATTGTATTCGACCAGCTCAAAAAGAACGACCCGCATCTGCGCACGGTGACGTGGGGCGTGCTGGCCGGTTTGCTCGTGCTCTTCGCCGGCCTGTGGTGGGTGCAGGTCGTGTCGCACAAGCATTACGCCGAGAACCAAAAGGCGCAGAGCTTCCGCACCGTGCGCATCCCCGCCGTGCGCGGAAAAATACTCGACCGACACGGCGTCGCGCTCGCCGAAAACCAGCCCAGCTACAACGTCATCCTGTACCTGGACGAATTGCGCGAGCAATTCCGCGCCGAGTGGGCCCGTGTCCGCCAACCGCGCCTGATCACCAACTCGCTCCCGTTCTGGAAACGCTGGGTCGGCATCAATCCCGTCCAGCGCGAATACATGAAGCTCACGCGCCAGCAGCGGCTGGCCCTGGAGCGGACCTGCCGCTACCGCGTTGCGAGCAATGCCGTCCACCAGGTCTCCCGGGCCATCGGACAGCCGATTGCACTGAGCTTTGAGGATTTCATGCGCCACTACACGAACCAGCTCGCCTTGCCCATGCCGGTGTGGAACAACCTCGACGCCTCGGGGGTCGCCCGGCTGCTGGAGAGCCGGGCCATCCCGCCTGGCGTCGATCTGGAAGTCCAGCCCATGCGTTACTACCCCAGCGGCTCGCTGGCGGCGCACTTGCTGGGCTACCTCCAGCGCGACAATCGTTCGATGGAAGGCGAGGTCGCCGACTTCAATTTCCGCCTGCCCGACTTTCGCGGCCACATCGGCATCGAAGGCCAGTTCGACGCGGAGCTCCGCGGCAAGGCCGGGGTGAAATCGGTGCTCGTGAACAGCCTGGGCTATCGCCAGGCCGAAACCATTTGGGCGCCCGCCGAGCCGGGCCGAAACGTCACGCTCACCATCGACGCCAACATTCAGGCTGCGACCGAAGCCGCGCTCCAGTCCGCCTTCCAGAACACCCGTGGCGCCGCGATCGTGCTCAACCCGAATACTGGCGACGTGCTCGCGATGGCCTCCTCGCCGTCGTTTGACCCGTACGCGTTCATTCGGGGCATGAGCCACGCGGAATATGTGCCCATGACCAACGAACTCATGAAGCCGATGCTCAATCGCGTGACCCAGGGCAGTTACGCGCCTGGGTCGGTTTTCAAGATCGTCACCGGCCTTTCCGCCCTCGACCACGGATTGAATCCCCGCGAAAAGCTTCACAATCCCGGCTACATCCACGTCGCCGGCCGCAAGAAGGAGATTAACGACCTGGCCCACGCCGGGGACTACGACTTCAAGGAAGCCTTCGTCCATTCGAGCAACACGTATTTCATCTCGAATGGCATCCGATTTGGCGGCATCGAAGGACTCATCCGGCTCGCCCGCCATCTCCACTTGGGCGAGCGCACCGACCTCATGCCTCGCCAGGAGTCCGGCGGCAACTTTCCGTATAACGCCACGATGCGCCGTGGCTGGGTCGATGCCGACACGGCGCACATTTGCATTGGCCAGGGGGAGGTCTCCATGACGCCGCTGCAAATCGCGATCCTGACCGCCGCCATCGCCAACGGCGGCAAGGTCCTCTGGCCGCGCCTGGTCGAGCGCATCGAGTCGGCGGATCCGACCTCGGGCGACCCGCCGATCCTCTACCCGGCGCGACCGCCTCGGGACGATCTCGGCGTCAACCCGCGCAGCCTCCAACTCACGCGCGAGGTGATGTTCGCGGACGTCGAGGAACCGGGCGGCACCGGCGGCAGGGCGAAAGTCGAAGGTTTCCGCGTCTGCGGCAAGACCGGCACTGCGGAAGTCACCGACTCGCACGGCAAGCTGGTGGACAGGACCACCTGGTTCACCTCGTTTGCGCCCTACGAGAATCCCCGTTACGTCATCGTGCTCATGGTCGAGGGCGGCGCTTTCGGCAGCACGACTTGCGCCCCGGCCGTCGGCAAAATCTACCAGGCGATCCAGAAACTGGAACAGCGGGGGCGGCCAACCGTAGCCGCGATCGTGAGGTCGCGGAACGCCGTTCCTGGCTCCAGCGCGTCAACCTCCCGCGACCTCACGGTCGCGGCTACACCCCCTGCGGCCACTCCATGACCCCGCTCGTCCATAATCCCCTGGCCGTCAACGAGCGCCAGTCGCGAGTGGACTGGTTGATGCTCGGCGCCCTTGGCGGCCTGATGGTCATCGGGGCGTTCTTCGTTTATAGCGCCACGATGGTGAGCGAGTCCGCGATGCAGGCCCGCTGGTATAACCAGCCCTGGTTCCGGCAGATTATCTGGTATGCCATCGGCTGCGGCGCGCTGGCGGCCGTCTGTCTGGTGGATTACCGCATCCTCGCACGTTGGTCGCTCGTCATTTATTGCGTCACCATCCTGACGCTGATCGCCGTGTTGGTGCCGAAGATTGGCTCCGACCACGGATGGGGGGCGAAGCGCTGGATCGACCTGGGCCCCTTTTCGGCGCAGCCCTCCGAATTCGCCAAGCTCGCGTTCATTCTCGCGATGGGCAACTTCCTCAGCCGGCCACCGGACGAACTGCGCTCGGTGCGCGTTTTCTGGCGCGGGCTCGGCATGATCGTGCTGCCGTTCGCGCTGATCGTCAAAGAGCCGGATCTCGGCTCGGCGCTGATCCTTCTGCCGGTCGGGCTGACGATGATGTTCGCCGCCGGCGTGCCTCCGCGATTCATCAACACGCTGCTCGGCGTGTCGAGCGTGCTGGTGGGGTTGATTCTGGTGGACGTGCTCTTTGCGCCGCCGAGCTGGCAGATCAAGCTGGAGACCTACCAGAAGCGCCGGCTGCTGGTGTACTTCGGGCTGGACGGCGCGCCCCGCAACTCGACCCCCGCCGAAAAGGCCGAGGCGCGGCGGGTGCAGCGGGACTGGTCCTACAACGTCGAGCAGGCGCTCATCAGCGTCGGCTCCGGCGGCCTGCTCGGCAAGGGCTGGCGCCAGGGCACGCAAAACGCGCTCGGCTATCTGCCGCGCGGGGTCGCGCACAACGATTTCATTTTCTCCGTCATTGCCGAGGAGAAAGGATTCATGGGCAGCGTCGTGATTGTGGCGCTGTATTCCGTGGTGCTGTTTACCGGCATTCGCATCGCCGGCCAGGCTCGTGATCGCCTGGGCAAATTGCTGGCTGTGGGCGTGGTCGCCATGCTCTTCAGCCATGTCTTCATCAATATCGGCATGAACATTCGCATCATGCCCGTGACGGGAGTGCCACTGCCGCTGCTCAGTTATGGCGGGTCTTCAGTGCTCTGCTCGTTGATCGCCGCGGGCATCCTGCAAAACGTCGGCATCCATCGAAGGTCCTGATCTATGAGTGAACCGAGACGATTCGGCCGCCGCCGCCGGGGCATGCACTTCAAGCCCACCGGCCACGGCCCAAAACCCACAAAACACCAGGAGCGCGAGGCCCAGCAGGCCCGCGCCGAAGCCGTCAACGAAAACGTGCCTATCACCGGCGAGCGCCTCTTCGAGCCGCAGCGCTACGCCCGGGAGATCGAGCGCGCCGAGAACGTCGCCGCCGGCCTCCCGGCCGAAGGCGCGCCGGCCCCTCACACGGGCGACACGGAGGCGCTGCACAAAGGGGATTTCCGCCAGCCACATCTGGACACTCCCGCCGAAGTGCAGGAGGAATTCGCGCCGGTTCAAATCCAGGAGAAGGCGAGGAACCTGTTGGAAGCGATCAAGAACGTCGCCGTCAAGGCCATCCACAAGGTCAAGCGGCTGATTCGCCCGGTCAAGAAGACCCACAAGGAGGTCATCATCAACGCCGAAGCGCTGGAAACGCGAGTTGCGGTGCTGGAGGAAGGCCGCCTGGAAGAGTTCACCATCGAGCGCACCAGCGAAGAACGCCTGGTCGGCAGCATCTTCAAAGGCCGGGTCCGCAATCTCGAAGACGGTTTGAAGGCCGCGTTCGTCGACATCGGATTCGAGAAGAACGCCTTCCTCCACTACTGGGACATCGTGCCCAGCGGCTTTGACAGCGGCGTCGAAATCGTCGAGCGCGACGGCGGCCGCAAGCGCGACAAGCCCAAAATCACGCAGAAGGACGTGCCGCGCCTCTACCCGCCCGGCAGCGACCTCATCGTGCAGGTGACCAAGGGCCCCATCGGCACCAAAGGCCCGCGCGTCACCACCAACCTGGTGCTCCCCGGCCGTTACCTCGTGCTCCTGCCCAACTCGGACCAATCCGGCATCTCGCGCAAGATCGAGAATCACGAGGAACGCCAGCGCCTCAAGAAAATCCTTCGCAAGCTGCACATCCCCGACGGCATGGGTGTCATCATGCGCACCGTCGGCGAGGGCCAGCGCGAACGCTACTTCGTGCGCGACCTGGCGCTCTTGCTCGAAGAATGGAACCAAATCGAGGAGAGCATCCGCAGGCGCCCTTCCGCCAGTGTCGTCTTCCAGGAGCCGGACCTGATTGAGCGAACGGTGAGAGACTTCCTCACCGAGGACGTCGAGCGCATCGTCGTCGACAGCACGCCGGCCCACGACCGGATGCGCAACATGATCGCCCGGATCAGCAAGCGATCGGCGGACAAGATTCGCCATTACGGCGAACACCAGCCGATCTTCGACCGGTTTGGCATCACGCGCCAGTTGGAAGCCACCTTCAGCCGCCAGGTCCATCTCAAGAGCGGCGGCTACCTCGTGGTCGACGAAACGGAGGCGCTGGTCGCCATTGACGTGAATACCGGCCGCCACAAGAGCGGCAAGGACCAGGAACAGACCATCCTGAAAGTCAACCTCGAAGCCGCCGAGGAAATCTGCCGCCAGCTCCGGCTGCGCAACATGGGCGGGCTCATCGTGCTGGACTTTATCGACATGAAAGGCCGCCGCGACCAGCAGCAGGTCTACCAGAAAATGAGGGAAGGATTGCGCCGCGATCGCGCCAAGACGCACATCCTGCCCATCAGCCAGCTTGGCCTGATGGAGATGACCCGCCAGCGCCACACGGAGAGCGTTCGCAGCGCCGTTTACGACGATTGCCCCTACTGCAAAGGCAAGGGCAAGGTGAAGAGCGCCGAGACGATGAGCGTGGAAATCCAGCGCAAACTGGCCGAAATCCTCAAGCGGCGCGGACGCGACGAAAGCGATTTCCAGCTCCGCATCGTCGTCCACCCAACCGTGGCCCAACGCCTGCGCAGCGAGGACCAGAAGCACTTGGACGAAATGGAAAAGCGCTACTTCATCAAGCTCCTGCTCCGTCCCGATCCCGGGCTGCACGCCGAGGAGTACAAGATCCTCAACGCGGCGACGAACGAGGAACTGGCCAGCGGCTAACAGATTCTTCTCAAGCCCCGGCGCGGCCCGCCGATAGATGGACTGTTGGACTGTCCGATCGAATCGGACATTGCAGTTGCCTGTATCAAACGTTTGAATTATTCAAGCACTATGAAACGCATGAAATGGATTTTGGGTTGTGTTCTCGCCAAAGTCGGGCTTGTGACGCTGATCGCCCAGGATACGCCGCCCCCGCCAGCCCCGCCGGAACCTTCGGCCCCGGACACCGTCCCGGCCCCGGACGCCGTCCCCGTCACAAACGCCGTTCCTGCCACGAACATTGTTGCGGCTACGAACATTGTTGCGGCGACAAACGTTGTTGCGACCACGAACGTGATTGCGACCACGAACGTGATTGCGGCCACGAACGCCGTCGTCGCCACCGATGCCGTGCCACGGCCGATGACCGACGACCAGGAACGCAGCGTCCGCGAACTCTTGCGCAGCGTCAAAGTCACCCCCGCCCCCCGCGTGCCGGACGCCAAGGACTATTTCGATTCGACTTTCGTGGTCCTTCCGCCGGTTGACGACAAGGTCTACGAAATCGTCCGCGGCAGGCCCGCTGCGAGCCAGCAACCCATCGCGAAGAGTTCCGGAACAACGCCTGAGCCGAAAGCCACCAAAGTGGCCGAGAAGTCCCGCCGCAAACAAAAGACGATTGCCACCGCCGCGCCGCAGCAATCAGCGCCTGATGTTGCAGCCGCTACACCGGCTCCAGAAATTGTGGCCGCGCCTGAGACGCAGCCGGTTCCCGATGAACTGGCCACCAAGGCCACTGACGAGGAATTCCGCCGCAAAGAAATCGAGCGCATCGAAGCCGAGGTCATCAAGTCCGCCGAAGCGCGCAAGCAGCGCGAAGCCGCCGCGGCAGCCGACGCCGCTCCGGTGGCGCCCCTCGCCCCCGCCCAACCCGTCGCGCCCGACCCGGCACCCGCAACTCCTGCAACGCCCGCGGCGCCTTCGACGCCCGCGACGAACACCACCGCCGCGGCGACGCCGCCCGCTGCTGCTCCTGCCCCGGCAGTCCCCATGACTGCGGAACAGGAGGCAAAGGCCCGCGCCATTCTCGAAAGCAAATCTGGCGAGTTCACTTCCCAGGGCACTCCGTCGGCAGCCCCCGCTCTCGCTGCTCCGGTCACGACACCCTCCGACTCCTCCAGGACGCCGATCTCCGCCAATGCGCGCGTGAGCAAGGCGGACACCGAAGCCCGTCAGCGCGAGGAGGCGCGTCAACGCGCCCTCGACGAAGCGCTGCGCGTCAAGGCCGAGCGCGCCCGCATCCGCCCCGAGACGGCAGCGAACGAATCGAACAAGACCAACGACGGGACGCCTGCCGCAGTGCCCGCCCCGACACCGGCGGCCGACCCGTCCGGGAACCCAACGCCCACCGCGCAGCCCGCCACAACGGAGCCTTACGCGACTCCCGCGGCCGCTCCCCCGACCGAAGGCCAGTTGCCTCCCGATGTGGAAGCCAAAGCCCGAGCGCTCCTGGAGAAGGCCATTGCCGACACCAACGCTCCAGCCGCCTCCGTCACGAACACGATCGCGGCCCCGACATCCCTCCCGACCGAAGCCGAGCTCAAGGCCGAGGCCAAGGCCCGCCGTGCCCGCGAGAAGGCTGCGGCCGAGGAAGCCCGCCAAAAGCTTCGCGAGGAACAACGCCAACTCGCAGCCCAGGCCGACGCAGATAAGAAGGCGCAAGCGTTCGCCAAGGCCGAGCAGCGCCGCCTCGAAAAGGAGGCCAAGAAGGCCAAGGCCGAAGCGGATAAACAGGCCAAGGAGGAAGCGCGCCGAGCCGCCGACGCCGAAGCCAAACTCCGTGCCGAAGCCAAAAAGAACGCGAGCAAGTCCCAAACCGTAACGAAAACCGACGCCCCCGCCGAAGCAAAACCGGCGGCCAAGTCCAACGAAACGCTCGTCCGCTCTTGGGAAGTCCCGGCCGGGAAGACCAAAGAGCAGCGCCTGGCAGAACTGATGGACGCCTACGCGCGCGACTTGATTAGCGCTACCGAGTACCACAAGGCCCGCGCCAGCATCGTCAACGAACCTTGATTGACGCTCTCAACTGACACGAAGGCCGGCTCCATGCCGGCCTTCGTTTTTTCATAAGCTCTCCGTGACATCCGGGGCGCGTTGTGATTTACAGTAGGGCGTGCACGATTTTCGTTACGTCGGCCATCGCTTGTTCTGCGAGCGCGTCGCCATCGACTCGCTCGTCAAGCAGTTCGGCACACCCCTTTACGTCTATTCACAGCACACCATCGAAGACCATTTCTCCAAGCTCGACCGCGCGCTGGCGCCGCTCGACCACTTGATTTGCTATTCGATGAAATCCAACTCGAACGCCGCCGTCATGCGCACGCTGGCCAACCTGGGCGGCGGCTTCGATGTGGTCAGCGGCGGCGAACTCCAGCGCGTGATCGCCGCCGGAGGCGACCCTCGCAAGTGCATCTTCGCCGGCGTCGGCAAGACCGAGGAGGAAATCGCCTTCGCGCTGCGCAAGGGGATTTATTGTTTCAACGCCGAGAGCGAGCCGGAGCTGGAGCGGATCAATCGCGTCGCCACGCGCCTTCGGAAAACCGCCCCGGTGGCCGTGCGCGTCAACCCGGACGTCGACGCCGGCACGCACTCGAAGATCACGACCGGCACCTACGAGAACAAGTT
>DASTLJ010000170.1:0-13507 GCA_035715125.1 Verrucomicrobiia bacterium
GCCGGCGGCGCGCTGGAGTTGTTCAATCTGGCGGATGATCCGTACGAGAAGACCAATCTCTCCGCGCAGCAGCCGGAAAAGGTTAAGGAACTGCACCAGCGTTACGACGCACTGGCGAAGCAGGCAGTGAAGCCGAAGAACGTGAAAGAGTGACTGCAAAGCCAGCGTTACCGTAGGACAGGCGTCGCGCCTGTCTCCATACGCAAAGCCAGCGTCGCCGCAGGACAGGCGCCTGTCTCCATGTTTCTTTTGGATTGGCTGGCAGCTTTCACCTGCTTCGCTATTATTTGCCAGAATAGATGGAGACCAGCGCGACGCCTGTCCTACACATGAAAGAGCAATACATCGCCGCCAAAGAGCGTTGGGCGCGCAAGATGGCCGGGAAGGAGAAACCCGCCGTCCGCTCCGAGAACCGCCTCCCGCCCGGCCAGCGGCAGGGGCACAACTTTCCCGTGCTCGACCTCGGCATCCGGCCCGACGTGCCGCTCGACAAGTGGGAGCTCAAGATTCACGGCCTCGTCGAAAACCCCGTCACGCTGAACTGGCAGCAGTTCATGGAACTGCCGCAATTCACCGACGTGGGCGACTTTCATTGCGTCACCACCTGGAGCCAGTTCGACATGCCGTTCACCGGCGTCGCGTTCTTCACGCTGGCCGAGTTGGTGAAGCCCAGGCCCGCGGCCGCGCACGTCTTCTTCAAGAGCTACGACGGTTACTCGACCAACAACCCGCTGGAGGTTTGCATGGACGACGACGTGCTCGTCGCCCACTCTTGGAACGGCCGGCCGCTGCCGAAGGAGCACGGTGGCCCCGCCCGTGTGATCATCCCCAAGCGTTACGCGTGGAAAGGCGCGAAGTTCGTCCGCGACATCCAATTCCTCGACCGCGACATTCTCGGCTTCTGGGAAGTGCGCGGCTACTCGAACACGGCAGACCCGTGGGCGGAGGATCGATTCGCGTGAGGATGAATTTCCCAGCAGTGAGAGAGAGGGCTTGAGAGTTCTGCGGGAACGGCGGATAACCAGCCCGTGCTAACGAGTCTGGAACTCAAAAGCTTTCGCGGATTCCGCGATGTTAAGATTGCGCCGCTGAAGCGGCTCAATCTGATCACGGGAAAGAATGACACTGGTAAGACGTCGGTGCTGGAAGCGCTTCGGATTCTGCTCGCCCAGCCCAAAATTGCGAGCGCAGGCGGCCTCGCGAATGAATTCCGGATTGGTAGTAACGTTGACTGGAACGAGCATTTCTGGAAATGGCTTATCTACAACAAGAGCAACGAGGAATACGCCAAAATCAAGGCATCACACGACAAAGGCGCCCCGTTCGCCGTGGGGCTATTTTCGAATGCCCTCACCCCCGACCAGGCCGTCCGGCTTAACATCGATAACAGTCTGGGGATGCTTGGTCCCCTCCAGTGCTATAGCTTCGGTGATTTCCGACAGGAAAGACCCAGAGCAAAGATTTTCACCAACAAACCCACAGATGCAAAGAAGGATGCCCTCGACTACAATCGCGTCGTCCAGAAACGAGGGAAAAAGAAGGTAGAATCGCTACTCAAAACGCTCGACTCACGGGTCGAAGCCATCGAGCCGCTTCAAAGCGACGAGAGGCAAGGACCAATCATCTTCGTTGATCTGGCGCTCAAGGAGATGATCCCGGTTACACTGATGGGCCAGGGTTTCTATCGCCTCTTGAACATCTACTCGGAAGTGATCGCGTCCGAAGTGAACGTCCTCCTTATCGACGAAATCGAAAACGGTCTGCACTACAGTGTTATGCCACAGGTCTTCGAAGGCCTTTTCAATGCCTTGAAGGAACTGGACATCCAAATCTTCGCCACGACCCACAGTTGGGAGTGCATCGTCGCAGCCGATGCGGCGGCGCGGAAGTCCACACCCTACGATCTCAACGTTATTCGACTCGATCGGGTGGGCGACAGCATCAAAGCCACCATCATGGATGACAAAACCCTCTCCACCGCCAGAGACCTCAATTGGGAAATGCGATGAAGCTGGTTCTGTGCGAGAGGAACGACGAAGTGGCGGTGCTCCAGGAGCTTTGCGGGGCGCGCGAAATCCCCGGATTGACGGTTGAGCCGTACAACGGAAGGAACAATTTGATAAATGTGCTCCGGGAACTCCCAAAGCGGCCTGAGTATGCGCAGCAACAGCTCGAGAGCCTGGCCATTTTGTTGGACGCAAACGGGAATCCAGCAGGGGCATGGCAGCGAGTCTCCAATGGTGTGCAGGAACACATCGGAGTCACGCTGCCCGAGCGCGGTTCTTTCGCCGGCGACAGGCCGAAGATCGCTGGATACATCGTGGCCGGTCCGGACGGAAAAGGGATGTTGGAAGATCTGTGCCTCCTCGCGTTGAACAGCGTGCCGGGCTTTGACTGCCTCCACAATTACTTCGGCTGTCTGGCGGAAAAGACAGATCGCAAGGAGTATCACACAAAGGCGAAGTTTCGCGCCTGGATGTCCGCGCAATCTGATTATGATTTGCGGTTGGGTCTCGCCGCCGAGAAAGGTTACGTGCCTTGGAGCAGCTCCACGTTCGACGTCTTGGCGCAATTCCTCGCGCGCATCTGATAACCGATGTTGCAGGGGAATCCCTCCTGCGTGCATCGGGTCGGCGTCTCTTCAATCCGCCGCTTTATTCTCGCGACCCGTGCCTGCTCAAGTTAGCATCGCTCCCGATTGATGAAGCCCGCCGTGCTCATTGCCGTCGCCCTGCTGTCGCTGGCGGGGTGCCGCAACGAGCCGGCCAAACCTCAACCGCACACTGTTGTGTCCGAAAAGAAATCCGGCGCGCCGCCCGCCCACACCAATCGTCTGGCGCTTGAGAAGTCCCCGTACCTCCTCCAGCACGCGCACAATCCTGTGGACTGGTTTGCGTGGGGCGACGAGGCGTTCGCAAAGGCCCGGCGCGAGGACAAACCGATCTTTCTGAGCATCGGCTACTCGACCTGCCACTGGTGCCACGTCATGGAACGCGAGAGCTTCGAGAGCGACGAAACGGCGAAGTTTCTCAACGACCATTTCGTGAGCATCAAGGTCGACCGCGAGGAGCGCCCCGACGTGGACAAGATTTACATGACGTTCGTGCAAGCGATGGCCGGCTCGGGTGGCTGGCCGCTGAACGTGTTCCTCACGTCGGACCTGAAACCCTTCTACGGCGGCACGTATTGGCCGCCGGAACCCAGGCACGGCAGGCCCAGTTTCCTCGACGTGCTCCGGCAGGTTCAATCCGCGTGGACCACCAAACGCGAGCAACTCCTCAACTCCTCGACTCAGATGCACGGCAAGCTCGTGGAGTTGACCGGCCGGCAAGTCCCGAGCCAGGAAATCCTCACGAGTGCCGTGTTGCGAAACGCCGGCACGGAGTTGAAGGAGGGCTATGACGCCCGTCACGGCGGTTGGGGCCGGGCGCCCAAGTTTCCTTCCCCGAGCCATCCCTCCTTCCTCTTGCGCCACGGTGTCCGCACCCGCGACAACGAGCCCATCCAGATGGTCCTTCACACCTGCGAGCGGATGGCCGCGGGCGGAATCTACGATCAGATCGGCGGCGGTTTCTCCCGCTATTCCGTCGATGAAAAATGGCTCGTGCCGCACTTCGAGAAGATGCTTTACGACAACGCGCAGTTGCTCGGGCTTTACCTGGATTGCTTCCTGGTGAGCGGCGAACACGGCTATGCCGACGTCGCCCGCGACATCCTCCGCTATGCGCTGCGCGACCTGCGCCATCCCGAGGGCGGTTTCTATTCGGCAGAGGACGCCGACAGCGAGGGCAAGGAGGGGAAGTTCTACTGCTGGACGCTCGACGAGATGACGAAGCTGCTCACGCCCGAGGAACGCAAAGTCGCCGTCCGCGTCTATGGCGTGACGCGGCCCGGCAACTTCGTGGACCATAGCGACCCCAACCCGCTACCCGACCAGAACGTCCTTTCTCTCGTCGACACCAACCTCACCGCCGCCGAGGAACCGCTGCTCCGTTCCGCCAAGGACAAGCTCTTTGCCGCGCGCGCCCTGCGCGTGCGCCCGCATCTCGACGACAAAATTCTCGCCTCCTGGAACGGGCTGATGCTCGGCTCGCTGGCCCGCGCCAGCGCCGTGCTGGGCGACGATTCCTATCGCGACGCCGCGCTGAAGAACCTGGCCTTCCTGCGCGGCAAACTCTGGGACGCGAGCGCCCGGACACTTTATCATCGCTGGCGCGACGGCGCGCGCGACCAGGTCCAACTCGTCGAAGCCTACGCCTGTCTGCTCGCGGGCGTGCTGGAGCTTTACCAGGTCACGCTCGAGGCGGAGCACCTGCAATTCGCCATCGACCTCGCGGACACCATGCTGGCCAGATTTTACGACAAGGAGGAGGGCGGCTTCTGGCAAAGCCCCGCCGGCAGCGCGGACCTTATCCTGCGCGTGAAAGAGGATTACGACGGCGCCGAACCTTCCGCGAACTCCGTGGCGGTCCTCGCCCTGCTCAAGCTCGCCGCCCTCACCGAGCGCAAAGACTACCGCGACGCCGCCGACAAGAGCCTGCGCCTGTTCTCCCAACGCCTCCAGCAAATGCCCCAGGCCGTCCCCTACATGCTCCTGGCGCTCGACTTCGCGCTGGAAGAGCCGAAGCGCGTGGTGATCGCCGGCGACGTGAATACTCCCGAAGGCCGCGCACTTCTCCGCGCCGCGCACTCCGTTTACCAGCCGAACAAAGTGGTGCTCGCCACGACCGGTCCCGTCGAGCCGTTTGCCAAAACGCTCCCGCCCAAGGATGGCAAGCCCACCGTCTATCTCTGCACTGGCACCGCCTGTCAGCCACCGACGCACGATGGGGCGAAGGTGAAGGAAATGTTGAAGTAGATGGCGCGGCGGCTAAATTCCCGGCATGGCGATTGATAAATCGGCGGGGATCGTTGTCGCTCACACTCCGGTGCTGTTGAACCTCTGCAGCATCGGGCAGGTCAAGCTGCTGACCAGCCTCTTCCGCGAAGCGGTCATCCCGCCCGAAGTGGCTTCCGATTTCGACCGGCTCGTCGGCGAGACGCCGCGCTTTCAGGGTCTCACCCTTCCGCGCTGGGTTCGCCAACAGCCAGCTTCCATCTTCCCCAACCTCGTTCGTTGCGCCCGCGGACTCGATCCCGCCGCCGCCGCCGCGCTGGCCCTGGCCGTCGAGTTGCACGCAGGCGCCGTGCTCGTGGAAAAACGGCGCGTCCACGAAGTCGCCCTCCAGTTGGGGCTGCGGGCCATCGGTGTGCTGGGCATACTCAGCCAGGCCAAGACCAAAGGCCTTCTCCCCCGCATTGCCCCGACGCTGGATGACTTGGAAGCCAAAGCCGGCTTTAAGATAACCCCCGTCCTCCGCGCCCGCGTCCTGCGATCCGCTGGCGAAAGCAAATGAGCTTCGCACTCCGGCGGGCTGAAGGCCCGCGATGTAATAGCCTGGGGTGGAGCGCAGAGCGCGAAGCCCCAGGTAGACGTACCTTCAAATCTCTTCGCCCTGTAAGGGCGGGATATGAAGGGATGCGAATTTGTGCCGGCCTTTCAGGCCTCCAGACATTTTGTAGACACGTCACCTGGGCCTCCGCTCGTCGGACTCGCTTCAGCCCAGGCTATCACATTGCGGGCCTTCGGCCCTGACAGACCGGTCAGCTGAAAGTCCGACATGTGAAAGCTTGGTCTGAAGGCCCCCCAAAAAAAGGTGGCCCCAGTTCTCGCCGCCCTGCAAGGGCGGGATAACGACGCGCCACCAAGTCCCGGCCGACGGACGAGGTCGTCATTGAGACCGTTGTCTCTGCTCTTTCGAGGCTCATGACTTCGATTACTGGTACGAATTGCCCGACTTGAGGCTCCACTCGTCCACGAGGGCGGCGGGGAAATCCTTCAGGAAGCGCGAGGGCTGTTGCATCATGTCGCCGCCCTGGCCGCGAGTCATCCGGAGGAGCGGGTAGCTCAGGTAAAGCTCGTTGCGCGCCCGCGTGATGGCCACGTAGAACAGCCGGCGCTCCTCTTCCTCGCCGTCTACGGTCTCGATGGAGCGGGCGCTCGGGAACAATCCATCGCAAAGCATAATCACGAACACCACGTCGAACTCGAGGCCCTTGGCCTGGTGCACGGTCGAGAGGCGAATCTGTTCGGTGTCGCTGCCGGCGGACGGGGCGTCGTCGGCCTCGACGTTCGTGAGGAGCGAGAGCTGTGTCAGGAATTCTTCGACGGTCTTGAACTGGAGCGCGAAGGTGGCGAGCTGTTCGAGGTCTTCGAGCCGGGAACGGTAGTTGGCGTAATTCTCCTGAAGGTAATCCTCGTAGCCGGCTTCGATGACGTGCTGGATCATCCCCGAGGCGCAGCCGCGAACCGGCTCGGCTTCGAGCTGGGACATGGTGATGGCGAAATTGGCCCAGGCGGCGGCGGCTTTTTTGGGCGCGAGCGCGGCGCACTTCTGCAACGCGGCGGCGAGGGAAAACGTTCTGGGTTCCGGGTTCCGAGTTTCGGGTTCGGGATTCCAGGCCGCGTCTACGATGCTCGAATCGAAACCCGAAGCCCGAATTTCCGAACGGAACCGGTTCCAAAGTTTTTCCGCGCCCTTGCCGCCGATGCCGGGGAGCAGGCGAACCAGGCGCTTGAAGGCGAGTTCGTCGGTTGGGTTCGTGACCAGCTTGAGCCAAGCGGCGACGTCCTTGATGTGCGCCTGCTCGAAGAAGCGGATGCCGCTGGTGATGCTGAAGGGGATGTTGCGGCGGGTCAGTTCCAATTGCAGTTCGAGCGCGTGGAAGTGCGAGCGATAGAGCACGGCCATACGGTTGAGGTCCGCGCCCTCGTCGCGCAGTTCGAGCACGCGCTGGGCGACGAACGCGGCCTGCTCCGCCCCGTCGCCGCACGGGACGAGCGTGGGCCTGGGACCGGATTTGCGCGCGGGCGCGAGCTCCTTGGCGAACTGATGGATGTTCGGCGCGATGGCGGCGTTGGCCAGCGCGAGGATTTCGGGCGTGCTGCGATAATTCGTCTCAATCTTGTATATCTTCGCGCCGGGATAGCGTTTGGGGAATTCGAGGATGTTTTTGAAATTCGCTCCGCGCCACGAGTAGATGCTTTGCGAATCGTCGCCAACGACCATGACGTTTTTGTGGCGCTCGCCCAGCAGGTCGATGAGTTCGCTCTGGAGCTTGTTGGTGTCCTGGTATTCGTCGACCAGCAGGAACTGGAACCGGCGCTGGTAGAGTTCGCGGGCCTCGTCGTTCTCGCGGAGCAGCCGGAGCCAGAGGAGGAGGAGATCGTCGAAGTCCATCACGTTGGCGGCGCGCTTGCGGGCGTCGAAACGCCGGAGGACGTCCTCGATTTGCGGCGTCAGATTCGCGAAGTAACTGTATTCCTGGCCGAGCACCTCGGCGACAGAACGGCAGGTGTTGACGGCCATCGAGCCGATGTCGGCCAGCACGTCGGCCTTGGGGAAGCGCGTGGCTTTCACGTCGATCTCGGCCTCCGCGAGGCACGTTTTCATCAGGTCGCTGGAATCCTCGCGATCCAGGATGGTGTAGTCCGGCCGGTAGCCGAGCGCCTCGGCGTGGCGGCGGAGGATGCGCGCGCCGATCGAGTGGAATGTGCCGCCCCAGAGCGAGCCCGTGTCGTTGCTGAGCAATTCGCCCACGCGGCGCATCATTTCGCGGGCAGCCTTGTTCGTGAAGGTCACGAGCAGGATGCGGTCGGCGGGCACGCCTTGTTCGATCAGGTAGGCGACGCGGTAAGTGAGTGTGCGCGTCTTGCCCGAGCCGGCGCCCGCGATGACCAGCGCCGGTCCCGGCTCGGCGGTGACCGCGGCGTGCTGCTGCTCGTTCAACTCCGCCGCGTAGTCGATTCGGAGATCCACCTGGCCGCGGAACCGATGCAGCACGTAATCGCGTGACATGAAGCAAGGGTAAAGGCCGGCCGGCGGAGGGAAAATGAAAAAGCGGGGAGCTGGATTTGGCGAAACGAAGGACGCGCCGGGGTTGCATCCGGGGTGCATCTCAACCATTAGGCGGTCCTCATGATGGCCCACCCCTCAGCCCAGCCCCGGGACCCCGCGGCGGGCTGAAAGGTGTTTCGCCCTTACAGGGCTGGAGAGGTTCGTGTGGACGGTTGACCTTGGCCTCCGCTCGTCGGACTCGCTTCAGCCCAGGCTATCACATTGCGGGCCTTCGGCCCTGACAGATTAAGGGCTGAAAGCCCGTCCTGTTAAAGCCTGGGCTGACGCGCAGCGGAGGCCCAGGGAACCGCACAACCAAACAATCCCCCGGCTTGTAAGGCCGAGACTGCCGCATGCCGACGCCAGGTGGTCGACGTACCCATTTAGCTCCTGGTCCTTGCACAGGATGTCGCGCTCGGACTTCGCAAGCGTCCCGCTGCCCGATTCCTCGGGTCGAGTGCCGCTCGACTCTGGTTCCCGCACCGGGACGGTGCGAGAACTCGCAGGCGCGGACGCCTGCGCTACCGGATTCGGCAATTTTTCGATTGGAACCCGGCAGGATTCTCGGTGCAATGGGCCCTCTGCCTATGAAGACCGCCTTCGCACTGTTCGCCGCCACTTCTCTATTCACGCAGCTTCACGCGCAAAGTTCCGCTCCGGCCCCCGCCCGCACGAATGCACCTTCGCGCCGCGAGGCCGCCGCGCTCGTTTCGCCGGAGGTGCGCCCAGACCGCACGGTGACCTTCCGGCTCCGGGCGCCGGACGCTCGAGGAGTCAAGGTCTCCGGCGAGTGGCCCGACGGCGCGACCGAACTGACCCGGGACACCAACGGCGTTTGGAGCGCCACGCTGGGGCCGCTCGAACCGGACATCTACGGCTACAGCTTCACGGTGGACAATCTCTCGATGGTGGATCCGGCCAACCCGTGGGTAAAGCCGATGCGGGCGACGCGCACAAGCGTGTTGGAAGTGCCCGGCGACCCGCCACAGCTTTGGGAATTTCAGCCGGTTCCTCACGGCACGGTCCACGAGCACGCGTATTTTTCGAAATCGCTGGGTGTGAGGCGGAGCGTGCACGTGTACACGCCGCCCGGTTATGAAAAGAATTCCCGGAAGCTGCCCGTGCTCTACCTGTTTCACGGCGCGGGCGACAACGACGCGACCTGGACGGCGACCGGCCGCGCGCATTTCATCGCGGACAACCTGCTCGCGCAGCAAAAGATCCGGCCGATGATCATCGTCATGACCGATGGGCACGCCTTGAGCGGAAATCCGACTCGCGTCAGCACGAACATGATTTCACGGAACGTGGAAGCCTTCGCCGACGACTTGCTAAGGGACGTGATGCCGCTGATCGAATCGACCTATCGCGTCAAAGCCAATCGGGACAGTCGCGCCATCATCGGCTTGTCGATGGGCGGCGGGCAGTCGCTGTCGATCGGGCTGAAACACCGCGAGCTCTTTGCGTGGGTGGGCGGCATGAGTTCGTTTCTGCCCAATGGAGAGCAGGCTGTCGCGGAAGCGTTCGCCGACCCGAAGAATCGCTTGAAGCTGCTCTGGATCGCCTGCGGCAAGGACGATTTTCTCATCGAAAACGCGCGCAAGCTCTCCGCTGCGTTGAAAGCGAAAGATATTCCGCACGAGTTCAAGGAAACGGCGGGCAACCATAGCTGGCCGGTCTGGCGCCGCTATCTGGGCGAATTCTTGCCGTTGCTGTTCCAGTGAGAGTCGGTCGACTGCCTGGCAAGACAGGCTGTGAGGCTGGCCCTGTCGGGTTGGATACTCAAAGCCAGCATTTCCTTTCTCCCGGAGGGAGATTTGACAATAGCCCGGCAGTTAACTGCCGGGTTCAGATTCGCGGTTGGATCCGTCCTGAAGGGACGGATGAATTCATTGAATGTCACGCATCGGTTCGCAGGATCGAGTACGACGAACGGAATTTTTTGGAGTGATTCAGCCGTCCCTTCGGGACTCGAATCCACTCTTCGACAATCCCACCCTTGAAAGGGTGGGCTATTCTCAAAACTCCCTCCGGGAGTAGGCCCCCCCGGAGTCCCTGTGCTCCTCGGGAGGAGGAGAGCTGAAGCAAGTTCAAACTCCAAGGGACAGACTGCAAGGCACTCCTACTGGCCGATGCAGAACAGGTTCTTATCGGTCCGAATGAGAATCCGTCCCTGGCTGATCGCCGGCGAGGCGAAGGTGCGCTCGCCGAGTTCGTTCCTGGCGACGAGGTCGAACTTCGGGCCCGGCCGGACGACATGGGTGACGCCTTGGTCGTTGAGGAAGTAAACGAGTCCGTTCGCGGAGACCAGCGAGGCATGGTGCTCGCCGAGGCGTTCGGTCCAGGCGATTTCGCCGGTCTTCGCCTCAAAGCAATGCGCGATGCCCGCGTCGGAGACGACGAGGAAGTAGTCGCCTTCGGCAATCGGCGAAGGGACGTACGAGACGCCTTTGGTCGTGCGCCAGGCGATCTTGTCGGACCCCGTGATGTTGCCGGACCCATCGGGATGGATGACCAGGATGTGATGGTCCGGGTAACCGCCGGTGGCGAAGAGCAGGCCGGCGCGGTCGTTGTAAACGACGGAGGCGACGAATTGCTCGGTCGGTCCGTCGATGACCCAGTGGCGCCGGCCGGTGCGCGGGTCGTAGCTGGCGATACATTTGTCGCCGGAGAGAATCATTTGGGTGCGTCCGGCGAGTTCGCGCAGAAGCGGAACGCAGTAGCTGCGGGTCTTGTTCTCGCGCGGGGTCTTCCAGGCAGTCGAGCCATCGGACCTGCGGAGCGCGACGAGATAGGAGTCGCCGTCGTGGTCGCCGTTCACGATGACAAGGTCACCGTGCAGGATTGGCGAGCTGCAAAACCCGTGCATGCTGGCAAACGGCCCGGGCCGCACAAGCCAGCGTTGTTTGCCGGCGAAGTCGAACGCGGCCACGAGCATTTCGCGATTGTCGAGGAAGGCCGTGTAAATGAGTTCGCCGTCGGTGGCGGGAGTGCTGGAGGCGTGGCTGTTGAGGGAGTGCTTTTTTTCGAGCGGCGCGACAAGCACCGTCCGCTGCCAGAGCAGTTCGCCCGATTTGCGGTCGAGACAAAGGAGTACGCGCGCCTGCTCGTTCGAGACGACGGCGACGGTGAAAACGCGGTCACCCCAAACAATCGGCGAGGCGTGGCCAAAACCGGGAATTGAAGTTCTCCAAGCGACGTTGCTCGCGCCCGTCCAGTGGATGGGAATGGTCTTTTCCAGGCTGGTGCCGTCGAGCCGTGGCCCGCGCCAGACCGGCCAGTTTTCGGCTTGCGCAAGGCCGGGCAGGGCAAGGGCCAGCAAAGCGAGGGAACATGATTTCATGCGGATGCGGCGGATGATTTCAATCCGTTCGCGGCTGGACAAGGCTTCTCTTTGGGCGGGGATGCTAGTATTGCAAAGTTACAAGGTTGCAAGGCTTGCACGCGTTTCTCACCAACGATCGTAGCCGCCGACGTGAGGAGGCGGATGGGCCGTGCGTCCACGTGCTCCGCCTCCTCACGTCGGCGGCTACGGACCGTCGTTTCCCCAAGCTCGTGCAGAGAGATGGCGTGATATGGCGTGTGCGGGAGAGCCTGCTCCTCACGTCACTTCGTAACGTTGCAACTTTGTAGCTCGTGTAATTAGCCCGCCCGCGTCACGCGGAGAAACCAGTTCGAGCCGACGAGAAACTCGAAATCTGTCTGCACCTCCTCGAACCTCAAGTGGCCCAGTGCGGGGTCGGCTCTGAGGCGGTCGACATGGACGCACCGCTTCGCCTCGAACGTGACGATGGGATACAGGCGCGCCTCGCCGCGCGTCACGCGCATGAGTTCGAGGAGGGACTCCTTGTGGAATTCGTAGTCGAGTTGGTCCTCGTAAGCGAACAGGAGATAAGAGACGAGAGTAAGATCAAATAGCTTATCGGCAAAGGGCAGGTGTGGGAGGCGTCCGCTCTGATAGCGCGTGCCGCGGTGGTTGGCGAAGTCGGACAGAAAAGTCCGATAAGCGCGCTCGCGCAGCGTGCGGAGGCGAGTTGGGTTCTGGTAAAAATCCCACTTGTACGTCTTCAGGCCATCGATGGCGCGGATCACGTGATCGAGGTCAGGCCCGCAGCGCGCGGCGATGTCGTCGGGCAGCCAATCGTAGATGAGGTCGAAGGCCGTCACATCCAGCCCCCGCTCGTGCGCCTCGGCGCAGAACGAACTGACGCCGGCGGCGACATCGAGAATGCGCCGGCCGCGCAGCGCGTCCAGATCGAGCGCGAAGTAGCGGGCGTATTCGTCGAGCGTGCGGCCGAGCAGCACGACGTTGTCGAGCACGAGGCCCTGTTTCATGCGGCGGGAAGTATTCGGATCAAAGTTCAAAGCTCCAAGCTCAAAGCTCAAAACAAGCTCCAAATCTCATAGCAATCCCAAGCGCCAAGTCCGAAGGTCGGTCGGTGCCAGGCGAAGCAGAGGCCGAAATCCGGCGGATCGCCAACCCGCGGGCTTGGGCCCCGAAGTTTGAAGCTTCGAGTTTAGGACTTGGAGTTTATTTTGAGCTTTGATCTTTGCCCCTTGTTCTCTCCATTGGCCACGTTGACACCCACTCTGCCACTCCGTACGTTGCGCTCCGATGTTCGAGCTTGTCGCGCCATTCGGGCCGGCGGGGGACCAGCCCGCGGCCATTGCCCAACTCACCGAGAGCCTGCTCTCGGGCGCGAGGCACCAGACGCTGCTCGGCGTCACCGGCTCGGGCAAGACTTTCACGGTGGCCAACGTCATCGCGAAGCTGAACCGCCCCACGCTCGTCATCTCGCACAACAAGACGCTGGCCGCGCAACTCTACGCCGAGTTCAAGGACTTCTTCCCGCGAAGCGCCGTCGAGTATTTCGTCAGCTATTTCGATTACTACCAGCCGGAGGCCTACATCCCGCGCACCGACACTTACATCGAGAAGGACTCGTCCATCAACGAAGCCATCGAGCGGATGCGCCTCTCGACGATGAACTCGCTGTTCACGCGGCGCGACACCATCGTTGTCGCCAGCGTCTCGTGCATCTACGGCATCGTGAGCACGGAGGACTACAAGGAGATGACCATCCCCCTGGCGGTGAACCAGGAGCTGACGCGCGAGCAGTTTCTCGAACGGCTGGTGCACCTGCAATACAACCGCAACGACATCGAGTTCGCCCGCGGCAATTTCCGCGTGCGTGGCGACACGGTGGAGATGTGCCCCGCGTACCGCGAGGACGCGTTGCGCATCGAGTTTTTCGGGGAAGTGATCGAGCGGATCACGCGCTTCGACCCGCTGACGGGCCAGAAGCTTGAGGCGCTGGAGGCGGTCACGGTTTTTCCGGGGAAGCAGTTCGTGACGCCAGCCGACAAAATGAAGCGGGCCATCCTGAGCATTCGCGAGGAACTCGGCCAGCGCATCGCCGAGTTGGAGAAGGTGGGCAAGCTGCTCGAGGCCCAGAGGCTCAAGATGCGCACCGAATACGACCTGGAAATGATGGAGGAAATGGGTTTTTGCTCGGGCATCGAGAATTATTCGCGCCACATCGCGGGGCGCGCCCCCGGCTCGCGGCCCT
>DASTLJ010000171.1:0-6241 GCA_035715125.1 Verrucomicrobiia bacterium
GCCGTGGCGACAGGATCAGCCGCCCAACCCGCCATACTCGCCGCTGGAAGCCCTCAGCAAGTTTACGGTGCCCGGAGGCTTCAAAGTCGAACTCGTCGCTTGCGAGCCGGACATCGTGAATCCCATCGCGATGACGTTCGATGATCGCGGCCGGATCTGGATTACCGAGAGCATCGAATATCCGCGCAAACCGGCGGGCGCCGGTCGCGACCGGGTCAAAATTCTCGAAGACACCGACAGGGATGGCCGCGCTGACAAAGTGTCGATTTTCGCCGACGGATTGAACATTCCCACGGGCGTGGCGATTGGCTACGGTGGCGTCTGGGTGCTCAACGCGCCGGACTTGCTCTTTCTGCGGGAGAAGGACGGCAAGGAGACCCACCGCGAAGTGGTGCTCACGGGCTTTGGCCGGACGGACACGCACGAGTTGCCCAATTCACTGACGTGGGGACCGGACGGATGGCTCTATGGGTTGAACGGCGTATTCAATCAATGCCGCATTCAATCGAACAACGGCCGGGAGTACAAATTCAATTGCGCGCTCTGGCGGGTACATCCGCGAACGCGTGAATTCCAGATTGTCTCCGAAGGCACGAGCAATCCCTACGGCCTGGCGTGGGACACCGAGGGCAGCGCGATCGTCGAGGCGTGTCATTGGGCGAATGATCATCTCTTCCATTTCGTGGAGACCGGCCATTACCAAAGGCAGGCGGGCGCGTTCCCGCCGTTCACAATTCCGATTGGCTCGATCACGGACCACGGCCATCAAAAGACGGCCTACTGCGGCATCGCCGTTCTGGACACCGACGCCTATCCGCCGCAGTTCCACGAACGCATTGTCGTGGGCAACATTCACGGCGGTGCGATCAATGTGGACCGATTGCAACGCGATGGGGCGACTTACCTGGCGAAGGGCGAAGCGGATTTGTTGAGCGGCAATGATGCGTGGTTCATGCCCGTGGCGTTGAAGATCGGGCCGGACGGGTGCCTGTACGTGCTGGATTGGTACGATCGCTATCACTGCTCGCAGGATGCCGCGCGCGATCCGGAGGGTGTCGACCGGCTCAAAGGCCGGCTCTATCGGCTGCGCTACAAGGATTCGCCGCGCGCACCGAAACTCGATCTTGCCACCGAAACGGATGACCAACTGATTGCACGGCTGGCGAGCGGGAATATCCATTATCGTGAGACGGCGCAGCGGATTCTGACGGAGCGGAGCCTCTCGCGCGAACTGCGTGGAAAACTTGAGAAGCTGGTCCTTGCCAGCAGCCCGCCCGCTCCGTCCCGGCCCATTAACCGGAGCGCCGAGCTCCCGCTCGGCGCGGCCCAACCGCCGGATCGCGCCGAGATGGAACTCGGCGCTCCGTCACGCAATATGCGATTGCACGCGTTGTGGGTGTTGATCAGCAGCGGGACGCTGGAGCTTGGGTTTCATCTAAAGCTGCTCACCCACTCCGATCCCGCTTGTCGTGCCTGGGGTGTTCGCGCTGCGGGAAATTTCGGCGGCGTGTCGTCGACGATTCAGGAAAAAGTTGCCGCGCTCGCGCGAGATCCCTATCCGGACGTTCAACTCCAGGTCGCCATTGCTTCGCGCAAAATCAAAAACTTCGACGCATTGCCGGTGCTGAGCGAGGTGCTCGCGCACTGCGGGCACGACAAAATCATTCCGTCGATCGCGTGGAACAATCTGCATCCGTTGTTGGAAACGGAGAGCATGCGGTTCGTCTCACTTCAACGGAACTTGTCGCCTGCGCTCTCCACTCTGGCGCCAAAGATTGTCGAACGCATCCTGGGCGCAAAAGTGCCGCGCGGCGCTGCTGTGGCGAACTTTACCAAATTTGTGGCGGACCGCGATGGCGAGCGCGCGAAAGAGTGCTTGTCCGTGATCTTCGCCAGGCTTGGCGAGTTGAGCGAGCCAGTTGCCGCGCAACTCACGGAGGAGATGAAGCCGGTGTTGCAGGAGTTTCTTGAGCGCAATGCGGACGCGCCGTTCCTGCTGACGGCGCAATTGCTCGCCGCGCGTTTGGGCCTCGCGCAGGTCGATTCCGCCGCGGTTCGCAAGCGGTTCACCTCAGCCGCCGAACCAGAGGCGACCCGGCTTCAGGCGTTGGATGCGCTCATTGCCTTTCGTGATTCGCAGTTGCTCGCCGCGTTGCCGGAGGTTTTTTCGTCCGCCTCGCCTCAATTCATCCGGCGCGCCTTTGGCGTCCTGGGTCGTGTTGAAGACCCGAAGCTCGCGGATGTCCTCCTGGGTGAATATCCCAAGCTGGCGCCGGAACTGCAGCCGCTCGCAGTCGATTTGATCCTGCAGCGCGAGCCCTGGGCGCGGAAGCTCCTCGATGCCGTGCTCGCCAACAAGCTCCCCAAGGCTGTGCTCAATGCGAATCACCTGCGAAAAATTCTGGAGAGCAATGATCGCGAGGCGCTCTGGGCCGTGGAAAAAGCGTTCGGCAGGATTCGCGAAGAGCGCAATCCCGAGCGCGAGAGAGTCGTGGCCGAAATGGCCGCGTATCTCCGCGAACACGCGGGCGATCCGCACCGCGGTCGAAGCGTCTTCCGCAACTCGTGCGCGCAATGCCATGCGATCCATGGCGAGGGCGGCGCGATCGGACCCGATATCACTGCGAACGGCCGCGCCACGTTCGAGCAGTTGCTCTCGAACGTGTTCGACCCAAGTCTCGTAATCGGTCCCGCGTATCAGGTCACGACCGTGGTGACAAAGGACGGACGCAACCTCACGGGGTTGATCGCAGAAGACAACGAGCAGCGCATCGTGGTGCGCATGCCCGGCGAAGGGGAGGAAACCGTGCCTCGCAACAACCTCAAATACACGCGCGTGAGCAAGCTTTCCATGATGCCGGAGGGGCTTGAGGCGTCGCTGGACAAGAAGGACTTGTCCGATTTGTTCGCCTTTCTCGCTCTGGACAAACCGCCGACGGACCCGACGGCCAGGCTCATTCCCGGCGCGCCAGCCGGGCCACAGGTGATTGTAGGGGCCAGCAACCAAATCAAAGTGGAGCGAACCGAGAGCCGCCTCAACATCCGCGCGCGCATGCCGGCCTCGGACGCGTGGTTCGAACTGGCCACGTACGTGATGGACGCGAACGCCCGTCCCTACATCCACCCGCTTCGCGACCCATCAGGAAGCGTGGTGCTCACTGAAGACAGTCCTGCGGATCATCCCTGGCAGCACGGCATCTTCACCGGGTTCCATCGCGTGAACGGATTCAATTACTGGAAGGAAGACGAGGGCAGGCGGCGCTTCGCAAAGCTCCTCGATTTGAAGGAAGGACCCGACCGCGTTTCGTGGCGGGCGCTGGTCGAACTCGTCGCCCCGGACGGAACGGTGGTGCTCGAAGAGGAGGACGCGATCACGATGCATGAGCCGGAATCGGCCGATGCCTGCCTCATCGACTTCGACCTGCTGTTGCGCGCGAAAGGGCAGAACGTGAACTTTGGGAAATTCTTCGTCGGGGGCCTCGCTGTTCGCATGCCGTGGGACAAGACAAGCCCGCGGCAAACGCATCTCAATTCCAACGGCCTGCGCGGCCGCGAATGCGAGCAGAAGCGCGCCGCGTGGTGCACCGTGGAACAGCCGTTCGGAGGCGAGACTTTTGGGGTAGCCGTCTTCGATCATCCCGCCAATCCAAATCATCCGCCTGGCTGGCGAGTGGACGAACAGGGGTTGATCAATCCCGATGTCTCCTTCCTTGGGGACTGGTCGATTCCCGCAACCCACGAACGACGTTTCCGCTATCGCCTCGTCGTGTATCGCGGCTCGGCCACGCGCGAGCAACTGGCGGCGCGTTTCGCGGCGTTCGCGGCCGAAACGAAGTGAGTCCATTGGCGCACGAATTTCAGGAGATTCTTTAAGGGGAGAGGGAGCGCGGCCGGCGGGCCAGTTGGGCGCGCACTTTCGGGCTGGCCAAATCGCGCAGCGCGTCGTTGCCGACCCATCGGCACGCGGTTTCCTGTGAGAGCGACAGACGCCTGGCCACGGCCAGCGCCGCCGCGTTGAGCGCGAGATTGCGCCTGCCGATGGAGCGCAAGGCCCAGCTCACGGCTTTCTTCACGAAGTTGCGCTCGTCGCTCGCGCCCTGTTCGATGAGCGGGAGCATGGCCAGAAACTTCGGGTCGGGCGCGGCTTTGTCGTGCAAGGCCAGGCAGGCCATCAGCGCGAAGGCGGCGCGCTTGACGAACTCGCGCGGTGACCTGGCCCACTGGCGCGCCTTCTCCCACGCGAACGGCGTCCGGTCGAAGAGGTGGAAACAGGCCGTGTCGCAGTCGGCCCAATTCTCGAAGCTGGCCGCCCACGCGTTCATCTGACGGCGTGTCACGCGCTGAGGATCGTCCACCAACGTGGCCAGCAGGCGCGCCTCGTAACAACCGCTCGTCCACAACGCTCCGGCCAGCGCGTGGTCCTGGCCCAGTTGCTTTCTCAACGAGAGCAACGTTCCCATCGCCACGCCGAACACGCGCAGTTTCGTCTGGATGCCGTAGCGGGCCATTCCTTCGGCGACGCGATGAGTCCCTCGTTTTTCAAGCCACGCCAATACGGCGTCTTTGTTCATGGATGAGTTCTCAATTCGTCTGGAGCGCCTATCCTGATTATCTCATACGCGCAGTAGCCGCCGACGTGAGGAGGCGGACGAATCCAATAGGTAAACGTTTCCGCCTCCTTACGTCGGCGGCTACGGGTTATTCGCGTTTCATTTGAGCTACGCAATATCCGGGCCAAAGGTTTCACTATCTTGAATTCCCGCGCTGGCGCCCATTTTCCGCGATCCGGGCCTTGGCCAGCTTCGACACGAGCGCCAGCGGCAGCGGCTTGTCCGGCTGAAAACGGATGGTGCCATTGCTGGTGTCGTAGTTCTTCAGCGCGGCCTTGTGCGCGGCCACTGGGTAGGCCCCTGGATAAAAGGCGCAGTGCTTCGCGGCTGCGCCAAAGGAGACAAGCATTCTTCCGTTAAGACGGAAAGTGGGAACCTGGTAGCTGATGCACTCCGTCGCCTTAGGCGCTGCCGCCTTGATGGCCCTGCGAAGTTTTTCCAGCGCGGCGCGCTTGTCATCGCTTAAAGGCGCGAGATACTCGTCGATGGTGTTGGGTTTGCTTGCCATGTTGCGACGAGACTAGGGGCGCGGAAGCCTCGGTCAAGGCGGGACACTTCAATGGGGGCTAGTGAAAGTGGCGGCGCGTCCGGACCGGGTTCACGCGGCCTCCGCCTGGATCATTTCTGGCCGTATTTGTTGATCAGCCACCGTCCGGCGGCTGCCTCGCCGAAGTTCCGCCAGCGGTCCTTGTAGCTGATCAAATCCTGATCCGACATCAAGGGTTGTAAAGCTTCCGTCTGCCGGGCGAGTTGCTCCAAGTCCTGTCTTTGTTGCGCGAGTTGATCGAGCCGGTCCTTCACGGTCCCACCGGCGCTGCCATAAGGACTGTTCGGGTCCAGCCCATTGAGCGCGATGCGTTCGATGGCGATCCCGACGAGTTGACTGATCTCGGGTTCGCCCGGCGTCACGTGGCTGTAGCGCTGCCCCAGGCTCGCGGCCATTTGCAGGACCGCCTGCGCCGAGGATTCGTCGCCCGCCTGCCGGTAGGACTTCGCCAATTCGGTTAGGTTCTGGCTCAACTCTTTCATCTGCGCAAGCTGGGGCAGCAGCAGTTGCATCGATGGAATGGTCTTGGCCTCCGCCACCGAGTAACCGGCCGCGCGATACGCTTCCTCGTCATCTTGAACGCGCTCCAGGGTGTAATCCTGAAACTGCGGCTTGCCGGAAGCAGCAATGATGTCCTCCACGGCCTGATCCGGGTGGCCGGTCTTGAAGTAGTGGGCGGCCGAGAGATAATCCGCCAGCGCGTTTTCGGAGGCAGATTGTTTCAGCGAGTTCAACCACTGGCGCTGCTCCTCGGGAGTCGCACCTTTGTTGAACGCCGCCTCGAACGCCACTTGCGGATCATCGGGAAACTTCTGCATCGCTTCCTCCAGCAAGGCCGGATCGCCGGTGCCTCGATAGGCGGCGAGGAGGCTTGCAGCACTGCGTCGGTTTTCCTTCAGGTAAGACTCGACCTGCCCGGCGGCCAGCTTAAGCGACTTGTCTCCCTGGAGCAGTTTGCCAATGAGATTGGTGGAGCGCAAAACCTCCGCCGTTGCGTCAGTGGTCGTGGCCAGGGAGCGCATTCTTGGCGCGGGCAGGCGCGGCGCGGGTTTGGTCGAGATTCCTGCGAAGCGATTTGACGGCG
>DASTLJ010000172.1:0-13988 GCA_035715125.1 Verrucomicrobiia bacterium
CACGACGTTCACGGTAAGATTCACTCCCGCCGTGCCTGGCATTCGCGTGGCGGCGCTCCACATCGCCAGCAGCGATGCGGACGAAAATCCGTTTGACATCGCACTCACCGCCCTGGCTCCGTTGACCGGCTTCGTCCGAAACGCCAGGTTGGTGACCACCTTCACCAATACGACACCGGGATACCCCCAATACTTTGGCTCGTCCGTGGCGGCGCTGGGAAGCGACCGCGTGCTCATTGGCGCAACGGGTTACCAGATCTTCGGAAACAACCAAGTCGGCGGGGCGGCGTATTTGTTCAGCACTGCCGGCACATTGCTGACCACCTTCACCAATCCCAGTTCTCAAGCCTCTGCCGAGTTCGGCCGGGCAATCGCAGCGGTGGGGAATGATCGCGTGATCATCGGTGCGCCCAGTGAGAGCATAGTCGATCGATGGACCGGGGTGGCGTATCTGTTCAGCACGAACGGGGCGTTACTTACCACCTTCACCAATCCCGCGCCGGTCTTCGACGACCATTTCGGCCTGGCGGTTACGGGGGTCGGGAACGATCAGGTGCTGATTGGCGCGCCGTGGTTCGGAGGAAACTACGGGGCTGCATTTCTGTTCAGCACTGACGGCACGTTGTTGAATACTTTCACGAACGGCGTGGGCGAAACTCGCATGGGAATTTCGGTGGCGGCGCTGGGGAGCGGTCGTGTGCTCATCGGCGCGGATACGGGCGAGGACGACCTCGGAGCGGCATACGTGTACGATGTCAACGGCACGTTGCTGAGAACCTTCACCAATCCCTCCGGGGGGCATCACGAAGTGTTCGGCCACTCGGTGGCACTGGTGGGGAGCGATCGCTTGCTCATCAGTGCGCCGTGGTATGGGGCGGCGTATCTGTTCGATACCGACGGCACGTTCCTGACGACTTTCGCCAATCCCACCCCGGCAGGCTTTGAGGAGTTTGGCACAGCAGTAGCGGCGGTCGGGAGCGATCGAGTCCTGATTGGCGCGATGGATAGCACGGCCGCCCCCTATTCCGGAGCGGCCTATCTCTTCAGCACCACCGGCACGTTGCTGACCACCATCACCAATCCAACCCCGGCGCGTGATGATTCTTTCGGCTCGTCGCTGGCCGCGCTGGGGACCGACCGGGTAATCATCGGCGCGCCCTCGGACGACACGGGCGGGACGAATGCCGGCGCAGCCTACCTGTTCAGCCTCGAACCCTTGACTCCGCGCCTCTCGGTGACGCATTCGGGCGGAAGCGTAGTCTTCTCCTGGACCAAAGCCGCGGACGATTTTGTCCTCGACCAATCCGAATCCGTTACGCTGGGTTGGTCAGAGGTTCCCACCGCGACTTTCCAGACCAACGACAGCAGCGTTTTCATTTCGCTGCCCGCCCCGACCGGCAACAAATTCTTCCGCCTGCACAAACCGTAGGCTGCTGAAAATCTGAAAACTGCCGACCCAGCAACGTTATGACAACCGATAGACCAATAAAGAGAATCAGCAATCATGCGCTTACCGTGCTCGCCGCGCTTCTGATCGGCGCGTCCACCACCAACCTCTACGCTGCGACCTTCAGCGATGACAACTGGATCGACATGGGCGAAAAAGGGTCAGTTCTTGATATTGACACATGAAGGGCCCGTGGCGTGCTACAGGCTCGCGTAGATGTCGCGGAGCAGTTGTTCGCGGGAGAAGTGGCCGTATTTGGAATCCACAGCGCGAAACAGTAACGGGAACCACCGACCGCAATCACGAGATTTCTGTCGCCCTTACAGGGCTTGTTCTGTTTTGGCACGTTGACCCAGGGCGTCGCTCGCCGACTCGCTTTGCCCTGGGCTATTATCTTTCGGGCTTTCAGCCCATTCAGTTTGAGCCTCGTGACCTCGGTTCGATTGACGAATCGCAGAACCTCCCCGCTTGCGGCGGGGAGGTTCGTTTGTCCTCGCTTACTTGTTGCCAACAACTGAACAACGATAGATTTCGTCGGTCACGACGAGGGTGATTTCGGGATTGGGTCCGGCGGCCGCGTCCTCGACCTCGTCATCCGAGAAGAACTGGTGGGGCGTAAACCCTTGATTGAAAACGATGAGGACTTGCAGCCACAGCGGATTGAATCCGTCGCCCTGGATGGCATCGATCACAGGAACGAAATCCTGTTCGTCGTCCAGATCGTTTGTAGCATAGATGATATTGATGGTCGGGTCGCGCTGGATTAACGGGTCGGAAGCAGGCACCTCGAATATATTGACGGTGAATAGCTCACCATCATAGTAAGCGGGCATCTGACCTGCTGCCCCTTTCGGGCTTCCTTGAGCCGCGAGCGCCCCGTTCGGGTGACCCTGGACTGCGCCCAGGCAAACGGGGAGCAACACCGCCGCGACGAAGGCACGCGCCCATTTCCATACGATGTTCGTTTTGTTTTTCATTTCGATGTTCCACATTCTGGTTTTCGCATTCATGTTTTTCTCTTGGTTGTGGTACTGGCTGTTGCCAGCTCCGTTGTTTCATTTCTCATGCCAATCAGACTTCAGTCTTCCCTTTTCGGAGAAGGCTCGTTACCAGAAATTGGAGGGTACAATTCACGCAATTGTTCCCACGAAAAAGCCGTCTCCATCTTTTTCTGATTCGAGGAACGAACGCACTTTCCCATTTTAGCGCTCGAGCCGTATTCGCAAGTGGTTAGAAATTCACGACGGGAGTTTTTGGCCGCTGAGCAGCCGACGGCGCGGTCGCTGTGGTCGTGAGGTTGCGGACATGCATCCCGACCACGCTGCGGTTATCCAAAGGACCGGCCCGCGACCTCATGGTCGCCGCTCTGGTTCACCACGGACCGTCGGCCAGCAGGGAGGTGGCGCTGGTGGCGAGGAACTCGGCGGCCAGGGGGATGCCCTGGCGTTCGGCGCTGAACAGATCGGCCCCGGCGCGCACATCGGTGTGGCCCGCCACTTCGCGGTCGATCAGCAGCTTGCCGGTGGCCCGCTCGCGGGCGGTGACGCGGGCGACGATGGTGATGCGATAATCTCGCGGCGTCAGGGCGTCGCGGGAGCGGACGGAGATGGATTCGCGTTCGTATCGGAGGATCGCGCCCGTGACAATGATGTCGCCCCCGTTGCGAGTGTTGAGGCGGAAGGTGCCGTCCTGCTGGATTTGCTTTCGGAGGGCGTGAGTGAGGGCTTCGACTAGGCGGGGTTCAATCGTCTGATTGACGAACGGGTTGATTTGGATCGAACGGGCTCCCGCGGTCTGGCCTCCAGTGGGGCCGAGCCGGTAGCCGGCACAGCCGGCGAAAAGGGCGGCCAGCAGGCAAAGCAGCGGGGCGGCGGGCCACGCTCTCTCGGTTCTTAGGCGACCCCGCCACGGGGTTCCGAGTTCCGAGTTCCGAGTTCCGAGTTCTTCGTGAGCATCATCAAACCAGCAATCCGGAACTCGCCACCGCGACAGCCAACCCGGAACCCGGAACCCGGAACCCGGAACTCGTAAGGTGGCTGCGCCAGGGAGATGCGGTCGCGGGATCATGGCGAGGTCTCGGGGTGTTGCTTGACGATGCGGTCGATGCGGGCGCGGGCATCTGCGGCCAGCTTCGCATCGGGGCTGTCGCGCAGAACGTCGTTCACCTCGTTGTAGTAAATCTTGGCGGCCTTCCACTTGCCTTTCTTCTCGTAGTAACGGGCGACGTCGAAGGCGCCGCGGGCTTGTTCGAGCTTGAGCGCCTCGATCCGCTTCTGGGCTTGCGGCGCGCGCTTGTCTTCGGGATGGAGGGTGATGAAGTCGGTGAATGTGGCGATGGCCTGCCCGGCGAGGCTTTGGTCGTACTCGGCTTTCTTGGCCTGCTTGTTGTAGGACTCGCCGACGCGGAACAGGGCGTCGGTGCCTTCGGAACGGTCGGCGTATTTGTCGGCAGCCCGTTCGTAGGCGCGGGTGGCTTCGGGGAGATCGGTAAAGAGTCTCTTCTCGTGGGCCAGGCCGATGTTGATTTGGGCCTGCGGGGCGACTTCGCTATAGGGGCCGTTCTTGATGATCTTTTCGTACATTTTGATGGTCTTTTCCATCGAGGGAAACCAAGGGACGAGATTGAAGAGCTTGAACCACTGTCCGGCAAGGTAACGATTGGCGATGGCCATCTGGCGGAGGATGACCTCGTCGTAGTTGGGGGCCTTGGGATAGCGTTCGATGAGTTTCTGGTAGGCCTCGAAGGCTTTCTGGTCATCGTTGGCCGCTTCGTGGCATCGGCCGAGGAGGTACTGGGCCTGCGGGGCGTAATCGGAAAACGGCCAGACGTGAACGGTGCGTCGGGCCGCGTTCATCGCGGTCGAATAGTCCTTTTTGTCGAAGGACTGCTGGGCGACTTCCAACTGGTCCTTCGCCCGGCCGCGCGTCCACGAGCCGGCGCCGCCGGCCTTTTCGTAGCGCCAGCCCTCGCCGGGCGTGAAGATGAGCGGCGCCGGACAGGGAGGCGCAAAACCCAGCAGCGCCAGCGCGACGAGCACGGGACACAAGGCGGAACGGATCATGGAGGGAACCGTAGGAAGAGGCGCGGGCGGCGTCAAGAGGGAGGGGCAGGGTGGATTCCGCTTTCCCTCGCCAGCGAAAAGCGCCTACGCTGCTTTCGTGGGCCGATACGGCATTGCACGCCCGCGCCAACGCGCCATTGAAGCCAAGCTACCTGGACAGGCGGCGGTGGTGATGATCACGCGTTTGGAACCAGCGGAAATTCCATCGGGCAGACGTACCCGCCAGCGTCGTACACTTCGGTCCACGCGCAACACCAGGCTGCCCTCCCCAGGAGCCTGGTCAGTGGGGGCGTCTAAGAAAAGAAAGTCTGGCCCTAACTGGACTACCGGGAATGACCTCCCGCGCAGAAGCAAGCGCATCCTCACCTCGGCGGAGTGCCCACCCTGACTAGAAATTGGCTTCATGATCGAAACGGCTCGTCACTTCAACTCATGGTCGGCGGGTTTCACGCCTTTCTTGTATCCGCCGAAGCCGTACATGGTGGGTTTGAACTCACCGACGTACTCCACGTTGGCCTTCTTCGGAATTTTGGATTCCAGCCCGGTCGCCCAGTAGGCGGCGTTGACGAGCAGGCGGCGAAGCCCTTCACTTTGCAGATCGGTGGCCGAGCCCATTGTCGTCGTGACGATCCGGTTCACCTTGCCGGAAGGGTTTTTGTGCTCGCGGAGCCAGACGACGGGCTGCATGGGATCGTTGATGCCCTGTTCGGCGCCTTTGGCGGTCTCCTTGCGGTAGTCCGCGGGCGGATCATCGGGCTTCATGCCTTTGAGAACCTGGCCGCGAACGAGGATGGTCGCGTCGGCGGGCGGGGCGGCTTCGTAAACGTCGGTGTCGCCGAAGATGTCGTCGACGCCACGGAGGACAGGGTGGTCTTTCGCGCCGGACTCGATCACCCCGCGGGTGGCCTCGGCCTTGTGGCGGCCCCAATGATTGACCCATTCCTCGCCCAGGACGGTTTTGCCGAACTTGTTGAACGCGGCGAACTCGCCCTGAAGCCCGTTAAAGGCGTGCGTGCTCGTGCGCAAGGCGATGAACGGTTTGCCCGCCTCGCAATACTTCACGAAGTGTTTCATGGCTTCGTCCGTCGGCCGGCGGTAGCGCCACAACATGATGACCAGGTCGGCGTTGTCGAGTTGCTCGAGGCCAGGGAGGTTCGAGGGTTCATTGGGATCGATATTGCCGTCACTCGGGTCGGGATCGCCGGGCTTGGGCTCGGGCGCGTCCTTGTTGGCTTTCATGAACTCCTTGATCTCGCGCGACGACCATCCGGGCGGATTGATTGCGAAAAGCACGCTGCACTTGAAACCGTGACGCTCAGCGAGAATCCTGGCCAGCATCGGCAAGCCCTCCTCGGAGCGGTATTCCTCGTCACCCGTGAGGAACACGACGTGTTTGCCTTTGCCGGGACCGGATTTGCCTTCGTAGACGACCCGGTCGCTGGCGTGGGCGGTAGCGGCGAGCAAGCCGAGGCTCAGGAGCAGGGAAGTGGATGATTTCATGTTCGTTTTGATGCCGGAGCGAGTGGCGACATTCGTACCGGATTGCGGGCCGGAGGGCAACGGAAAGTGGGTCCCCAAGTTCAGAGTTGACCGGGCCGGGCCGCTCCGATTTCGTTCCGGCGCTCCCGCATGACTGAATCACGTCCGTTCCCGCAAAACCGCGGCCCGATGCTGGCCCTGGTCGCCGCATTCCTGGGCTGGATGTTCGACGGGATGGAGATGGGCATCTTCCCGCTGGTGGCCCGGCCCGCGCTCCAGGAGATGCAACAGGTGCATGGCATCCCCGGCGAAGGCTTCGTGCAGAGTTGGATGGGCATCATCACCGCGCTGTTCCTGCTCGGGGCGGCGTGCGGCGGATTGGTGTTCGGCTGGCTGGGCGACCGCATCGGCCGCGTGAAGGCGATGACGTGGAGTATCCTTTGTTACTCTGCCTTTACCGGGCTGTGTTATTTCGCGATAGAACCGTGGCACTTGGGCGCGCTGCGGTTCATCGCCGCGCTCGGCATGGGCGGGGAGTGGGCGCTGGGCGTCGCGCTCGTCATGGAATGTTGGCCCGAGGGCCGCCGTCCGCTGATGGCCGGGCTGATCGGCGCGGCGGCCAACATTGGTTACTGTTTGATTGCGGTGATCGCAATCGCATTCCCCATCACCAGGGACTCGTGGCGCTGGGTGATGATGGTGGGAGCGGCGCCCGCGGCGCTCATGTTCTTTATCCTGCTCTTTGTGCCCGAGTCGGAAAAGTGGAAGGCTTCGGCCCGGCAGCCTGGCCGCTCCCCGGCGCTGGAAGTCTTCGCCCCCGGACTGCGCAAGACCACGGTGCTGGCGATCGCGTTCGCGGGGGTGGCGCTCATCGCGACGTGGGGCATCGTGCAATGGATACCGCTCTGGGCCGATCACATGACCGGGGGCAAACGCACGGCGGTCAAGGCGTGGAGCCAGTTCTACCAGTCGCTCGGGGCCTGCGTCGGTTGTTACCTCGCGGCGTGGGCGGGCGGGGCGTTGGGCCGGAGGTGGACTTATTTTTTCCTTTGTGTCGCTTCGCTCGGCGTCTGCCAATGGTTGTTCCGCGGCTTCAATGCGGTCAGCCCCGGGTTTTTCTTCGTGGTTTTCCTAGTCGGCCTGTGTACGGCTTCGTTCTACGGCTGGCTGCCGCTTTACCTGCCGGAGTTGTTTCCGACCCGCGTGCGCGCGACCGGGCAGGGAGTCGCCTTCAATTCCGGTCGCATCCTCGCCGCGCTCGGTGCGTGGAAAACCCCGGCGGTAATGGCGTTTTTCGACAAGAGCTATCCGAAGGCAGGTGAAACCATCGTCCTGATTTACCTGGTGGGGATGGCGCTGATTTGGCTTGCGCCGGAGACGAAGGGGAGGCCGTTGCCGGAGTGAGTGGGGGGCGTGATGCGTGTTGCGTGTTGCGTCAAGCAGCAATCGAATTCAAGCTCGCCGTCCGACGCTTGTTCACGCAACACGCAACACGCAACACGCCCTCCATCCCCTTTTCACTTGGCTTCCCCTCCGCCTCACCGTTTTACTCACGCCCCGCATGACACAAAAAGCCTACGCCCGCGCGGGCGTTGACATCGACCTCGGCAACCGGGTCAAGGCCACGCTGCCCCGGCTCCTGGCCTCGACGCGGCGCCGCGAGGTGCTCGGAAAGGTCGGCGGATTCGGAGGGCTGTTTGCGCTCGACACCCGGCGCCACCGCCAGCCGGTGCTGGTCTCCAGCGTGGATGGCGTCGGCACGAAGCTGAAGATCGCCTTTGCAATGGATCGGCACGACACCATCGGCGAAGACCTCGTGAACCATTGCGTGAACGACATCGCCGTGCTCGGCGCCGAGCCGCTGTTCTTTCTCGACTACTTGGGCGCTGGCAAGCTGGAGCCGCGCGTGTTCACGGAAATTATCCAGGGATTCGCCCGCGGGTGCGCGGCCAACCATTGCGCGCTCATCGGCGGAGAAACCGCCCAGATGCCCGGATTCTACCAGCCCGGCGAATACGACGTGAGCGGCACCATCGTGGGCGTCGTCGAGAAGTCCCGGATGCTCGACGGCAAGGCTATCAAGCCGGGGGACGCGGTCCTCGGCATCGCCTCAAGCGGGCTTCACACCAACGGCTACTCGCTGGCGAGAAAAATCTTCTTCGAGCGAATGAAGCTCAGGCCGGCCAGCCGTGTCGCGGAACTGGGCAACACCATTGGCGATGAACTCCTCAAGGTCCACGTCACCTACGGCCCGCTGGTCCAGGCACTGCTGAAGCGGTTCAACAAATCCGCAATCCGCAATCCGCAATCCGCAATCAAGGGCCTGGCCCACATCACCGGCGGCGGTTTCGTGGACAACATCCCCCGCGTGCTGCCGAAGAACTGCGACGCCATCCTCCGCAAAGGCTCCTGGGACATGCTCCCGATCTTCAAGCTTATCGAATCTCGCGGCGGCGTGCCCGAGGCGGAGCTGTACCAGGTGTTCAACATGGGCATCGGCATGGTGGTCATTGCCGCCGCCGAGAAGGCCGATGCCGTGCTCAACGCCATCCGCGCCGCGAAGCACAAGTCCTGGATCATCGGCGAAGTCCAAAAGGGCCGGGGCCAGGTGCGGGTCGTGAATTGAGGGCTCCAATGGCTTCTACTTCGGTGATGGCAAGTTGGCTCCGGCCGGCTGGCGATCCGAAACGAACCTTTTCGCGAGCATTCGCGCTGCTTCCTCATAGCTCTGGTAAGTTCCCGCCGAGATTTCCGCTTCGGTTTGCCTCATCATCGCCGCAGCTTTGCGGAAGGTTGCCAACGCTTCTTCCTCGCCATCGTCGATCCCCGGCGTGTCTTCATCCGAGAACTTCCAAACACCCTTTACCCGGACCATGTGGACGGTGTGCGGCTTTTCTGGCCGCGAGCGGCTCGGCAGACGAACGACGGCGTGGTCCGCGTCGGTGTAGGTGACCGCGTCACTCAAGTCTTCGCCGGTGTTGAGTGCGGCCTGGCCGAAACTGATATTGATCACCTTCACCCGCTGGTTGCCAAACCGGGCGGCGACCGCGCGCTTGAAGTCGCGCTCCACGGCCACGGCTTCGCCCATCGCAGCGGCAATCTTCCGCGCCGCGGGGGTTCCCGCCTGCATGGCGGCCATCACGCGGTTGCTGTCGGATTGCTCGAGCGCGTCCGCAAAGTCCCGCAACGCACCGAGCGGTGTGGCACGGTCGAACGGCACGGTGGAAGCCGGCGCGGCGGTTTTCGGCTTCGCGGCTTGTTGCGCAAGGAGGGTGCCGGCGGTGGCAGCCGCGAGGGCGAAGGCCACGATGAGCGCGGCGGTTTTGAGTTGGGCGTAGAACATGGCTTTCATGGTGGCTTCAATGAGGGTGAGGGTTGCAACAACGGTTCCGCCGTTGGCGGCAACGGCGGCGGTGACGGAAATCGAGAGGCCGGACGGCGCGGCTTGAACAGCGTTTACAGTGAGCGCGCTGGTCAGCCCCGCGGTGGAAAGCACCACCCCGCGCCGCGTGAAGAAAGCGCGGAGTTTCCCGACGGCGCGCGCCACGCGTTTCTTGGCAGCTTCCTCGCTGCTGCCGAGCGCGTGGCCGACTTCCTTGAGTTCCTTCCGTTCGAAGAAACGCAGCAGGATGGCGTGGCGGTCGGTTTCGCCGAGGTTCGCGATGGCGTCATCGAGAACGGGGGCGATTTCATCCCACGCGGGTTCGGATGCGGGTGAATCCATGAGAGCAGCCTCCTGTTCGCGGCGTTGGCGCCGTTGTTCTCCGCGCAAGGCCCGCGCGGCGGCAAAGCGGGTGGTGCGGAACAGCCAGCCGGAAATCACGGTGCCATCGCGGAGCGTGCCGGCCTTGCGCGCGAGAATGACGAACACCGCCTGCGTGACCTCCTCGGCCAAATGCGGGTCGCGCACCTGGCGCAAGGCTGCCGCGTAGACCAGCCCGAGGTGCCGCTCTACGACCGTGGCGAAGGCCTCTTCGGAGCCGTCGGCGGCATAAGCCCGGAGCAGTTGCAGGTCATGTGTCATCGTTCAACAGATAATCCCCGCTTGTTCCAGGACGGGACAACTCTTTTGAGTCCGCGCCCCGGGTGTTCGCTCCGATCGCAGTTGGGGCTTGGCCAGATTCGATGACTCCCGCATCTTCGCGGCGTCGCGTTTGCAATTCTCCTTCCAACATCCTTCCAAAGTCCGCCGGTTCTGGCGCGGCCTGGTTAGGCCGCTGCTGAAGGAGTGGTCCTCGCCATTCTACGTCTTCTCGGCCTCGCCCGTTCAGCAGGCGCTCGCTGAACTCGACCAACACTTTGGCCATTTGCCGATCCGTCACTGGCTCTCGTGCAAGACGCAGCCGCTACGGCCGCTCCTGCAATGGTGGCGGCGGGCCGAACGGCCCATTGAAGTCGTCAGTGAGTTCGAGTTCCGCGCCGCGCTGGCCGAGGGCTTCACGCCGGAACGCATTCTCATCAATGGCCCTGCCAAGCACCGATGGCTGCCGGCGGTGGCGCGACGTGGTCTGCGGGTGAACTTCGATTCGCCCGCCGAAGCGCGCCGGCTCACGCCGCTGGCAAAGCGCCTGGGCTGGACTTGCGGGGTGCGCCTGTTGACGCGCGAGGAGTTCGATCCGGAGTCGCCGGACTTCGCGACGCAATTCGGCTTCGAGCCCGATGAGGCGGTTGTGGCGATTCAAGCGTTGAAACGCGCCAATGTTCGACTCGAAACAATTCACTTCCATTTGCGAACGAATGTCGCCTCGCATGGCGTCTACGAGCGAGCCCTGGCGCACGCGGCGGAGATCTGCCGCGTCGCACAATTCGCGCCGCGCTTCGTGGACCTGGGAGGCGGCTTCCCGCCGCCGGGCGTGCTGACTCGCGGCGGCAAGGCGGTGGACGCGCAGTTCGACCTGCAGCCGATGGCTGGCGTGTACGAGCGCGCGCTCAGGCTCTTTCCCTCCGCGCGGGAACTCTGGCTGGAGAACGGCCGCTGGCTGCTGGCGCGCAGCGGTGTGCTTGTCGTGAGAATCCTCGACGTCAAGGAGCGGCCGAAGGTCCGCGCTCTGATCTGCGACGGCGGACGCACGATGAACGCGCTTGTGTCGAATTGGGAAAACCACGAACTGCTGGCACTGCCCGAACGCCGCGGGACGGCCACCCCAACGACCGTGCACGGCCCGACCTGCATGGCCTTCGATCAACTCGCCCGCCGGCCCCTGCCCAGGACCTTGCGCGCCGGCGATCATCTCCTCTGGCTCGAAGCCGGCGCCTACCACCTGCCGTGGGAGACGGCCTTTTCCCACGGCCGCGCCGCGGTTTACTGGCACGACGGCCGACGCACGCGGCTCGTGCGCCGGGCCGAGCCATTCCGCGACTGGTGGGGACAGTGGCGCAAGAGTTAAGCGCCGGTTTTGCCTTTCCTGCCCCGCGGAGTTGCCTCTAAATGGCCGTGCATGATCATCGCCCGTTCCCCCTTGCGCATCAGCCTCGGCGGCGGCGGCACGGACCTGCCGAGTTACTACGAACGCTTCGGCGGTTTCCTCATCGCAGCGGCGATCGACAAATACGTGTACATCACGCTGCACGAAATTTTCGTCGCGGAGTTCATCATCAAATACTCCAAGCTCGAGCGCGTGGCGAAGGTGGACGACATTGAGCACCCGATCATCCGCGAGGCGCTCAAGCTGGTGGGCATCGACCACGCGTCGCTCGAACTGACCAGCATGGCCGACATCCCGGCCGGCACGGGCTTGGGCAGCTCCGGGAGCTTCACGACCGCGCTGCTCAAGGCGCTCCACGCCTTCAAGAAGAATCTCATGCCGAACACGGAAATCGCCGCGCAAGCCTGCGACATCGAGATCAACCGGCTGCGCGAGCCGGTCGGCAAGCAGGATCAGTACATCGCCGCGTTGGGCGGCATTACCTGCTTCAACTTCCACAAGGACGGCCGCGTGGAAGCCCGACCCGCGAAAATTTCCGAAGAGACCCGCTACAACCTTGAGGATAACCTGCTGATGTTCTTCACCGGCTATAGCCGCAGCGCCGGTTCGATTCTCAAGGACCAAAACGACAAATCCAAGCAGGACGACAAGGCGATGCTGGAACACCTGCATCACACCAAAGAGATTGGGTACGCCAGCCAGAAAGCCATCGAGTCCGGGAACCTGCGCGAGTTCGCCCGCCGGATGGACGAGCATTGGCAACGCAAACGGGCTCGAAGTTCGGGAATGAGCAATCCGAAGATCAACGAATGGTACGACCTGGCGATGGCCAGCGGCGCGCTGGGCGGCAAGCTCATCGGCGCGGGCGGCGGCGGCTTCCTCATGTTCTACGCCGAGGAGGGCAAAGCCCGGTTGCGCCACGCGATGCGCGAAGCGGGGCTGAAGGAAGTGCGCTTCCGGTTCGACTTCGAGGGGACCAAGCTGATGAGTTCGTAATACCAAGCAACAGAATGTTTTTTCGCGCGGCTGACAATTCAGACTCCAACTCTCTTGCATCGCGGATGCGCCGCAAGCGCATGGAGATGCTCCGCCAACTCATCGAGGATTTCCCGGAGCCGGTGCGAATACTGGACGTTGGAGGGAATGTAGGCTTCTGGAAGAAACACCTCGAGATTCTACATAGGCAATGTCACATCACGGCCTTGAACCTCGACATAACCAACGGGGCCTCGGGGCCGGACATCGTTCAAGTGCAAGGCGACGCACGGTCGATGCCGCAATATGGGGATCAATCGTTCGACCTCTGCTTCTCAAATTCTGTGATCGAACACGTCGGGACGCTGTACGACCAAATGGCCATGGCGCGGGAAATTCGATGCGTCGGCAAATCGTACTTCCTCCAAACGCCCAACCGATATTTTCCCCTGGAGGCGCATTTTCTCCTGCCCCTGTGGCAGTTCTACCCGAAGACCCTTCGCCGGTTGCTCTACACCCGTTTCACGTTGGGCTGGATGAAGCGACAACCGGACCCGTTGCTCGCGCTGGCTGAGATTGAACAGGTCCGGTTGCTTATCCATGAGATCCGGCGTCTTTTCCCCGACGCGGAGATTCGCCGCGAGAAAATTGGGCCATTGACCAAATCAATCATCGCGATTCGTCGACCCAATGGCGCCGCCGCGCATGCCGGCACTGTCGGACGTCTCTAGGTGTGCCTGCGAAATCACACTACGCACCTGAGCGCGGGGAGAACAGTCCCGTCGCCATCCTCGCCGGTGGCCTGGCCACGCGGCTTCGGCTGATTACAGAACGCATTCCCAAGTCACTCGTCCCGCTCGCCGGCAAGCCTTTCCTCGCCCATCAGCTCGAACTGCTCCGCCGGCAGGGCTTGACGCGCGTCGTGCTCTGCCTCGGGCATCTTGGCGAAATGGTGCGCCAACATTTCGGCGACGGCTCGGCGCATGGGGTGCGGCTGGACTATTCTTTCGATGGGCCCGTGCTGCTCGGCACGGGCGGCGCGCTCAAACAGGCGCTGCCCTGGCTGGGTGAAAAATTCTTCGTCCTCTACGGCGATTCGTATCTGCCGATCGATTTCGCGCCGGTCGCGGAATCCTTCGAGCGCAGCGGCAAGTTGGGGCTGATGACGGTCTATCGCAACGAAGGCCGCTACGACACAAGCAACGTCGTCTTCGCGGACGGCGAGATCAAAGCCTATGACAAGAAGACGCGGCTCCCCGAGATGCGCCATATCGACTACGGCTTGAGCGTATTTAGCGCGGCCGCGCTGGACGAATATCCGCCAGGCGTGAAGTTCGACCTCGCCGACCTGATGCAGCGCCTCGTCGCCCGCCGGCAGCTCGCCGGATTCGAAGTCATGGAGCGCTTCTTCGAGATTGGCAGTCCCGGCGGGCTGGCAGAGCTGGAGGCGCTGTTGGCACAGCAGTTAAGTAATCAGTAATCAGTATTCAGTATTCAGTGGGCAGAAGTCGGAAGGCGACGGAACTCACGGTCTGATGACTGAATACTGATGACTGAATACTGATGACTGAATACTGATGACTGAATACTGATGACTGA
>DASTLJ010000173.1:0-1880 GCA_035715125.1 Verrucomicrobiia bacterium
TCCTTTCTCTCGTACACGGTCGCCTTCCGCGAGATGAGCTGGGCCTTCGATCACCACTCGTGCGCCGGCGGTTAGCCCCGCCGCGATCGTGACGTCGTCGCTGCGTGTCGCGCCCACCGTCACCGCCCTTCGTTCAACCCGATCATTTTGCACAATCATCACCACGTCGCGACCGTCGAGTTGGCGGACGGCGCTTTTCGGGACCGTGATGCTGACGACGTTCGTCGCCGGCAGGTCCTCGCCGCCACGAAACGCCACCTTGACTCCCATGTCGGGCAGGATCCGCGGGTCGAGCTGGTCAAAACCAATGCGCACTTTCACCGTGGCCTTTTGGCGGTCCGCCGTCGGCACAATGGCGATAACCTTGGCCGGAATTCTCCATTCCGGATACGAATCCAGCGTGGCCACGACTGCCTGTCGCGGCTCGACCCGGTTAATGTAACTTTCGTTCACGTCCACTTCGATCTCCAATGACGTCATGTCCACCACGGTGCCGATTCCGGTCCTGGTGAAGCCGCCGCCCGCCGATACCGGCGAGATCATTTCGCCCGGCTGCGCGTTTTTGGTAACTACGATCCCGCTGAACGGCGCGCGAATCACGGTATCGTCCACCTGCTGCTGCCAAAGCGCCACCTGTCGTTCGGCCACGGTGACTTCGCTTTCCTGCCGCTCCAGACGCGCCTTCAGCGACTTGACATCCGCGTCGGCGCGGTCCAACTCCGCCGCGCTGGCAACGTTCGCCGCGGCCAGGCCGGAAATCCGTTTCCACTCGCGCTCGGCTTCCTGCAAACGCACTTGGGTTTCGCTCAAGGTCGATTTGGCCGACTGAAGCTGCGCCGCGACGAGCCGCAGATTTGCCTGCGCGTTTGAATCGTCCAGCCGTGCCAGCACTTGGTTTTCCTTCACGCTCATCCCTTCCTCAATCAAGACCTCCACCACTTTGCCGGTAACCTTGGAAGAAACGGTGGCCTGCCGCCGTGCGGTCACGTAGCCGGAAGCATTCAGGATTGTCGCCGGGGTGCCGCCCGACGTTTCGCGCACGGTAATCGTTCGTACTTCCACTGCGGCTGGCCGTTTCACTTTCCACGCGGCAACAAGTCCCGCGATCAAAACAACCAGCGCACAAGTCAGGATCAGCGCTCGTGGGGATTTCCGCTCCGGCGCGCTGCGATCAATTTTCAGATCGTCGAGTGTATGCTTTTCGGAGCTGGCCATCGCACGGACTTAATTTGATTGCGGCGCGGGGCTCACGCTCTCAGCGCGGGCCGGCGGCACGGATCATTTGGACGGCGGCTTTGCCTCGAGGGTCCCCTTTGCTGGCGGCGTCCAGCGCCCGGCTGTAGGCCTCTTGCAACGCATTTCGATACGCGGCGGCGTCTTTGTCCGAGAATAGCATCCCGCTCCTTCGCAGCTTGAGGAGTCGGGCGGCAGCCTCGTCATAAGAACCGGCGCGCAACGACGTTTCCGCTTCCGACACGGCCTGTCGAAGTTCCGTGGTATCGGCCGCCTTAGCCGGAGCCATTGGCTCAGCGGCGTTGGCGGGCGCAGCCACCGCGGGCGCTGCCTGCTCGACGGCTCGTTTTTCCCTGCTGCAAGCCGTGAACAAAATGGAACACAACAGTGCCCGGCAGCCCGTTCGCCGCAATAATTTCGAGACATGCTGGAGGGCGTTTCTGGCGATGTTCGAGAAAGTGGGCCGACCAAGTGCATCACAACGGTCCCCGCATGCCGTTCGTGGGACAAGCTCTATATGGCAATCAGGCGTGCCGCCCGCTCGCGCCTGGCAGTCGAGAGAGTCAAAAAGTGCCATCGCGTTTATCCGGGTTGTACCAGGCGTCGTTCGGACCGGCGGGATTGGGGTTGGCGGGCCAGATGTTCTT
>DASTLJ010000174.1:0-9707 GCA_035715125.1 Verrucomicrobiia bacterium
CGCTCCAGTCATTAAGCCTGCTGAACTCCGAGTTCGCCGTGAAACGCGGCGAAGATCTCGCGAAGCGCCTCGAAGGCGAATGCGGATGCGACGCCGCCGCCAGAATTCGCCGCGGTTTCGTGCTCACTTCCGGGCGCGAACCCGACCCGGTCGAACGCAACGTGGCGGCGCGCTTCCTGGCCGATCAACGCCTCGCCTACTCCGGCAAGCCCGATGCCGAGCAGCGCGCGTGGGCCGACTTCTGCCAGGCCCTCTTCGGCCTGAACTCGTTCCTCTATCTCGAATGAACCGCGCCTTCGATCCTCTTTCACGCCGCGCTTTCCTGGGTCGCTCCGCGGGCGGGTTGGGCGCGGTGGCTCTTGCCCATCTGCTCGGGCCGGCGCGCGCGCTGGCTTCCAATCCGCCAAAGCCGGCTCAAAACAGACCTCGCGCGAAGGCCGTCATCAGCCTCTTCCAGCACGGGGGCCCGAGCCAGATGGATCTCTTCGACTGCAAACCCGCGCTAAATAAGTGGAGCGGCAAGCCATATCCTGGAGGCGATCTGGAGATCCACTTCGACAAGCAGGCAGGCAATGTCCTTGCAGCGCCTTACGAATTCCGTCCGCGCGGCCAATGCGGCATGGAGCTATCCGAACTGCTGCCGCACACCGGCGCCATCGCCGACGACCTCACGCTCATCCGCTCGATGACGACCGGCTCGGTGGACCACGAATCCGCCCTGCGCATTATTCACACCGGACGCTTCCTCGCCGGGCTGCCCACGCTCGGTTCGTGGGTGCTCTACGGCCTGGGCTCCGAGAATGAAAATCTTCCTGCCTACGTCGTGCTTTCCGATCCCGGCGGCCAGCCGGTCGATGGCGAGCGCAACTGGTCCTCGGGCTTTCTCCCGGCGATCTATCAAGGCACGCCGTTTCGCAGCGGGAATTCGCCGGTGTTCAATCTCCAGACCCCCGCCCACATTCCGCCCCAGGCCCGCGCGAACCAACTCGCGCTGCTCAAGGAACTCAATCGCCGTCACGCCGCGCGCTTTCCTGAGAACACGGAGCTCACGGCGCGCATTGCCAACTTCGAGACCGCCGCGCGCATGCAAACCGCCGTCCCCGAGGCACTCGAACTCTCCGGCGAGTCCGACGCAACGAAGAAGCTCTACGGCCTCGACAGGCCCGAGACGGAGGAATACGGCCGCCGCTGCCTGCTCGCACGACGGCTCGTGGAACGGGGCGTGCGCTTCGTGCAACTGTTCCTCAACGGCCAACCGTGGGACACGCACGAAAAAAACGCCGAGCGCCTGAAGGGGCTGTGCGCGAAGACCGATCAACCGAGTGCCGCGCTCGTGCGCGATCTGAAGGCCCGCGGCCTGCTCGACTCGACCATTGTTCTCTGGACCGGCGAGTTCGGGCGGCTCCCGATTTCGCAGGGCAAGGACGGACGCGACCACAATCGCCATGCCTTCTCGCTCTGGGTCGCGGGCGGCGGCTTCAAGGCCGGCTGCGTTCACGGCGCGACGGATGAGTTCGGCTACCGTGCAATGGAGGATGTCGTGAGTGTTCACGACTTCCACGCGACTGTTCTTCACGCGCTCGGCCTCGAGCATCGCGCGCTGAATTTCCCGCACGAAGGCCGCGCCGCGAGCCTGACCGACGTGGAAGTCACCAATGCCAAAATCGTGCCGGCATTGCTGGCGTGAGCCGCCGCGCCGCCGCTCCGGCGCGCCGTGCTGGTGCGGTATTGACCCGGCGCGCACGACTCCGAACAGTCAGCGCACCGAACCTTCAAACGCATGAACAAGATTGATCTGATCGGAAAAACCGCCGTGGTCACGGGCGCCGCGCGCGGCATCGGCTGTGCGATTGTCGAACGGCTTCTCGGTTCCGGCGCGGCCTGCAGCTTGTGGGATTGCGACACCGAGGCGCTCGCCAGAACGGCCAAAACCCTTTCTGCGAAAGGCCGCATCCACACTGCGACGGTCGATGTCACAGAGGCCAATTCCGTCCAATCCGCGGCTCAGGCCACGCTGGAAGCGTTCGGCAGCGTGGACATTCTCGTCAATAACGCCGGCATCGCGGGCGCATCGAAGCCAACATGGGAACTCGCGCCCGCCGAGTGGCAGCAGGTTTTGCAAATCGATCTGTTCGGCGTTTACCTCTGCTGCCACGCGCTGGTGCCGGCGATGCGCGAGCGCAGCTACGGACGCATCGTGAACATCGCATCCATCGCCGGCAAGGAAGGCAACCCGAACGCCTCTCATTACAGCGCGGCGAAGGCGGGCGTCATCGCGCTGACAAAATCGCTGGGCAAGGAACTGGCGAAGTCCGGTGTGATTGTGAACTGTATCACACCTGCGGTTATCGAAACCGACATCCTCAAACAGATCACCCGGCAACACATCGACTACATGCGCTCGAAGATTCCAATGGACCGCTTTGGCAGCAAAGAGGAAGCCGCCGCGCTCGTCGCCTGGCTCTGCTCGGAAGAATGTTCTTTCAGCACCGGCGCCGTATTCGATCTATCCGGCGGACGCGCGACTTACTGAATTATCCTCGATTCCAGCCGGCATTCTCACCAGTCGCCTACGCTGCCATCCCTCTGAAAGACGCGCTGCGACTTCTCCTGTTGGAACGGGTGCTTTTTTACGGCTTTCTCGTTGATGCTGATGCCGAGGCCGGGGCGTGTATTTAGCCGCACAAGACGGCCCTTCGGCTCGACAGTAAATCCTTCCTCCACCACGTCCTGCCGCCAGGGCACGTCGTTGTGGACGGTCTCGCAGATGATGTAGCCTGGCTGCGAGAAGCCGAATTCCAGCGAGGCCGCCGTGCTGACCGGCCCTTGCGGATTGTGCGGCGCAAGGGCGATGTGGTGCGCGTCCGCCAGCCCGGCGATACGCCGCGCTGCGGTGAAGCCGCCGCAATGCGTGAGGTCGAGCTGGCAAATTTCGCAGGCGCGCGCGTCAAACAGCGCGCGAAATGCTTCGAGGTGTGTCACCCGCTCGCCGGTCGCGACGGGGGTGATGAGCGCGGCATTAATCTTTGCGAGACCTTCAACGCATTCGGGCCAGCACGGCTCTTCAAAGAAGTAGAGCCCGTAAGGGTCGAGCGCTTTGCCGAATTTCAATCCCATCGCCGGTGAAGGGCGTGCGTGGCAATCCACCATCATGTCGATGCCGTCGCCCACCGCCTCGCGCATTGCGGCGACGCATGCCTCCGCGGCTTTCACCGGTTTCAAGCCTTCGATGGGCATCGTGCTAGGCACGGCCATGCTCTTGAACGCGGTGAAGCCGTCCGCGACCGCGGCTCGCGCGAGATCCGCGAAGCGCTTCGCGTTGTCCACGGGCGTCTCGTAAAAGTCTTCCATCCGTCCCCCGCCCAGGTGGCAGTAAGTGCGGATGTAATCGCGCACCGGCCCGCCGAAAACCTTCGCCAGCGGCAGCCCGGCGACTTTGCCCACGATGTCCCACAGGGCGAGGTCGATGCCAGAGATGGCTGTGGCGCGAACGATGCCGTGCCCGTGCCAGAAGTGCTGGCGGTACATCATCTGCCAGAGATGCTCCGGCCGCGTCGGATCTTTGCCGATGAGCAGCCCTGCGATGTCTTCGATGGCGCCCACCACGCCGCGCGTGTGCCATTCGAGCGTGGCCTCGCCCCAGCCTACGAGGCCGGGCTGATCGGTGATGACTTTCACGAACACCCAGTTCCGCATCCGCGCGTGGCAGATGAGCGTTTGGATTCGTTTGATTCTCATGCGCCTCATGTAGCAGCCGATGTAAGCAGGCTCAAACCTCTTTCCTTGCTCGGACAAATAGAGCTTTGAGCCGCGAGAGTCTGTAGCCGCCGACGTGAGGAGGCGGAGAACGCGGAAGAGCAGTCCATCCGCCTCCTCACGTCGGCGGCTACGATCGGCGGTGAGAAATGCAGGGCAGCCCGCGGCGGCGTTATCATTCGCTCAGTTTGCTGATTTCAACCGTCGAAGCGAATCGCATGGCTGAACCCTCCTACAAACCCTTGTCGGCTTCCGCGATTCGGGTCCTGATCGACTGGATGAGCTGCTCCAGGCTGCCTGCTGCCACGACCGCAATGGATTCCTGATAAATTCCTGTGTCGTAAATCTCCTTCGTTGGAAGATACGACGCGCCCCAATCCGCCGCCACCGAAGCCACGAAGATCGGTGTGCCGGGGAAACAGCGCCGCAATTCGGTTTGCAGCAAACTGTAACTCTCTCCCTGCACGCCGAGCCAGAAACCATCGCCCATGCGCCACAGAACGACCTGCAATGGGAACGCATCACCGCGCGGCAATTGCGAGAGCCGATGCAGCAGACGTCGCTTGCGCTCGGCCATTGCCCGACCATCGGCGGCGCGCCGGGTATCGCCGACGGCTCGCGCGGCATCCTCGTCAGCCTGGCACTGCTTCAACTCGGTTTTGACCTGTTCGGCCGTTGACCGGCCGGGGCGATACCGGAGCCTTTCGCGCCAGCGCCAAATTTGCCAAAGTCCCTTGCGTTCCGCCTCATTCGCCGGCAGTGGCTCGTGCGCCCACGCACCGAGCGTGGCGCCGCTCACGACTGGCCCGGTGTAGCGAAAACGTGTGCCCGCCGATGGCAGAGCGGTAAGCGTCGAGAGTGCGGCGAAGCCGAGTTGGCGCCCGTTGCGGTCCGCCACGGCGGCGTCACCGACATAGCCCTCGCGCGGCCCGAGTTCGCCGCTCGCGCCTTGCAGGAAGAGGCACGGCGCGCCCGTGGCCTGCTCGACCACTTCGCGCAACGCGCCCACATAGTCCGGGCTGATGAGCGTGTTGTCCCACGCGAGAGTCGTCGGATGGCACGCGTAGTTCACCACGGTGGCCATCAATCGGCCGCTCTCGTCCGTGACGCGCGCGACGAGCACCGTGTCGTCCGCAGGCGCGCCGGGGTTGAAGCCGCAGACGAATTGCTTCTGCTCCTCATCAAAGAAATCGCGGTGCGCCGCAAGATTGCAACGTCCCTGACCATACACGATGCCGACCGGGACGAGTCGGTCGCAACATTCCCTCACCAGTTCTGCTGCGCGCTCGGCGATGGAGCGCAGATAACTCGGAATCAAGTCACCGCCCGGCAGCGTCGCGCGTTCGAGTCCCATCAACCCCGCGCCATGCGTGTGCGAGAAGACAACGAGGAGGGTTTCTTTCGGCTGGCCGCTGGCTTGCGCGACGTGCGTGACAAGTTGCTCGTGCTCCACGGCGCCGAGCACGCAATGATCGAGGGCGACAAGAATCTGCCGCGTCTCCGGCGAACGCCCCCTCACCCCATCCCTCTCCCCCTCGGAGGGGGAGAGCGTGCCCAAAGGGCGGGTGAGGGGGTCGGCCGAGTCGAAGCGAAACGCAGCAGAATCTCCCTCGTGGATCGGCGCGAACACCGCCACCGTGCCGCGCAGCGGTCGATGCACGCCGGTCGCGCGCTCGTGCTTCGCCGCGCCCCACATGCGGTGGTAAATCCCAACGGGCGGAGTGATGTCAGCCCACGCGAGCGCGAAGCGACAGCGGCTCTGAGGCGTATTTAATTCAGTGATGGAAGACTGGGGCATGACTGCGATTTAAGTTCTCACGGCACAAGGCTTGTTCAACGATTGTTCCCTCCGGTTTGAGAAGCAACCAGAACAGCGCGCCAATCACATAGAGCCCGCCAAACACCACGAGCACCGCGTCCCAATTCCCGAAGCGCGCCAGCAACCAGGGCACCGCGATTGGAAAGGCCCATGCCCCGAAGTTGCCCATCATGTTCATGGTGGCGTTGACGGTTGCCACGTGCGACCCGCCCATGTCAATCGTCATGGCGTAGGCGCACGGCGACGCGAGCGACGCGAAAAACGATCCCGCGCTAATCACCAGCACCGCTGTCAGGGCGTCCTCCAGCACCAACGCCCAGAATATCAAACCGGCGCACGCGAACTGGCTGAGCATGCTCAGCCATCGGCGGGCGACGTTGCGGCTGGCGGTTCGTTTGAGCAGCCAGTCGGACAATGCGCCACCCACCATCCCGGCGGCCACGACTGCGATGAGCGGCAGCATGTTGAGGAAGCCGGAATGGGCGATGCCCACGCCGCGTGTTTCCTGCAAATAAGTGGCGAACCAGCTCGTGAAAAAGATGTAGCCCGCCGCGCGGAACAACTGTTGTCCGCAAAGCCACCACATCGCAGGACTGGAAAAAAGGGGGAGCCATGGCGTGGGCAGCACAGCCGTGGTTCCTCGGGTTGGAGGCTGCGCTCGCTCGGCCCTGGCCGTATGATCCGCCTGGATTACTTCAAGCTCCGCTTCGTTCACTGCTCGGTGCTCGCCTGGCTCATCGCGGAACCACCACCAAAAACACAGTGCCCAGACAATCCCGGGCACGGAAAAGAGCAGGAACGTGAGCCGCCAATTCCACCCAGCCGCGAGGCGAGGTTCGAATGCTTCGAGCAACACGCCCGTGAGCCAGGCGCAGAGCGCGCCGCCAAGCGACATGAAACTGCCGAGCGCGCCCACGGCGAAGGCGCGTCCCGTCAGCGGAAACCACTTCGCGATCGTGACCGTGGTTGTCGGAAACAGCCCGGCCTGCGCAACGCCTTGCACGATGCGCGCCGCGAGAAACCCACCGAGACCGCTCACCAACGCCGTCGCGGCCGTGGCGATGGACCACACGGTCGCGAGGAGCGGAAGGGCGCGCCGGGAACCGGTGCGTTGTCCGAACTGCGCCGCTGGAATCGACAGGAGCGCATAGCTGAAAAAGAAGCCGCTCATCAACCAGCCGGACTGTTGTTTCGTCAGCCCAAGGTCTCGGCGCACGGTGCTTTCGGCTACCGCGATGGCGTTGCGGCTCAAATAGGCCAGCGCAGCCGCAGCGCAAAGCCAGGCGAGAACGAGGAAGCGCGCCTTTGTCGGGCGGGGATTCGCAGGAGCAGAAGTTAGTTCGCCCATGCTCGTGGTACGAATGACGAATGACGAATGACGAATGACGAAAGAGCCATTAACCGTTCGAACAACCTATCCACCTGGGGCTTCAGATTTCTTTCGTCATTCGTCATTCGTCATTCGTCATTTCGATTTTCGCCGCTTCCATCAACTGTTCGAACAGCCGATCCACCTCGCGCCCTGTTTGCTCATCGAGCCGGAATCCGACCGGGCCGCGGATAATGGTGTTCTTGAAAATGCCCTGGCGCAAAAGCAGATGTTTTTCGACGGCGAGGAAGGCATCGAGGCTGGTTTGAATGGAGATGAGTGCGGCGAGTGGTTCGTGGATCCGCTTTGCCTTCGCGGCATCGCCGGCCTCCAACGCGCGCCAGAGTCCCACCAGCGCGCGAATCAGGTCCGCACCTGGCATGGTGCCAACCACGCCGTGTGGGTGTGATTCCATGAGCGCGATGCCGCCGGTGCCCTCGAAGACGCGCGCGCGCCGGCCCGTGGCATTGAGCAACTCGACCAGGCGCGGAACGATGGGGCTGGCCTCCGGCTTGAACATCACGCGCTCCGGGCCGAACTCGTCGAGCAACTGCGCTTGCATCGCAATGCTCATCGGCCGGCCGACATAACCGCTTGCGTCCTGCACGATGACCGGGATGCCGATGGCCTGGATGATGCGCGAGTAGTAACCCGCCAACTCTGCTTCATTGAGGATAACAGACACCGGCGGGATGGCCATCACCGCATCCGCTCCGACCGACTCGGCGTGCTTTGCGTAATCCTCCGCCACCTTGGACGCTTCCGCGCCGACACTGATGACCACCATGCCGCGGGAGCTTCCGAACTTGCAGGCGGCCTCGGCCAATGCCTCCCGCTCCGCGCTGGACAGACGCAACACTTCCGACACCATCGCCATCACGATGCCGTCCGCGCCGCAGTCGTAGAGCCAGGCGACCTCTTTTTCCAGCGTGGCCAGGTCAATGGACTCGTCCGCGTGATACGGCGTCTGAAAAACCGGCAAAACGCCGCGTAATTTGCGTCGCGATGAATTCATGGGCTGGCGCGTGTTTAACAGCATTGGGCGCGATGGCAAGGCGCACGGGAGTGGTTTCTCATTAGCACGCGGCTTCAGCCGGGTGAGGAGGGATGCGAAGGAGGTGAAAACCGTTTGAACGGTTTTCGCGCCGCCCGCCACAAAAAGCCGTTGAAACGGCTGTTCTCGTGGCCCGCTCCGATCACCGGGCTGAAGCCCGATGCTAATGAGAGTGCAAGAATTCGTGATGCCGCCGATCAGGCTCAATGCCCTGCCTCTCCGGGCATTTGGAAAATTGTCACTCCGTTCCTGACAGCGGCTGCGTCGCGCCCCCGAGGCTGATGAGATGTCGCTCGGTGTGAATGAACATCCGGCCCAACGCCACGGCTGGCGTGGAATGACAAAGTTCGTTGAGCGGATAACGGTGGAGCACATTGAAGCGGCGGCTGGCTTCGAGTACCACCAGTTCGCCCGCCGTTGAAACGCAGAACAATCGACCATCCACCCATACAGGTGACCCAAAGTAGTTCCCGCCGACGCGTTCCTGATAGTGAATGGAGCCGGTCGGCGCGTCGAGGCAGGTGACGATCCCACCGTCGCTCCAGAGCCAGACCAAGCCGTTCGCCGCAATGCCCGTGGGGACGTAGGGCGCGGACTTCTTAATCTGGTACGCCAATTTCGGATTCCGGCCTGCGCCCGCGTTGCCCGCATTAATCGCGGTGACAAAACTGCCGCCGCCGCCACTTCCACATGAGCCGAGGATGATATTCCCGGCGATGATGGGTGAGCTGACCGTGCGTTTGTCGAAGGCCTGATCGTAGTCCCAGAGCACTTTGCCGGTGTCCGGCTCGATGGCATAAAGGCCGTGCCCCTGGCTGCCAAAGATCAGCGCGGGCTTTCCGTTCTTCGGCTCATAGACGCAAGGCGTCGAGTAAGAAACCACGGTGCTGCGGCGGGGTGTTTCCCAGAGTGTCTTTCCGTGCGCCGCGTCCACGGCCACAACAAAACTTTTGCCGCTGCGCGTGCTCTCTCTCACGAACTTCTCGTCATCCTGTTCGTTGCCGAGAATAACTTTGTTCCCGAAAACAATCGGTGAGACGCCGCAACCGTGCTGGCTGACGAACGACCCGAAGTCGCGCTGCCAGGCGACCTTGCCGTCGTGATTGAGGGCAGCGAGCTTGAAATGCTCCGGTTCATTCCAGACGACAAAAACGCGCTCGGCATCCACGGCAGGCGTGGAGGCGGCGAAGCTGTTGAACTGGTGGCGAGCGAAGGGCGTGAGTGGAAAATCCCGTCGCCAAAGGAGTCGCCCGTCCTTCGCGCTCAAACAGAGCACGAAGAGGCCCCCGGATTTATCGCCGGTGGTGGTAAGGAAAATCCGTTCGCCCCACAGCACGGACGAGGAATGGCCGGTGCCGGGCAGTTCAACCTTCCAGTTGATGTTTGAGTCGCTGATTCTGGAGGGAATGGTTTTGGCGTAGCTGATGCCGGTGCCGTTCGGGCCGCGAAAGCGGGTCCACTCCTGCGCGGCGCCACGAAGCGCGCAAACGGCCAGGCCAATGGTGATCGTGGTAATCGCCTGCAAAGTTTTCATGCGTGTTACCTGTCAGTGACGCTCAAAGACAGCGCCGCCTTCACTCGGGGCGCATCCGCACTGCCTCCGGATCGCGAACGATGAACTCCCTCTCCTCCCTCGGAGGGAGGAGAGGGCCGGGGAGAGGAGGGACTTTCGGTTCGGAAAGCTGCTCTCCGTCAACACGAGCGCCCCC
>DASTLJ010000175.1:0-8628 GCA_035715125.1 Verrucomicrobiia bacterium
GGAAGTGAAGCTGGGCTGAACCGGGGACTTTAAGAACTCCCGCCCACCGCCACACTCCGCGCATGGCCTCAGTTCCATTGTCCCTCATGGCCCGCTACTGCGACCGCGCTCTGCGCACGGCCGACGTGAACGACTACGACGGCGCGCACAACGGGTTGCAGGCCCAAAACCGCGGCCGCGTGTCGCGAATCGCCGCCGCGGTGGATGCCAGTCTGGCCACGGTGCGCAAGGCGGCCGCGGCCCGCGCCGACCTCCTGGTCGTGCACCACGGATTGTTCTGGGCCCCGCGGCATCCGTGGGTGGGCAAGCACTACGAGCTGATGCGGCTGTTGCTCGAGAACAACCTGGCCGTTTACAGCTCGCACCTGCCGCTCGACCTGCACCCGCGGCTGGGCAACAACGCGCAGCTCGCCGCCGCGCTCGGCTTGCGAAACCACAAGCCGTTTTTCTTCGAGAAGGATCAGCATCTCGGCGTCCAGGTCGCGGCGACCGTGCCACTCAAAGAGCTGACCCGGCGCCTCCATTTCATCGTGCGCGCCGAACCGACGGTGCTGCCCGGAGGGCCGTCCACCTGCCGCCGCATCGGGATCGTGACCGGCGGCGCCGGTAGTGAAGTCAAGCGCGCCGCCAGCGAGGGCGTGGACACCTTCATCACCGGCGAAGGTCCGCACTGGACTTTTGGGCTGGCCGAGGAACTGGGCATCAACGTCCTCTACGGCGGCCACTACGCGACGGAGACCTTCGGCGTGAAAGCGCTGGCGGGGGAGTTGTCGCGCAAGTTCGGCGTGCCGTGGGAGTTCATCGATCACCCGAGCGGGTTGTGAGTTCGTTGAATCGTTGAATCGTTGAATCGTGAATCGTTGAATCGTGAATCGTGAATCGTTAAAACGTGAATCGTTAAATCGTGAATCGTTAAATCGTGAATCGTTAAAACGTGAATCGTTAAAACGTGAATCGTTAAATCGTGAATGGATCGATCGATAAGGTGCTATCTCGGCGTGCCTGCGGTGGAATTGCCGGCCCGCCCGATTTCCGATCCACAAATCTAACGATTTAACGATTCACGCTTTAACGATTCAACGATTTAACGTTTTAACGATTCAACGATTCAACGATTCAACGATTCAACGATTCAACGATTCAACGATTTAACGTTTTAACGATTCAACGATTCAACGATTCTACGCCTTCGCGCTTCGCCACGACGAACGAATTGAACATCACGTAGCGCCACGGACCGAGGTTCAGAAAAAAATCAATGGGCTTGGCGACGTAACGGTCGCAGCAGGAAACGCTCTCCACCCGGCAACCGGCGCGGTTGAGAAAAAACTCCATCTCGGCGGCGTTCGTCGCGACGATCGCGTCATCATCCGGTGTAAAAGGCTCTTTCACGATGGGCTCCATCCTGTCGAAGCGCACCGAGTCAGGCGCGGCGCGCATCTGCCGGCGCTTGGCTCGAAGCCGCTGCCAATTGCGCCACTTGTTGGCCAGTCCGCGCATCCGCGGGTGATAATCGCGAAAGCCGAGCACGCGAAAAAAATTCGGGCTGCTGAGCACGATGCGCCCGCCGGCTTCGGTGACGCGCGCCAGCTCCTGGATGAACGCCTCGGGTTCCTCGACGTGCTCGAGGACGTTCAGCGCGCCGACGCTGGCAAAGTGCTGGTCTGCGAACGGCAGGCGCTTCCCTTCGTACAGTAGGCAGCGGTCTGAAAAATTTTTCGCCCGCTCGATGTTCGGGCCGGAGACGTCAACACCCCACGCCTCGAACCCGGCCTCCTTCAACCGCGCTACCACCTGGCCGACGCCGCAGCCGACATCCAGCGCGCGGGCGCCGGGCCTGGCGGGCTTGAGAGTGTCCGCGTATTTCGCGTAGAAGCCGGCGTCCCAAGACGAGAGGAATTCGGCGTAGGCCTCGTTTTGCCGGTAGTAAGATTCCTGGTGGCCCATGGTGGTGTCGTGCGTAACGCCGTTCAGGGCAGCACAACACCCGGTAGCGCGGCAAGCCGGAGTTTGCATTCCCCACTGCGGGATCGCGGGATGATCCTTGCTTCCAATCCCGGCTACGGTGTCAGCGCAACAGAGCTGCTCCGGAAGTTGGCCGTGACACCCCAAAGATTGACCGGAGCCAACGCCTGGCCCCAGCGCAGGTACCGTACGCTGGAATCCAGGAAGGCATAATTGGATCCGCCGGTTCCCCTTCGCTTCTGCGGATTGTTGTGCCGGCTGTGTTCGATTTCATTGATGTCATTGCCGCCACTCTGCCAGAAATCCACGTGCCAGTTCTCCGATGCGTCTATCTTCTCGCCAAAGGCAATGGTGTCGCTGGGTTCCTGGGCGATACTCGCCGGAAAGCCGAATTCCCACTCGTGACGCATGAACAAGTCCCACTGCCTGCCAACCAGGACTGATTCGTAGTAGTCGCCCCACCCGTTGAGCAAATAACTGCGTGGCGCGGCGAGGGCGCTGCCGGGCGGCCCTGTCCCCGTCCGTCCCGCCGGATCGGTCGGGCACTTGAGCAGCGCCAGGGACTCGTACTCAGGTCGCAGGCGCTCCGGCCAGAACGGCTGCATTCGGGGCGGAAACTGTCCGTCGTTGTTGTCCGCATAGACGGTCAGCGCCGTGAACAGTTGCTTGAGGTTATTCATGCACACGAGCTGCCGGGCTTTCTCCTTGGCGCTGGCCACCACCGGCAACAGCATCGCGGCGAGTATGGCGATGATGGCGATGACCACCAGCAGTTCGATGAGCGTGAAGGCGCGGCCCCGGCCCACCGCGCGCCGGCGGCAGCTTTGACTCACGCGTGATTTGCGCCGGAACTCCAAGTGAGCTTTCATAATTCGCTGACCGGTTCAACTCCGGTCTCTCTCATTCCGAGTGTCAGTTTCTACGTCAGTCCCGCGAAAAAGTAAACACCGCCCTGCAGCGGGCGCAGCTTGGAAATGTTCGTCCTGACTAGGCCATCTGGAATTGACAAAGCCATGTTTTCACAGTTCCAGGGTTCAACGCGCGAGAAGCTGTTTTGGTTGAGACTTTCGTAGAACCATGTTGCCAGATATCATGCCCTCGAAAAGTTCGCGCTGCGGGCACTTGAATTGTTCCTTCGCAGGAATAGGCTGAGTGCAGAAAAGAAATCAATTATGATGAAGGATGTCTATCTCGCGGGCGGCGCCCGCACGGCCATCGGCACTTTTTGCGGAGCCTTCGAACAAATGCCGGCGCCGCTTCTGGGAAGTGTGGCGGTCAAGGCCGCTCTCGAGCGCGCCGGCGTGCGAGGAGACAGCATCGATGAAGTGATCTTCGGCAATGTGATTAGCGCCGGCCTTGGGCAAAACGTGGCCAGACAGGTGGGCATTCGCGCCGGGCTCAGCCCGACGATCGGTGCAACCACCGTAAACAAAGTATGTGGCTCCGGCCTGAAATCCGTGATGCTGGCGGCCCAGGCCATTCAGTGCGGGGACGCCCATGTGGTCGTGGCAGGCGGGACGGAGAACATGTCACGCGCCCCGTATCTTCTCGAAAAGGCGCGCGGCGGCTATCGCATGGGCAACGGCGAGATCATCGACTCGATGATTCGGGACGGCCTCTGGGATGTTTACAACCTTGTCCACATGGGCACGTGCGGGGACCGTTGCGCGGAGAAGTACGGGTTCGCACGCGAACAGCAGGACGAGTTCGCGATCGCCAGTTTCAAGCGGGCCATTGCGGCGGCCTCCAGCGGCGTCTTCGCCCGGGAAATCGCGCCGGTGGAGGTCAAGTCGGGCAAGGAGACCGTGATCGTCTCCGAGGATGAGAACCTGAAAAAATTCAACGAAGAGAAGCTGCGCAAGCTTCCTCCGGCGTTCGGAGACAAAGGCACGGTCACGGCCGGCAATGCCTCGAGCATCAACGACGGCGCGGCGGCGGTGATCGTTCTGTCGGGCAATAAGGTCAAGGAACTGGGCGTCAAGCCGCAGGCTAAGATCCTCGGCTACGCGACCTCCTCGCGGGAGCCGGAGTGGTTCACGCTGGCCCCGATTGGCGCCATCGCAAAACTGCTCAAGCAACTCTCCCTCCAGGTCAGCGACGTGGGGCTGTTTGAAATCAACGAGGCCTTTTCGGTCGTGCCCCTGGCGGCGATGAAGGACCTCGGCATTCCGCATGAGAAATGCAACGTGCACGGCGGGGCGGTGGCGCTCGGGCATCCCATCGGCGCCAGCGGCACCCGCACGCTGGTCACATTGCTCAATGCGATGAAGCAGCGCGGCGCCCGCGTCGGTGTCGATTCGCTGTGCATCGGCGGCGGCGAGGCGGTGGCCATGGCCGTTGAGTTGTGCTGATCCATCGAGTTCATCTGTGCGGGCGGCCTGTTGGTTGGCATTCCACCGAAACGACCGGGACAGAAGTGAGACGAGCATGAAAATTCCCTTCGTGCCTTTGCTGGCTGCCATCGCCTGCGCATTGACAAGTCATGACCGGCCCGGAATTTCGTGTGCTCGCGGTAAACGACCTCGGCGACGGGAATCACGCCTCGCCTGCCGTCGCGGAGGGCAGTTTGTTCCTCGTCGGCGCAACGCGCCTTCACTGCATCAGGAGAAAACCATGAAATGAAGAACGAGTCGTCGCTGCACTTTTGCGGCTCGACAGGGTTATGGTGACGAATCATCCACAGTCCGATAAGGCCGTTCGCTGGTTGCTCGACGGCGATCCGGCTATCCGTTGGCAGACCTTGCGGGATTTGGTGCGGGCTGGCGAAAGGAGTATCGAGCGGGAGCAGAGCAAGGTGGCTCGGGAGGGGTGGGGCGCTCGTCTTCTGGCCAGGCAGGATCGCGAGGGCACATGGGCAGGCGGTCTATCTGCGGACGGCGGATTGTATTCCCCGAAGTGGACGTCCACGACTTACACGATGCTGCTGCTCCGCGACTTCGGACTGCCTCCGACCAACCCGCAGGCGCGCCGGGCGTGCCCGCTGCTGCTGGAGCGAGGACTCCTACGCGATGGCGGCATCAACTACGGATGGAGGGGCCGCAGCGAGACGTGCATCACCGGCATGGTGCTCTCGATCCTCAGCTACTTTCAGCATGCCGACGAGCGGCTGCACACCCTGGTCGACTACCTGCTGCGGGAGCAAATGCCCGATGGCGGGTGGAATTGTCAGCGGGACTTCGGCGCGACACATTCCTCGGTTAACACTACCATCAGTGTCCTGGAGGGTTTGCGTCTTTATGAAATGCACGCTGGGCGCAAGGCGCAGGCAGTGCAAAGTGCGCAGCACCGAGGACGAGAATTCCTGCTGAGGCACCATCTCTTTCGCTCCGACCGCACGGGCAAAATCATCAAGCCGATTTTTATTCTCTTCTCGTTCCCGCCGCGCTGGCACTACGACATCCTGCGCGCGCTGGATTACTTCCAAGCCGTCAATGCGCCCGGCGACGAGCGCCTGGCCGAGTCAATCCGGATTGTGCGGAGCCGCCAACGCGAAGACGGTCGCTGGCCGCTTGAGAACCGCTACAAGGGCAGGACCTACTTCGCATTGGAACGGCTGGGCGCACCCAGCCGTTGGAACACGCTTCGGGCGCTGAGAGTTTTGCGATGGTGGGAGCAGTCAGAGCCTGACGCGAGCGGAAATAAAGCCAGCCGACAGGCTGTCGCCTAATCGTGGTTTAGCCTCAATCATTCATTCTATGTGAACTGGAGCTTCGTCGTCGCCGCTTCGGAATCCCAGCCGCGCGTCGGGGCGCTCGTGATGGAGGAGACTTCCTTGATGGAGATCTGCCGGCCGCGGGTCTTCGGACCTTTGACTTCGATCTCCGCGGGGTTGCACGTCTGTTGATTGATCTTCTGGTACGGGGCGGGCTTGTAGCGGATGAAGAGTTCCTTCGGAGTGTCCGTCTCGACGAACAGGATGCGCGACTTGGGCGGGATGCAGAAATACTCCTTGTTCAGGATTGCGCCGCCAAAGGTGAAGCGTTTGAGATACGTGGCGTCGCGGTTCGTGTACGCCAGCGTGAACACACGCTCGCGCTCCGGCAGCCCGCAATAATACAGGTCGGGGCCGACAAAGAGCTTCTCCGGCAACTCGGTCACCTTGTAGTGGCCGTCCTTGAAGACCAGGATCAGCTTGTCGAACTTGGTGCAGTCCATTTTGAACTCGTCGCCGGTCACCTTGTAGCCCACGTAGCCGCTCTCGCGGTCATAGGCGACCTTGAAAGCCTTGAAGGCGACTTCCTTCGCGTCCACTTCGTCATAACGGCTCGACCGCGTGAGTCGTGGATAGAGCGGGCCATATTTCTCCAGCAGCTTTTCCAGGTGGGCAATCGCGTACTTGGTGACGTTCTTGAGATGGCGCCGCGTTTCTTCGAGGTCGGCTTTGGTCTTCGCCATTTCGTCGCGGTGTTTTTGGATGTCGAAAAGCGAGATGCGCCGGATGCGCACTTGCAGGAGGCGCTCGACGTCCTCGGCGGTCAGCTCGCGAAGCATCTGGCGCCGGAAGGGTCTGAAACCTTCTTGGACAGCGGCGACCACCGCTTCATTGGTCCGGCACTGTTCAATCTTTTTGTAAAGCCGTTCCTCGATGAAAATGCGTTCGAGCGTGCGGAAGTGTAACTCGTCTTCAAGGTGCTTCTCCTTCAGTTCGAGTTCGCGCTTGAGCAGGGCAACGAGTTGCGCGGTGTTCGCCTTGAGCACTTCACTGACCGTGAGTTCGACCGGCCGATTGTCTTTGATCACCACGATGCGGCTGGCGATGGTCACCTCGCAGTCCGTGAAGGCATAAAGCGCGTCGGCCAGTTTCTCGGAGGAGACGCCTTGCGGGGCTTTCACCTCGATTTCCGCCTCCTCGGAGGTGAAGTCATTCACGGATCGCGCCTTGAGCTTGCCCTTGCGCACGGCGTCTTCGATGGATGCCATGAGGGAATCCGTGGTGGTCGTCGGGGGAATCTCCTTGATGACGACGGTCGATTCATCCTTGACCTTGAGTTTCGCGCGGACCTTCACCGAGCCCGTGCCGTCGCGGTAGTCGCGCGCGTCCATCAGGCCGCCCGTCGGAAAATCGGGGAGGCATTTGAAGGGCTGCTTCTTGAGGATGGCGATTTGCGCTTCGAGCAGCTCGGGGAAGTTGTGGGGAAGGATTCTTGCCGCAAGGCCCACGGCAATGCCCTCGGCGCCGAGCATCAACGTGAGCGGTAGCTTGCAGGGCAAAGCAACAGGTTCTCGGTTTCGGCCGTCGTAACTGGGAACGAACTCGGTCACTTCGTCGTTGAAAAGTTCGGCCCGCGCGAGTTCGGTGAGTCGGCACTCGATGTAGCGCGGGGCGGCCGGAGGATCGCCGGTGAAGATGTTGCCGAAATTGCCCTGGCCTTCGATGAGATAACGTTTGTTTGCAAGCACCACCAGCGCGTCGCCAATCGACGCGTCGCCGTGCGGATGAAACTGCATGCAATGGCCCACGACGTTGGCGACCTTGATGAAGCGGCCGTCGTCCTTTTCGCGCAGCGCCCACAAAATGCGCCGTTGCACCGGTTTAAGGCCATCGGCCAGATTGGGAATCGCCCGGTCGCGAATCACATAGCTGGCATACTGCAAGAATCCCGTGTCCACGCGGCGGTGGATGGGCAGTTCGACTTTGGTCGGCTCGACGACGCGCCCGGGAGCCGCGGGGGAGCCGGCTTCGAGGACAATGTGCGCGCCGTTACCGTTGCCGGGTGGCGGCGCGGGCGGGGGCGGTTGGGTGGATTTTTCGGGCTTTGGTTTCCTGCGTTTACTCATGGGACAGGGCCGAAGACTACCGTTCCAGTGATGTTCGATTGGATAATATATCCAAGTCCCACGTAGCGATCGGCGAGTTTTTGAAGGGTGGACTTAAAGGGAAGCCGTTGTCGGCTCACGGACTCCGGATAAACTCCGTCCCACAGGCCGGTGGCGGCATTGAGGGTAACCGTCATGCCGGCCGCATTGGTCATGCGTCGCTGGGTGGGACTCCAGAAGACCGCGTTGGTCGTGTCGGCCGTCGGCAGCGCGCCCACGGCAATCGCATTGGACGGCATGGCCGAGAGGGCGTTTGTGAGTTCGAGCAGCGAATAGCGCGTGCCGAAACCGTCCAAAAGATTCGTGAACCCGCCGGGATAACGTTTGTCCGCGGGCCGCATCGGTTTGGTCCAGTTCGCAAGGGCGACGAGATTCGTGCCCGGATCGTTGGTGAACATCAACCAGCTCTGCACCGAGCCCTTGCTGCTGTAGAGCGGCTGTTGGAGCGGAAAGAGGCCATCCTTCGAGACCGCGCCTTTGGCGGCGAGCTTCGTGCCGTCCGCGAGGAAGCCGCTTAGTTTCAAGTTGCCGTTGGTGTCGGCGCTGATGGCGGCGAGGCTCGCGCCGGCGGGTCCCGGGACGCCAGCCTCCGGGACGAAGGAGAGGGTGTACTTGCCGGCGTAGGGCGCGGCAGGATTCGTGGCGGACCTCGGCTGCGTCCGGTTCGCAATGAGTTCCGCGACGCGGCCGCCTTCGGCAATCGGTCCAGTGATCCGCTCGGTGCCGTTCGTCAGGTCCAGGCAGAGCGTGACGAGAAGCTGGTTTGTAGCGCTGAGCCGGACGATGTTCGTGGCCTTGCCGTCGAGCGCAAATTGCCCGCTCCAGCGCAGGGTGCGTCCGGCGCGG
>DASTLJ010000176.1:0-4231 GCA_035715125.1 Verrucomicrobiia bacterium
CGCCCGCGCTGCGCCACCGTCTCATCCTGAACTTCGAAGGCGAAGCCGAGGAAGTGAAGACGGATGCCATTATCAAAGAGATCGTGGAGCAGAAGAAGGTGGAGGAGAAATGACTTTTGGTCATTCGTCATTCGTCATTTCATGTCCGCCCTCGCTCCAGCCCCTTCCGCGCAGTTGGACGACCGCAACGCTCCGCTCTTCGACGACGACTTCCTCGACACGCTCGAATACCTCCACATCATCGCCCGCAAAATCCTCTCCGGCCAGATGAAGGCCGAGCGGCGCAGCCGCCAGAAAGGCGTAAGCGTCGAGTTCGCCGACCACCGGCCTTACTCGCCCGGGGACGATTTCCGGTTCATCGACTGGAACGTCTTCTTTCGCACCGATCACCTGTTCCTCAAGCTCTTCGAGGAAGAGGAAGATCTTTACATCTATCTGCTGCTCGACTGCTCCGGCTCCATCGACTTCGGCAAGCCCTACAAGTTTCACTACCTCCGGCGCCTCGCCGCGGCCATCGGCTACCTGGGTCTGGCCAGCCTCGACCGCATCTTCGTCATCCCGTTCCACCAATCCCTCCCGCGCAGCGCCGCCCAGCAGCTCGCCGCGCGCGGCAAGGGCAAAGTCTTTCGTCTCCTTCACTTCCTCGAAGGGCTCAAATCTTGCGGCCCAACGGACCTGGCCAACTGCATGAAGACCTTTGCCGGCAGCCGTCGCAAACGCGGACTGGCTGTCGTGCTCTCCGACTTCTACGACCCGGCCGCCATCAGCGGCCTGAATGCGTTGCGTTACCAGAAGTTCGAGGTCTTCGCCATTCACTGCGTTTCCCCACAGGAGGCCCAGCCGGAGCTGCTCGGCGACCTGCGTCTGCACGACGCGGAGACCGGCCGGTTCCGCGAAGTCACGCTGACGGAAGGATTGCTGCGCCGCTATCGTCAAACCTTCACCGACTGGTGTGCGAGCCTGGAACAATTCTGTCGAAAGAGCGAAGTCGGCTACGTCCGCTGCCGCACGGACGTGCCGTTCAGTGACACCATCATTCATATGTTGAGACGCGAACGATTCTTGCAATAGCGCAGCTACGCACACACGATGAGCTTCGGCCAACCTTGGTTCTTGCTCGGCTTCACGCTATTCGCGCCGGTCATCTTGCTCTACCTACTGAAGCAGCGGCGCCGGCGCGTGGAAGTTTCCACTCTGATGTTCTGGGACAAAATTCTCCGCGACGAACAAACCGTCACCTCGCTTACCCGGCTCAAGAAGCTTTTGTCGCTTCTACTGCAACTTCTCTTCATCGTGCTGCTCACGCTCGCGGCGTCCCGCCCTTCGCTCTCCGGAAAAATGACCGGCGCCCGGCGCATCGTGCTGCTCATTGACAACTCCGCCTCGATGCTCGTCCAGGAACGCGTAGCTGCGACCGTGAGGTCGCGGGCTGGCGATTCTTCCCAGGGAACGGCCCGCGACCTCACGGTCGCAGCTACAGGCAGAACACGCTTCGACGCGGCGCGCGACAAGGCCCGCGGCGTCGTCCGCGGCATGTCCATCGGCGATTCGCTCATGCTCGTGGCCGTCGCCGCCGAAGCGGACATCCTTCACCCCTTCACGGACAGCAAGAAGGATCTCCAGGAAGCCATCGACAAACTCCAGCCCACGCACGGGGGCACCGACTTCAAAAAGGCCCTCGCTCTGGTGGAACAACTCCCGGCCGACGACCGCGAAACCCATGTCTACCTCGTCACGGACGGCGCGTTCGACCCGGTGGAGATCCACCCGCCGGCCCGGAGCCGCTTCGCCTACCTGCGCGTCGGCGCCAAGTCCGACAACCTTGGCATCAGCACGTTCAGTGTCCGGCCGTTGCCCAGTTCTCCGCGCGATTTCCAGGTACACCTCGAAATCACCAATGACTCCGAGAAAGACCGCCGCGTGCCTGTCGAGCTGCGCATTGGCGGCCGCCTTGCCGACGCTTTCGAATTCAATGTCCCTGCGGGCAAGAGCCTCACGCGCACGCTGCGCCAGTTCAGCGCCGAAGGCGGCGAGATCGAGGCCTTTGCGGACGTTCAAGACAACTTCCCCCTCGATAACCACGCTTACGCGACGCTGCCGCGACCGCGCCCCATCCGCGTGCGCCTCGTCACGCCCGAAAACCTGTTCCTCCAGAGCGCCCTGGCCACGGACGAAGACGTGGAGCTGGAAGTCGTGAAGCCCGACAAATTCACCGAGTCCAGCGCCCACGCCGTCACGATTTTCAGCGGCTGGCGGCCGCCGGCCACGCCGCCGGGCAATTCCATCTTCATCGGCGACTGGCCTGACGACCTCGGCCTCAAGAAGCGCGGCGAGCTGAGCAAGCCGCTCTTCACCGAATGGCAGCGCGACCACCCGGTAAACCGCCATCTCGCCTTGCAAAACGTGACGATCGAAAAAGCCATTGGCGTCGAGCCAAACCCGGCGTGGCAGAAGCTGGCCGCTTCCTTCAACGAGCCGCTCGTCCTCCTGCGCGAAGCGCCGGACCGAAACGCGCTTGTCATCACGTTCGACACCAGCACCACCGACCTGCCGCTGCGCATCGCTTTCCCCATCCTCGTCGCCAATGCCATCCGGCACCTCGCCGGCGCCGAGTCAGGCGAGCGGTGGGTCAATCCGCCGATGGGCTCGCTCCTGACCTCCGCCGAAGTGACGAAGCTCGCCGCGGCGTCCTCCACGGAAACGAATGCGACCCCGCGCGCCGTTCTGACTCCGGACGGCGCGCGCGTGTCCCTCGACACCGCCGGCGCGCTGGTGCCGGTTTCCCGCGCCGGCTTTTACCGGGCCGAAACTTCCAACGGCGAGACCAACGCCCTGTTCGCCGCCAACCTTTCCAGCCCGCGCGAATGTCGCATCCAGCCCGGCGAGGCCCTGCCGCTGCGCTCCGGCGAGCCGATCGCCGAAATCAAAGAAGGCTTTCGCCTCGGCTTCGAGCCGTGGATGCTGCTGGCCCTCCTGGCGGCCGTCCTTTCCGTGACGGAATGGGTGCTATTTCATCGGAGGATCATCGAATGAGTCGATTCACCTTCGAGCATCCCCTCTTCCTCGTGCTCCTGCTCGCACTGCCGGTGCTGCTCGTGGTGCTGCGCTTCACGCTCGTGGATTCGCCGCGCGCCCAACTGGCACTCTCCGCCGCCACCCGTTGCGTGATCCTGCTGCTGCTCGCCCTCGCCCTCGGCAGTCTCCTGTGGGTTTCCAGGAGCGAGAAACTTTCTGTCCTCCTGCTCGGCGACGTTTCGGATTCAGTGGCCGAGTCCGCCACCAACCAACTGTCCAACCAATGGAGCCGGATTGCCGCGACACTCCCATCCCAGGCCCGGGCCGGCTTCAATGCCTTCGCCGCCACGAACAACCCACTCGCTCCGCTCTCCACCACGCCAAAGCTTCAACAGCCCATCTCCCGCCCCACGCCTGCCGGCGAGACCGCCGTCGAGCGCGCCTTGCTCACCGCGTCGCAATCGCTGCCGGCGGACACCCTCAACCGAATCCTGCTCCTGAGCGATGGCAACGAAACCGCCGGCAATGGCATCGCCGCCGCCCGGCGCGCATCGGCGCACGGCTTGAAGGTTTTTACCGCGCCCTACGCCACCGACACCAAGGAGGAAGTCCTCCTCGAAGACCTCGTGATCCCAAGCGAGGTGAAGAAGGGCGCGAGCTTCGCGGTGTCAGCCATCGCCCATGCGACCACGCCGACCAAGGCGCAGTTCACCCTTTATCGCGATGGTTTCAAGATTCAGGAAAAAGAGATCGACCTCAAATCCGGCGCCAACACGCTGACCTTTCAGGAATCCAAAGCCAGGGAGGGCCTTGTGAAATACGAGCTTCGCGCCAGGGCCGACCGGGACTTCTTCGCCGACAACAACGTCGCCTCGGGCCTGGTCAGCGTCTCCGGCGAACCGAAAGTGTTGCTCCTCGAGAAGAACGAGCGCGACGGGCGCTTCCTGGCCCGCGCTTTGGAGGCCGAAAACATTCGCGTGGAAGTGCGCGAAGGCAAAGGAATGCCGGGAAGTCTTGAAGAGCTAGCCGCCTACGACGCGGTGCTGTTCTCCGACGTACCGGCCACAGACGTGAACGTGCGCCAGATGAGCCTGCTTCGCTCCTACGTCGAGGATCTCGGCGGCGGTTTCGTGATGTTGGGCGGCCAGGATTCGTTCGGCCTCGGCGGCTATTACCGCACGGCCATCGAGGACGCGCTTCCCGTGCGCATGCGCTC
>DASTLJ010000177.1:0-4765 GCA_035715125.1 Verrucomicrobiia bacterium
AGCCTCCCGTGTCGCTCGAGGCGGAAGCGGTTCGCGATGAAAAGGTGAAACTGTTGAAGTCTATTCGCTTATTGGATCCGAGCCAGGTGTCTGCGGCGGTCGTGCGTGGGCAGTATTTGGAAGGCGAGATCGACGGGCAACCGCGCGTGGCTTATCGGCAGGAGAGCCGAGTCGCGCCTGGCTCGAACGTGGAGACCTTCGTGGCGGCGAAGTTTCTCGTGGACAACTGGCGCTGGTCCAGCGTGCCGTTTTACCTGCGCACGGGCAAAAACATGCCCCTGAGCGCCAGTGAAGTGCGCGTGGAATTTCGGCCGACTCCGAACGTGTTGTTCGCCGCCCAGTGCGGGCCGAAGCTGGGCGCCAACGCCATTACGCTCCGGCTCCAGCCCAACGAAGGCATCGCCCTGCGCTTCAACGGCAAGATTCCCGGCACCAGCCTGCAAATACGCCCGGTGCGCATGCACTTCAGTTACGACGCCGAGTTTGGCGCTTATACCCCGGAAGCTTACGAGCGACTCCTGCTCGAGGCCATTGAAGGCGACGCGACGCTCTTTATCCGGCGCGACGAGGTCGAGGCAGCGTGGAGAATCGTCGATCCCATCCGGCGGGCATGGGCCAACCAGCCCCTCGGCCCGGAGGAATTCTACCCTGCGGGGACCTGGGGTCCCCCAGCGGCGGACGAACTGCTCTCGGCGAGGGGCCACTCCTGGCGCAATCCGCAGCCCACCGTTTGATGAGCGTCCATTAAGCTCCCCGGCTTAAACTGCAAGTGATTATGATAGAGTAGCTTGCAAGCATTAATTGATTTCGAGAAGATTTTTTGAACGAAGCGGTATAATATACAATCCAAGCTTTTGAAGTTCGATAACTTTGAAATTTCGCTGTTCGTTTAGGGTTGGCAGAAAGGTCTTGCTTGTAGCGAGGTTCGAACAGCGAACAAAGTTGGCCTCGCTACCCTTCTGAGCGCCCAGGTGAGGGCGTATATGACCTTATCACCAGGAGCCGGAGCAATCCGGCTCTTTTGTTTTTGGGGCACAATTTGGAACTCTTCTACCCGAGCCTTGAGTGACGACCTTCAGGTTCCGGTTCCCGGAGCCGGCTCGCGAGACCACTCCCCCACGGAGGCCCAACCCTACCTTTCGAGGGTCAGGTTCCCCGGACGCTGCCCCTTGGTCGCCGCAATGAAGCCAAGCGTCAAGGCGAACGGTTCGCCCTCCGGCATTGCGAAGATGATGACTTTTTCAAGCACGAGATTGGGACGGCACTCGGAACAGATTTGGACCATCTCTTCCAAGCTTTTGAACGCCAGCGATTCTTCGGTGAAGTCGGGCGTGTCGGTGCGAATGAACACCGCCTGGCCAACGGCGTAGGCAGGGGTTTCTGGATTCATGGTTCGGGGCGGTGCGTGCGCCGAAATCGACCCGGCCAGCCTACGCGCCAGCCCACGCCAAAGGCAAGCTCCCCGTTCAGCCTGAATCCGGCTGTGGAGCCTCACGCAAAGGTCGCAAAGGTCGCCAAGGCAGGCCAATGGAATGAGAAACTGACTTCATCCAAAGAATTCTCCCAAGCAAATCTTCGCGCCTGAACCCCTGAACCGTAGCAGCCGACGTAAGGAGGCTCTGACTTCCTTTCCCCGAAAAAGAGTGAGCCTCCTCACGTCGGCTGCTGGCACGGAGTTCCGGCTTTAGCCGGCCGGACGTCCTGCCGCCTGAAGGCAGGACTCCTTGCAAGAGCCGGTTCATGGAGAGCCTCCATCTCCGAACTCGGACGCGCATCGGGGCCTTGAACCTGGTCGGAGCGCCGGACTCCGATCCGGCTCGTCGTGAAGCAATTTCCATCGAGCCGCATCGGAGTGCGGCGCTCCGGTTCACGAAAAGGCTCTTACGGTTCATAGAAGGGCAGAAAGATGGGGGCAGAAAAATCAGCTGATTTTTCTGCCCCCATCTTTCTGCCTGCGGCTGCGGTTCATGCAGAGCCTCCACGATTCGAGCATCGCGCATTGGGGCCATGAACGGCGGCTGCTGGCACGGAGTCCCGGCTTTAGCCGGCCGGACGTCCTGCCGCCTGAAGGCGGGACTCCTTGCAAGAGCCGGTTCATGGGAAGAGTGGCCGGGCTGTAAGGATCGACTGGAATCCTGTGTTGCTTTCCCTTTGCGGCCGTTGCGATCTTGGCGTGAGGAGCACGACCGCTTTCGCTCCGGACGAACTGGCCGCCGACGTACAGCTTGTAAGTTTTCCGAACGTCGAGTCGCTGGTCGTTCATGTCCGGTGGGGCCACGGTGGCCATGCCAATCCACTCAGGCCTTGCCGCCGAAGGAGACGTAGTCATCCAGGTCGAGCAAGTCGAACCAGGTCGCGATGTCCTCGCGCCGCGGGCCGTATTTCTGGTGTTGGTCGTTGAAGAATTCGCGCGATTCCGCGTCAGTCGGTCCCCGCGCGTCCTGCCAGGCCGACCAGGCCGCGATCTCCGGGTCGGTGCGCCGAGGCTTCGCATGGGCCTGAATCCAGGCCAGCATCGCTCCGTCGCCTTTGCCCGACGCGAGCTGCTTCTTCAAAGCCCCAGCCGAAATCCCGACGAAATCCAGGAATCGCTGGTCCAGGGGACAGGCAAATTTGTACTCACCGTTTTTGCCCGCGAGGGCCGCCCGGCCCTTGTCGAGAAGGCGCGGCAGGACTGCGAAACCGCCGAGCCGCACGCGCGGGCTGCGCGGGGGATGCTTCGTCAGGTCGGGTGCCGAGAGTGGCATAGTGTTTCTTTGGCCAAAGGATGGACTTGATGTGGCGCGGGTGAAAAGCCTAATCAATGCTTGTAGCCGCCGACGTGAGGAGGCGGATGGACCGTGCGTGCACGATGTCCGCCTCTCCATGACGCCGGTAGGGCGAGGCTCCTGCCGAGCCGTGATCAAACCGGAAGTTTCAGCTCGGCAGGAGCCTCGCCCTACCGGGTCAAGGTGAAGATGCCCGGCCACAGGCCGTCGTTTCTCTTCACGGCGGCAGCTACAGACAGTTGCGCTGGGGGTCTGGCTTTGGCTCAGTCGACTCGCGGCGCCGACTCCGCTCGTCCCGCTCTCCGTGCGCCGTGATCATCATTCAGCCAGCTACTCTTGACGACATCCCGACTCTGCGCGCCCTCGCACGCCGCATCTGGCTCGAATACTACCCCGGCATTATTTCGCGCGAGCAAATCGACTACATGCTGGCCCGCATGTACTCCGCGAAGGCCCTCCGGCGCGAGATCTCGGAAGGAGTGGCTTGGGACCTGATTCGCCTCCGAACCGAGCCAGGTGCGCTCCAAACTGGCGGGCACGGAGCGCCGCACTCCGATGCGGCGCGAGGGCAGAGGGTGGAGAAACACGCCGGATCGGAATCCAGCGCTCCAGGTTCGAGGGGTTCGGTCCACCTGTTTGGATCGCACCCAACCGAGCCAGTGGGCTTCATGTCATACTCGTTTGACGCGGCAGCGCGCCGAGTGAAGCTGAGCAAACTCTACCTCCTGCCCGCCTGGCACGGCCACGGTCTCGGACGTCAAATGCTCCAACACGTCCAGGCCAGGTCCGCCGAACTCGGTGCGCTCGAAATCTGGCTCCAGGTCAACAAGCAGAACATCCGGGCCATCCGTGCTTACGAGCGCGCAGGCTTCGGCGTCCACGAATCTGTCGTCACCGACATCGGCGGCGGTTTCGTGATGGACGACTTCATCATGGTGCTCCGGCTCCGCACGCCGAGCGATTGATGCTAAAAACGGCAGCTCAACCGCAGATGGACGCAGATGGACGCAGATGCCAAGGGAGATCCAAGCCGGAGCCGCTTCAAGTGATGGGTGCAACGCGCCCATCCGCTTGGCCCGTTTGTCATGAGTGGTTTATCTGCGTTTATCTGCGTTCATCTGCGGTTTTCAGGCCGATCCGCCAATCGGCACACCCTCACTTCGCCAGCGCCGATTCGAGCAGTTCGGCCATGTGCAATGCCCGCGTGCCCGCCAAATGTTCGATTTGATGCCGGCAACTTGTGCCGGAGGCCACGAGCGTGGCGCCCGCGGGCAACCGATCAATCTTGGCCAGGAGCGGACCGGCGACCTTCGCGGACAGCTCCTGTTTTTCCTCCAGCATCCCGAACGCGCCGGCCATGCCGCAGCAACCCGTTTCGAGCAGTGTGGCGTTGCGGCCCGGCAATCGCCGCGCCAGCCGCGCCATGAACGAGGGATTTGCAAGCGACTTGGCGTGGCAGTGCGCGTGGATGGCGACATCACTCGAGGCCGGAACGAAATCGATCGCTTCCGGCTCGCGCGCCAGAAGGCCGTCGATGAATTGTTCAAAGAGGAGGCAGCGCACAGCGATGGCTTCGGCGCCGGGCAGGTTCAGTTCGCGGTAGTCTTCGATGAACATCGACCAGCAGGAGGGCTCGAGGAAGAGGATGGGCAGGGTGGGCGTTCTTCCATCGCTCACAATCCGGTTCGAATGTTCGGATGCGAGCTCACCCCTCACCCCGGCCCTCTCCCCTTTTAGGGGAGAGGGAGGAGCGGCGGCCGCCAGACTCGATTCCGGTGTTCGGCGCCTTTCGGACGATGCAGGACTTTGCTCGCCGTCACCCGTTGCGAGAAGACTCAGATTGTGCAAGCCGAGAGCCGCGGCGCGGTCGAGGTCGCCAAGGCTGAACGCCGGGCGACCGCAGCACTTGCGGCCCGCCACGAGCGCGACTTCAAACCCCGCTGCTTCGAGCACCGCCACAGCCGCCCTCCCGATGTGCGGCTCGTGATAGCGGACGA
>DASTLJ010000178.1:0-17130 GCA_035715125.1 Verrucomicrobiia bacterium
GCTTCCGACTTCCACGATCTCCTTCTTCCGTGTGACCGTGCGCCCCGTGCGGGCGTCTCGCGACGTCACGGTCGCCGACCACGTTTGGTGGTGCTGGCCCCGGCTGGTGAGGGACCATGCGCCCTGGACGGCCGTTTGGGCGGGCGCCAACGGAACACTGTCGCCGAGACTTTCGAGCCGAAGCGCAGCAGATGCAGGCTGAACGATCTCAGCTTGTGGCTGCGGGGGGGCGCCCGCAGGCTCCTGTGACAAAGCCCGCAGCGAGAACAAGGCGGTTAGAGCGAGGACAATACGGAATGATTGATTCATAAGATATTCTCCGGTTGGTCAGTTGCTTCCGCGGTCCGTTATGCGCGGCGGCGGCATTGGACACAGTTTGAGCCCGCGAAAAGCCGTTGAGTGAGTGTCAGACAGGGAACAAAAGCACATAAAGGGTTTCGACTATATGCTGCCATTCAGGAAAACCGGGCGCTGACCGATAGCGACCGTGGCAGGACTGGCGCGCTGTCTCAATGGGGTGTCTACCTATCAGGATTTTTCCTAGCTGAGAGGAGTGATGGGATTTTGCTCCATCAGATGAGGAGCCGAAGTCCGCCCGCCGAGCGAGCTCGCCTCGATCAGTTCGAGAACTCGGCGGGCCGCGGCGTGGAGGGGGCGTGTCAGCCCGCGTTCAGCCGCGCCACGTGTGCGCCGCCGAACTCCCTCTGTGGATAAGAAATTATTGCGTCGGCGCGGCGGGTTGTGGCTTCATCCCCCGGCGCAGCAGGCCCAACAAAACCGCCGGGGTGCCCGGAGGGAAGCGGTTTGGCTGCGTTGGACGGGTCCAGGTGACATGAGCCGGCAACGGATGCATATTTATTATTCGGGCCGCGTCCAGGGCGTGGGCTTTCGTTACACGGTCAAGTCCGTGGCGACCGGATTCGAGGTCTCGGGCACGGTGCGCAACCTGCCCGACGGCCGCGTCGAACTGGCCGCCGAGGGCGCGCGCGAGGAGCTGGAAGCGTTCCGCAAGGCCATCCAGGATTCGGAGGTCGGCGGGTTCGTGCGCCAGGAGACCGTCGCCTGGGGCGAGGCCAAAAATGAATTTCGCGGTTTTGAAATTGTCCGGTAGATTGGGGAAATGGAATGAGATACGCGGTGATTGCAGATATTCACGCCAACCTCGAGGGCCTTGAGGTGGTGCTGAATGACGCCAAAGCGCAACAATGCACGCATTACTGCTGCGTCGGGGACGTGGTGGGCTACAACGCCAACCCCAAGGAGTGCCTGGAAATCATCCGCAGCATGGGCATGCCGGTGGTCAAGGGCAATCACGACGAGTATTGCTCCACCGAGGATAATCTCGAAGGGTTCAATCCGCACGCCGCCGAGGCGGTCAGTTGGACCCGCAAGCAGCTCAACCCCGATGACCGCAAGTGGCTTCGCGAATTCAAATACATCCGGCTGGTCGCCAGCTTTACGCTGGTCCATGCCACGCTCGATGGGCCCCAGCGCTGGGGTTACGTGTTCGACCGGCTCGCCGCCGCCGCCAGCTTCACCTACCAGAATACGGCGGTCTGTTTCTTCGGCCACACACACGTCCCGCTGGCGTTCGTGCGCGACAGCGTGGTGCGCGGCGGCACCTACTCCAAGTTCCGCGTCGAGCCGGGCAAGAAGTATTTCGTCAACGTGGGTGCCGTCGGCCAGCCGCGCGATGGCAACCCCAAAGCCGGCTACGTGGTTTACGACCTGGACGAGCAAACGATCGAGTTGCGCCGGCTGGACTACGACATCCCGAAAGCGCAGAAGAAAATCCTCGAGGCGGGGCTTCCGCAGCGGCTGGCGGACCGGCTGGCGGTCGGGAAGTGAGGAGGAACGTGAAACGTGAAGCGTGAAACGTGAAACGTAAAACGTAAGAGCAGAGTAATCGTCGGAGGTGTTGGGAAGTCCGACAGCTTCTTACGTTTCACGTTTTACGTTTTACGTTGCTCACGTTTTACGCTTTACGCGCGATGAAAGTCCTCATCCTCAAACCCAGTTCCCTCGGCGACGTGGTGCAGGCGCTGCCCGTGCTGCGGCTGCTCAAGCTGCATCGACCCGAGGCTCAGGTGTTCTGGTGGCTGGACGACGGGCTGACTCCACTCCTTGAGGGCGATCCCGACCTGGCGGGCATCATCCCGTTTGACCGGCGGCGGTGGATTTCGCCCCGATATTGGGGGGAAGCGGGGCGAAGTCTTCGCGACATTCGCGGCCGGAAGTTTGACTGGGTGATCGACCTGCAAAGCCTGGCCCGCAGCGCCATCGTGGCCTGGCTGGCCAACGGCGGTTTCACCATTGGCCTTCAGGACGGGCGCGAAGGCGCGCCTGCCTTCTACGACGTCGCAGTGCCCCGGCCCACGCCGATGACCCACGCGGTGGATTGGTATCTCGAAGTGCTCCCGCCTCTTCGCATCCCGATCCATCGCCGTTTTGCATGGCTTCCGGAGCGGCCCGAGGTGGCCGCCGCCCTCCGCGAGAAGTGGGATGTGGGCAGTGCACGTTGGGTCGCCGTGCTTCCCGGCGCGCGGTGGGAGAACAAACGGTGGCCCATCGGGCACTTCGTCGAGGCGGTCCGGTTGTGCGCGGCGAATCACCCCGACGCGCGGTTCGCCATTCTCGGCAGCGGCAGCGAGCGTGAGTTGGGTGAGGCGCTGGCTCGTGCCGCTCCAGGACGCTGCCTCAACCTGACCGGCGGCGCCTCGCTGCTGGAGATGATCGAATGGCTGCGCCTGTGCGAAGTGGCCGTGTCCAACGACACCGGCCCGATGCACGCCGCCGCCGCGATGGGCAAGCCCGTCGTGGCTCTGTTCGGCCCGACGGAGCCGCGCCGCACCGGACCGTACGGCCAAATCGATCGGGCCCTCCAGTTCCATGTCCCGTGTGCGCCGTGCATGAAGTCCTATTGCCGCGTCGACGACAAGCTGGTCTGCCTCCACCGCATCACTCCGCAAGCCGTTGCCGAGCGCGTCGGACAGGTGCTCGGGAACGGGAAAGGTGCGCGGGCAGCCGTATGTATTTAGCACCACCCTCTGCGCGTCACGTCTTTGTCGCAAACTTTGTCGCAAACTTCGTCGTCGAACGCGCCGTCGACAAAGTTTCCGACAAAGGGGAACGTTAGCGTTGGAGGCGACAAACACATACGGACAGTCTTGTCCACGAGTTCCTTGGGTGATATTCCAGTTCGCGCGGACGTGGCTGTCCGCGCTCCTGAATCGCCCGGTGCCTGAATCCGCCCTGCGCCCCCCATCGAACGCGCCGGGTTTTGCGGCTTGCCACGCCCCGCGCCGCGCTTAGACTCCTTGAGATTCCTCGAATGAGAATTGTGTTTCTGACTTTCGGCCTGTTGATGAGCTCGCTCGTCCACGGCCTGGCACAGGTGTCCGTCGAAGTATTGCTGAGCGAGCCTGAGTTTCTCCGCGACGAATCTCTAATCGTCAGGGTGCGCATCGCCAATCGCTCCGGCCAGCCGCTCCAGCTCGGCAAGACTGCCGACTGGCTCTCGTTCGCGGTGCAAAGCCACGACGGCCACAGCGTCGACAAGACCGGCGAAGTGCCCGTGATCGACCCGTTCACGATGGAGTCGTCGCAGACGGCCACGAAAACAGTGAACCTCATGCCGCACTTCCAGTTCCCACAGCCGGGGCGGTACAGCGTGATCGCCACAGTCAAGGTTCCGGAATGGAATGAAGAATTTCTCAGTGCTCCAAAAACCTTCCACATCATCCGGGGGGCGCGCATCTGGGAACAGGAGTTCGGCGTCCCCAGGAAGGAAGGCGCGCCTGAGGTGCGCAAGTACTCGCTCGTGCGCGCTCAGGGCTTGAAGCAGGTGCGCCTCTACGCAAGGATAACGGACCTGGACGAGAACCGCGTCTTCCGGGTCGTGCCCCTGGGGCAGGTCGTGTCGTTCGGCAAGCCCGAGACGCAGGTCGACAAACAAAGCCGGCTGCACGTCCTGTTCCAAAACGGCCCGCGGTCCTTTCTTTACGGAGCGTTCACGCCCGACGGCGAATGGGCCGTGCGCCAATGCCACGACTACTCCGAAACGCGCCCGACCCTGCGCGTCAGCGACACGGGCCTGGTGCTCGTCAACGGCGGCTACCGCCGCTATACGGCGGCCGATATTCCATCCTCGGCGACGGCCGGCGCGGACGAACCGGCCAAACCGGCTGTCGCGCCGCCGGTCGAAGCGCCGGGAAAGGATGGCAAACCGGCTAAGCAATAATCCGGATAGTTCATGCCGGCCTTCGTTCGACGTTGGACGTTGGACGTTGAAATTCAGAAACATCAACCCACAATTCAACTTATGAAAACAAAGACTGATAGCCTGACGATGAAGCCCGCGCGCGCGAGCTGTACGCTCGTTTGCATTCTTGGCTTCGCTTTGGAGGCGGGCGCCGCCACGATTGACTTTGAGAGCCTGGCGGGAATGGACAACGCGATTGTGCCGGTTCCGGCGGCGTCGCAACTGTCCGATCAGTTCCTCTCGACCTTGGGCGTGAGCTTCAGTTCCGGCAGTCCTTACGTCGCCGTCGTCAATCTGGGGCTGTTTCATGCCACAAGCGGCATCAACGCCATTGGTGGCAGCACCCCCGGCGGACTGCTGACTTACGATGGGGCGTTCCCGATCGTGGCAACGTTTTTTGATCCCAACCATCCCGCGACGGCCGCGACCACTGATTTTGTGTCGTTACGCATCGACCTTGTGCCGACCAGCGGGCAGAACGTTACGCTCAATGCGTTCGACCTCAACGGCCAGCTTATCACCTCATTCGTAACGCCGGACGCCAGCGGCGCGACTCTGCAAGTCTCTGCGCCCGGCATTCACTCCGTGCAATTCATCGGCACAATGGACATCTCGGGCGCCGCAGTGGACGATTTCACGTTCAATCCGGTGGTGCCGGTTCCGGAGCCTTCGACGATTTTTCTACTGTTGGTTGGCGGTGCCGCTCTTTGGTATTCAGTTCAGGGACGAATTCAATCTGCTTGTTCATCTGGTCTGAGAACTTGTTCACGAAGAGGGACACGAGCAAGGGGATAGCCTCCGCACGGTCGCGCAATGGCGGAAGCCGAACAGGAAAGACATTCAGGCGAAAGTAGAGGTCGCTGCGAAATTGACGCGCGAGGCGGCGCCATTAAAAGTGTTTGCCCGCCGGGCGCGCGAGTTCTCTACTCGCGAGCAGATGAAAATCGCCATCGCTTCGGACCACGCGGGCTTTGCCTACAAAGAGAGAATCAAGCAGCGCCTTGCAGAGTCGGGGCATGAAGTCCGCGACTTCGGCACCACGAGCGAAGCGCCTGTGGATTATCCCCTCTTCATCCGTCCGGCGGCGGAAGCCGTCGCGCGCGGCGAGCACGAGCGCGGCATCGTCCTCGGCGGTTCGGGCAACGGCGAAGCCATCGTGGCCAACAAAGTTCGCGGCATCCGCTGCGCGCTCTGCTGGAGCGAGCAGACCGCAAGATGGGCGCGGCAGCACAACGACGCGAACATGCTCGCCCTCGGCCAGCGAACCATCGACGAGGCGACGGCCCTGCGCTGCGTTGAAGTCTGGCTTGCCACGCCATTCGAGGGCGGCCGTCACTTGCAGCGCGTCCGGCAAATCGAGTAGCCGCAGGCATTCCTTCCTTCCGGCCGAACGGATTAGAACTCATCTCGTAGAGGCCAGGGTAGGGTGCGTCGCTCCGCGCGCGCCGTCGCGCGGACTGGAAAAGGACTGGCCCTCCTTGCAAAGCGGACGCCTCGGCGCGCGCGGAGCGACGCGCCCTGCCATTGATGAGCCCGACGCCGCTAGTTGGCTTGGCTGCCGGAGTCTGATTTTCCGACGCAAGTTCCTGCTCGACAGCTATAAGCGACTGAGCTACACCATCGCCGTGAATAATAGAGCCGCAATATTGCGGGTCACTTAGATGTTAGGCCGCTCGACGCGCTCGTCATGTCAAACGCGCTCATGACACTTGCACAGCCAGTCGCATGTCCTCAGTGCCATGCGCAGCTTGCCATCAACCCGAAGGCCATCGGTATGGGAGCAGGTTCTTGGGAGGTTCAGTGCGCCGCGTGCTTTCGCATCCTGTACGGAGGCGTCAGCCGCTACGACGTGCGCACCGCACCAGCCTACCAGCGCCTCGCTGAGCATCGCAGGCAGTTTGTGGATTCTGGCGACCTCGCTTCAGTCGAGGCAGAGGTCATCGCGCTTGCCCGCGACCACGACGCTTCCATCAAGCAGCGGCGGTGTGAGTGTGGCTCACAGTTCTCCATCGCTGCCAAGCCACGCTGTCCGGTTTGCAGCGCGGTTGTCTTCGAGAGCTATTTCCATTATGTGTTCACGCCAGCCACGAAACGAGCGGCCTAACAAGGCGCTGGAGCCAACACGGCCCCGCTTTGCAGTAGCGGCATCTCGCCGCCTTCCGTCGGTTTTTGTTTTCATATGGTTTTAGGGCCTCCGGACGGCGGGTCCGTGTGGCTCAGCTTTGTCGTTAGGCGGCGTTCACAATTTTCGTTCGTTCGCACAACACAAACACATGAAAGCCATCCAGACCTTTGCCTCGGTGCTGTTGCTGATTGCCGTCGGTTGCGGCACGACCGGGCAGCGCCATTCCATAGAGCATCACGCCCCGGCGACGCGACTTGTTACCATCCCGGCGCAGCCGCGGCCTCTCGAAATAAACCTCCGCAAGACCGCCGTCATCGTCGTGGATATGCAGAACGACTTTGTTACGAAGGGTGGCCTGCTTGACCGGGTTGGTATTGAAGTCGCCGGCATTCAGAAGATCGTGCCGCGCATTCGTGAGACCTTGGAGTTGGCGCGCAAAGCGGGTCTTACCATCGTGTACCTGAAAATGGGCTACCGCCCCGACCTGTCGGACATTGGCAGCGAGGACTCGCCGATGGGAGTGGAAAACAGACGTGCGCATGTCGGCGAGAAGATGTGCGCGCCGGATGGTCGGGAGGGCCGCTTCCTGGTACGCGACACTTGGAATACAGACATCGTGGATGAGTTGAGGCCGCAGTCGGGAGACATCATTGTTTACAAGACTCGCTATAGCGGCTTCTACAACACGGAGCTCGATGCGATTCTCAAACGGCGTGGCATGAGGACGTTGATGATGATGGGCTGCACCACGAGCGTTTGTGTGGAGTCCACGCTCCGAGACGCGATGTTCCGCGACTATAGCCCGGTGCTATTGTCCGACTGCACCGCTGAACCGATTGGCCAGGAATTCCCACGCAGCAATCATGAGGCATCGCTATTCCTCATCCGAGAGGCGCCCTTTGGTGCAGTCGCGACATCGGCAGATTTCGCCAAAGCTCTTGAGGGATTGAAGCAATGACGCCGCCTAACCCGCGCTGCAGCGCTACTCGATTGAGTTTGTGAGTCACCGGTTTTACAACATCATACGCTTCGGCGGACGCGCGCTGCCAGCGCCGGTCGCTTGAGCTTGGTCCTTAGGCGGCTTCCATGTCTCTCGATTATCCAGAGTATGTTCTCTCCGCATCACTGAAAGTTTACGCCCGGAAAACAGGGGGCACTTACGATGTTTATTCCTGACCATCAATCGACACGAATCCATCATGAACAGAGGACGCGCGATTCTTGCAGCTTGCATCTTATTTGTCGCAGCAGTGGCATGGTTCATTTTCAGAGGCGCTTCGACGCAGCCGCCACTTCCCAAACTCACCTTCAAAGTCACAGGCACCCCGGGACAGTCATTCACAGGCATCTTCCGGGCATACGGTGGCGAGACCCGCTTTTCCGGAGTAGTTCCGGCCGAGTATTCTTTCGACAGCACACCCGTCTTGTTTCGGGTTCGCATGACGGGGCCGGCGGGAGCGCTCACCAACATCGTTTACCGGGATGGTCAGGTGTCGGGCGGCAATCACACGACCACCGCGGCGGAGGGTTTGGAAGTAGAGCGTGACAGCGAGGGAGGGCTTTCAGTGGGTTCGGTGCCCACGAACGTGTTGCTGCGAATCGGCGACGTGGTCATTACAAAATGAGAGAGTCACTGGCCACGCGGCGTGACCATGCGCCGCAGCGAAGCCGGCCATCGCGCCGTGGGTGCAAGGTTGGCTCCTCGAGGGCCGTGTCGCCGAGATTGAATTGTTGGGCGGCAGCCGTGCCTCCCGTGCTGACAGTCGTCGTTTGCCTGCTCGTGATGAGCTGTTCTCGTGAGCCGGGCTGCGACGTGATGAGCGTTAAAGACACGCCGTCACCGGACGGAAGATACATCGCAACAGTGTTCGAGGTGTTCTGCTACAACACGACCGGCTACACCCCACACGCAAACTTGCGACGACCGGGCCAGAACAGAGGCGACCAAGGCAATCTCTTGGTTGGAGCACCTACCGATACATTCAGAGCGACATGGATCGCGGCCGACAGTTTGCTTCTCGAGTATCGGACGGACGGCGACTACATTCATCCACCGCCAGCCAGCACGAACGTGGATGGAGTCACTGTGATATTTAAGCGCTTGCGCGAATGATGCTCCCTAGGCTCGGCCAAGTTTGGACGAGTCGCGCGGACAGAGGGGTGCGTGCCCGACTCCCGCTTGCTACTTCGCCCGCGTCTGAAAGGTTCGCTTGTGGCCCGTGGCCGGGATGCTCACGGTGTAGCTCTTTCCATCGGGCGCGACCGTCAGCTTGATGAAGTTGGCCGAGCACTTCTCCTCCAGGTTCGCGATGAATTCGCCGGCCGTGTTGTTCTCCGAGTCGGCCCGCACGTTGCGGTGGAGCTGATACATCGCCTGAATGCCCGGCGAGGACTTCAGCGTGGCCACGGTGGACTTCTCGGTGCCTTTGCGCGGGCCGTTGTTCATCACTGAGACCGTCGGAGCGAGGCTGTGAACGAGCAGCGGGTTGTTGCTGATGTCGAGGCCGTGATGGTTCACCTGGTAAACATCGACCTGCCCAACGCGGTTCACGGGGCAAACCAGTTCGCCCTCGATGTTCCAGGTGAGGTCTCCGCCGTCGAAAAAGCGGAACGGGCCGAATTCGAGCAGAAGCGCGATGCTGTTGGCGTTATCGGAGGGGTCCTTGGGCTTTGAGATGGCATCGGCGCAGGCTGGGTTCTTCGCCGCTCCGTCGGGTTGGTCGATGAACTTCTGCTTCGCCGCGACGCAGCGCAACGCCAGCTTCGGCCCGCCCGCGTTCTTCAGCGACAATTCCTTGCCGGGAGCGAGGACATTGCGGCCCTCCACTTTCATCTCTCGATACGGTTTGCTCACCAGCGGCCACCGCGTGTCGCTCGTGTTGCCGTCGGGGTCAGTGTCCGGGATGCCTTTGTCGTAAACCTGGCCCACGGGCATGAGTGTGGAGAGTTGCGGCACCCCGCCAAAGTGGTCGACATGAAAATGCGTGGTGACGTAATGGTCGATGCGCTTCAGCCCCGCCGCTTCGGTCGCCGCCTTGTGGATGCGACCCGCGTCGCGCCCGCCGGGATTGCCCGAGTCAATGAGCGCCGATTCGCCGGCCGGCGTCACGATGAGCGTCGCGCCGCCCCCTTCGACGTCGACCCAGTAAATGTCGAGCGTCTTGTCCGCAGGCGCGGCGCGGCCGTGGAGTGAGGTGAACGACAGAATGACGACACAAGCGATCAGTGTGGATGGGTGTTTCATAAGCGGCAACGGGCGAATCGTAGCCGGTCGTGCTCTCGACACAAAACAAAACGGCGCGTCCATCCCGAAGCCACACGTAGTTTCGGACAGCAGAGTTCAACCACGAATGAACACAGCGCGGCTGACGCCGCAACCAAAGTCGATAACCGCAAAGAACGCAGAGAACGCAGAGAATGAATGGCTTCTCTATGCGGTCTTTGCGTTCTTTGCGGTAAAAATTCGTGCACGCCGACAAGACTTTCATGGATAGCAGTACGAATGGACACGAATCAACGCTGGCGCGAGCCGCCAGCCGCCTTACGGCCAATTTGCCTGGGACGATTGCAGTGCCGAGCCCCGACCTCGGGCCCGCTTCTATTAGTGTGAATTCGTGTCCATTCGTGGTTGAAAGGAATTACGCTAGGACCTGGGCCGCTTGAAGCCGCTTGAGTTCGCGCCCGGTCCGCCGCCATTCTCCTCCCGTGCGCGCCCTGCTCCATCTTTTGTTGGCGGTTTTCGCCGGCCTTGCGTTCGTCGCGCCCGCGGCGGAGCTGACCAACCGCTACGAGTTCCGCCAGCCCCACGACCCCAACGGCATCGGGAAGTTCTATATGGGCCGCGAAATCGCCCACGTCATGGGCCACCATTTCGCCGACTGGCTGGAGCGCCCCGAGCGCGACGCCGAGGAGCACTCCGAAAAACTCGTCGATCAACTCAAGCTCAAGCCCGGTGACACCGTGGCCGACATCGGTTGCGGCACGGGTTATTTCAGCCGCCGTCTTGCGAAAAAGGTCGCCCCCGGCGGGCGCGTCCTGGGCGTGGACATCCAGCCGGAGATGCTCCAGATCCTAACCAACGAGATGGCCGCAGCCGGCGTCACCAATGTCGTGCCGATCCTCGGCACAATCACCGACGCGAAGCTGCCGGCCGACTCTGTGGATCTCGCGCTGATGGTCGACGTCTATCACGAGTTCGATCATCCCTTCGAGATGATGCAGGCCATCGTCCGCGGCTTGAAGCCAGGCGGCCGCGTCGTCTTCGTCGAGTTTCGCGCCGAAGATCCCAAGGTGCCGATCAAGGCGGTCCACAAGATGAGCGAGGTGCAGGTCAAAAGGGAAATGGCCCCATTCCCGCTCGAATGGGTGGAAACTCTCGGCCCGCTTCCCCGCCAGCACATCATTGTGTTCCGACGGAAGTAGCAGCCATTGCTCGCCTTGAGCTTGAGAGCACGAAGGTCTGTAGCGGCCGACGTGAGGAGGCGGAGGAGGTAGACGCACGGTCCATCCGCCTATCCATGACGCCGGTAGGGCGAGGCTCCTGCCGAGCCGAAACTTCCGGTTTGATCACGGCTCGGCAGGAGCCTCGCCCTACCGGGTCAAGGTGAAGATGCCCGGCCACAGGCCGTCGTTTCTCCTCACGTCGGCGGCTACCGTCGTTGGAGGAGAAATACTGGGCAGATTCCTGATTGGACTTCCCGCCCGCCCGCCTCCTACACTGCGCCCATGTTGGCCAGGGCGTGTTCCGCAGCCGTCAACGGTATCGAAGCCTACGCTGTCGAAGTCGAAGTCAACTCCGGCTGGGGCGAGACCATCATCGTCATTGTCGGCTTGCCGGATGCCGCGGTGCGCGAGTCCCGCGACCGCGTCACCACCGCCATCCACAATTCGGGCTACAAAATCCCGATGGGCCGCACCACGATCAACCTGGCGCCGGCCGACGTGAAGAAGGAAGGCCCCAGCTTCGACCTGCCCATTGCCATCGCCACGCTGGCGGCCAATGAACAAATCGAGACCGACCAGCTCGACCACTTCGCGATGGTCGGCGAACTGGCGCTCACCGGCGCCGTCCGCTCCGTCAAAGGCGTCCTCCCCATTGCATTGCGCGCGCGCGCCGACGGCAAGACCGGCCTGCTCGTCCCCGCCGAAAACGCCGCCGAAGCCGCCGTGGTGGACGGGCTGAACGTTTTCGCGATCCAAAACCTCCGCGAAGCCGCCAGCTTCCTCGAGGGCGAAATCAAGCTTTCCCCGACCCGCGTCGACATCGCCGCGCTGTTCAAGCACCCGCCCGATGATGAATTGGACTTCGCAGAGGTGAAGGGACAGGAATCGGTCAAGCGCGCCCTGGAGATCGCCGCCGCGGGCGGACACAACATCCTGCTCATCGGCCCGCCCGGCACCGGCAAGTCGATGCTCGCCAAGCGGCTGGCCACCATCCTGCCGCCCCTCACGCTCGAAGAGGCGCTCGAAACCACCAAGATTCACAGCATCGTCGGCGGCCTGGCGCCCGGCCAGGCGCTCGTCACCCGCCGCCCGTTCCGCGCGCCGCATCACACCGCCAGCGACGCCGGCCTGCTCGGCGGCAACATCAATCCCACGCCCGGCGAAATTTCCCTCGCCAACCACGGCGTGCTCTTTCTCGATGAACTGCCCGAGTTCAAGCGCAGCGTGCTGGAAACCTTGCGCCAGCCGCTCGAAGAGGGACACGTCACCATCAGCCGCGCCGCCGGCACGATGACGTTCCCCGCCCAATTCATGCTCGTCGCCGCGATGAACCCCACGCCCGACGGCAAGATGCCGCACGAATCCAAGTGCACGTCGCGCGAAATCCAGACCTACCTCGGCCGCATCTCCGGCCCGCTCCTGGACCGCATCGACCTGCACATCGAAGTGCCGGCCGTGAAGTTCCGCGAGATGACCGCCGAGCGCACCGGCGAGACCAGCGCGCAAATCCGCGAGCGCGTCATCGCCGCCCGCCGCGTGCAACAAGCCCGCTTCGCCGCCCGGCCGCGTGTGACCTGCAACGCCCGGATGGGCGCCCGGGAAATCAAGGCCCACTGCGGGCTCGACTCCTCGACGCTCGACCTCCTCAAGCTGGCGATGACCGAGAAAAACCTCAGCGCCCGCGCCTACGACCGCATCCTCAAAGTCGCCCGCACCATCGCCGACCTGGCCGCCGCCGAACGCCTCACCGCCGACCACATCTCCGAAGCCATCCAATTCCGCTCGCTCGACCGGCAGATTTGGGGGTGAGGCGGCGCACTGGAAGTTTGCGCCACGACAGAGCCTTCGCTGGCCTGGGCATCGTCCGAGACTTGCTTCGGGAGGTGGTTGCGGGGTAAGGTTCGCGCATGAGCTACACGGGAAAAGTTCAAAATGGGGTCGTGGTGTTGCCGCCCGAAGCGCATCTGCCCGAGGGAACGGAAGTGGAGGTGATTCCGCGCACGGCCCCGCAGGCCACGAATCCGTAGCCGATTAAGGCGCGATGATTTCATGGCGCGCTGTTCGACACGCCTTGGCATGAGTCGAACCTGCTCGACGCGGGAGCGGCAGGCGCGGGGATTTCTGCCGCCCTTTCAGGGCTTGGAACCTTTTTGGACGGTTGACCCAGGGCGCCGCTCGCAGACTCGCTTTGCCCTGGGCTATTATCGATCGGGCCTTCGGCCCTTCAAATCGGTGTAGGGCTTCATTGGCCGGCCAGCAGGTGGTATGCAAGCGCCGTTTGCTCGGCGGAGATGGGCTTGGGAAACATCTGCTCCAGCCAGGCAAATGCTGCTCCAGCCAGCGGCAACGGACGGACGCTGGCACTTTGGACTCCGCCGCACAGCGCCCCCCTAGCAGCCCGTTCAAAAACTCCCAAGGAACCTGTAGCGGCGGTCTGCGACCGCCGAAATCGGGCCAGAATGCGCAGTTTCTTCGGCGCTCATAGAGCGCCGCTACAGTTTTTGAACGGGCTGCTAGCCGTTGGGGCAGGCGGCGAAGAACAAAAAAGCGGCGAGCCCAATGGGCTCGCCGCCGGGTTGGCAGGATTCTGTACGTGTACGATTAGAGCTGGACGCAACGGCCGAGGTTTATGGGATCGCCGATCGGCGTGCTGTCACCATGGAGGAATTGGATGACGATGATGGGATTGCCACCCACGCCGCCGCGGGACGGCTGCTTGGGAATGACGAGCTTGGTGCCGTCGTCGAGGAGCGTGATTTCGCGCGTTACTTCCGCCGTGTGGGTGCCCTTCACGTTATTGCGGAAAATGAATTTGGCTTTGATGCCGGAGAGCGTCAGGAGGCCGTCCAGCGTGATGTACGGGCCGCCCTTGTTCGAGCAGCCATTGGCGTGGACGCTGACCAGCGCCAGGGCGTGGCTGAGCAGGTCAGGGGAGAGAGTCAAACCCTGCACGCAACGGCCCAGATAAAATTCCTCGCTCAAGGCGCTGCCATTGCCATCCACGAACTGCAGATAGATGTAGGGATTGCCGCCCACGCCGCCGCGCACGGGCTGCTTCGGGAGCGTGATGCTGGTGCCCAGCGGCAGGAGCGTAAGCTCGGATTCCTTCACTACCGTGTAAGTGTGCGTGCCCTTGGCGTTGTTCATGAGGGTGAGCTTCATCTTCATGCCCGAGAGGGTGATGTCGCCTTCCAGAGTGACTTCCGGCCCGCCGGAATTCTGACAGTCCGAGGCGGTGATACGCGCATTGACGCGCGCGCCCATGTCGAACATGGCGGTGACTTGTTGGTCGGCGCGGGCGCTGGTCAGGCCCAGGAGGGTGATGCCGGCCAGACCGGCGAGCAGATGGCTGCGGAGTGCTTGAATTTTCATGTTTTCTCAGTTTTTGAGTTGTTTTGTTTGTTCCAGCGATACCCCGACCACGACATACGAACATGGCAATGGCATCGTGCCGCGTCGTTTTGTGTGGAATTGCCTCCGTGTCTGCCAACGTGGGCCGGGCTTTCGCCAACCGACATGCGGTACGTCCTTTGTAGCCAATTCGTTCCGCACTTACAACATCGAAGCGACCCGCGACCCACGGTACGAAGCATCAGGGAAACTACGGTACTCGGGGCTGCCGCCTCCTGCTGTCGCGGCGAGTTGCCCGGGCTTGTCACTGACAAGAAAGTGCGACGTACCGCGTTCGACCGAATCCGGAACGGCCATGAAAAGACACAAGAGGCGCACAGACATTCAACGTTTGTGCCTTCTGTGCTTTTTTGCGGCTCTACTTCCTGTGTTCTGTCCCGCGACCTGTCACCATGAACCGGCGCTGCAACAACGCAGGGCAGGCTTCTCGCCTGCCTCGGCCGCGAAGCGGCCGAACAGCGACGCGCCTTCGGCGCTGGGCAGGCGAGACGCCTGCCCTACGTTGGCGGCGCGGGAAAAACTGTTGACCCCGGAAAATGCGCCTTGTTACCGTGCGCGCCCGTGGATTTGCCGGCCCAGTTCGCGCCCGTCGTCCAACGGGATGCCGTGGGTGCGGGCGTGACGCGGCCGAATGCCGCGCGGAACGTTCCAGACCGCCCGCGGTCCGCCGTGACGCGGGCTTTTTGATCCGGCAACTATGCGACACACCATCTCCGTGCTGGTCGAGAACAAGTTCGGCGTGCTCACGCGCGTGGCCGGGCTGTTCAGCGGACGGGGCTACAACATCGACTCGCTCAACGTCGGCCCGACGCACGACCCGAACTCGTCCCGCATGACCATTGTCACCCGGGGCGACGACGCGACCATCGAGCAAATCGTCAAGCAGCTCAACAAGCTGGTCGACGTCCTGGCGGTGCTGGATTTTCGCGACGCCGAATACATCGACCGCGAGCTGGTGCTCGTGAAGGTGGGGGTCGATTCCAACACGCGCGCCGAGGTCATGCAGATCACCGACATCTTCCGCGCGAAAATCGTGGACGTGCAGCCCGCCAGCCTGACCATCGAAATCACCGGCAACGAAAGCAAGGTCGAGAAGTTCCTCGAGCTGATGAAGACGTTCGGCATCCTCGAGCTGACGCGCACGGGGAAGGTGGCGTTGCCGAGGAAGTGATGCAGCGCTGGAAGACTTTGAAACGGTGAATCGTTAAATCGTTAAATCGTTAAATCGTTGAAGCGTTGAAGCGTTGAAGCGTGGTGCGTGACTCGTGATGCGTGGTGCGCGGGTCGGACGCTGAACTTTGAAATTTGAAATTTGAAATTTGAACCCGAGACCGCCCCTGGCGCGTCAATCGTAAATCGTAAATCGTAAATCCCAACTCCCAACTCCCCCATGCCCGCCAAAGTTTATACCGACCAGGACGCCGACCTGAATGTGCTCCAAAACAAGACGCTGGCCGTGCTCGGCTTCGGCTCGCAGGGCCACGCCCACGCCCTGAATCTCAGGGACAGCGGCCTTAATGTCATCATCGGCCTCTACGACGGCAGCAAGTCGATCCCCGTCGCGCAGCAGAAAGGCTTCGAAGTCGTGCCGACCGCCGAAGCCGTGCGCCGCGCCGAGGTCATCATGGTCGCGCTGCCTGACACGAAACAAGCCGCCGCCTACGCGAAGGACATCGCGCCCAATCTGAGCGAAGGCAAGACGCTGCTCTTCTCCCACGGGTTTTCAATTCACTTCAAGACGGTGGTTCCACCCAAAGACGTGAACGTCATCATGGTCGCGCCCAAGGGGCCGGGGCACATCGTGCGCCGCCAGTATACCGAGGGCAAAGGCGTGCCGAGCCTCATTGCCGTCTATCAGGGCGGCAAGGAAGCCAGGCAGATCGCGCTGGCTTGGGCCCGGGGCATCGGCGGCACACGCGCGGGTGTGCTCGAGACGAACTTCAAGGAGGAAACCGAAACGGATCTTTTCGGCGAGCAGACCGTGTTGTGCGGCGGGTGCAGCGCCCTGGTGCAAGCGGGTTTTGAAACGCTGGTCGAGGCGGGCTATTCACCGGAGATGGCCTACTTCGAGTGCCTACACGAGTTGAAGCTGATTGTCGATCTGATGAACGAGTCGGGCATTAGCGGAATGCGCTTTTCGATATCCGAGACCGCCAAATGGGGCGACGTCTCGGTCGGCCCGAAGATTATCGACGCCGGCGTGAAGAAGCGAATGAAGGCGGCGTTGAAAGAGATTCAGAGCGGCAAGTTCGCCAGGGACTGGGTCCGGGAATACCAGGGTGGCTACAAACGCTACAACGCGCTGCTCAAAAAGGGCGCCAATCATCCCATTGAAAAGGTCGGCGCCCGGCTCCGCGGGTTGATGCCCTGGATGCAGAAAAAGAACATCAAGGGGGCGCAGGCCGCTTACTGAGCGGTGGCGATTCGATCCGCCACCGATGGCAAATCTGCTGGGAGCGCCGGCATCCTGCCGGCCGGTGGTTATGCTTTTATGGTGCGAACTCGCCGGCAGGATGCCGGCGCTCGCAGCCCTTCCGCAGCCGCTCAGGAGGGGATTAACAGCCCGTTCAAAAACTGTAGCGGCGCTCTATGAGCGCCGAAGAAAGTGCACATTCTGGCCCGATTTCGGCGGTCACAGACCGCCGCTACAACCGAACCTGGAGTTGTTGAATGGGCGGTTAAGCAACAACCGAAACCTATTCGGATCGCCGGTGTTTGCATCGGGGTCGAACTGTATCCGTCACATGACCTGGCGCCCGAAATCTTTACAAAGGCTTGCGGTGGCGGCCGTCGTGCTTCCCTCCCTGGCCGCGACCGCCGCCGTAAAGCCAAATCCTTACGAAAAAATTCCCGGGCGCAACGTGTTTCATCTCCAGCCGATACCGGAAAG
>DASTLJ010000179.1:0-14476 GCA_035715125.1 Verrucomicrobiia bacterium
CGACGCACGCGACGAAATCGCTCTCGGCGCGCGCGTCTTCGAGTATTACGCGGGGGCAATCTCGAAATTCTGCGGCCAGACCATCCCCGTCGCCCGCGGCGGACTCGACTTCACGCTGCGCCAGCCGATGGGGGTCGTCGCGGCTATCGTGCCGTGGAATTTTCCGTTCCCCATCGCCTGCTGGAAGGCCGCGCCCGCTCTGGCGGCGGGAAACACCGTCGTGCTCAAGCCCGCCAGCCAGTCGCCGCTCACGGCGATTCTGCTCGGGCAACTGGCTCATGCCGCCGGCCTGCCGCCGGGCGCGCTTCAAGTCGTGCCGGGACAGGGGAGCGACATCGGCGATGCGCTCGCCACTCATTGCCTGGTTCGCAAAATCTCCTTCACCGGCTCGACTGCCGTCGGCGCGCGGCTCATGGGCCTGGCTGCGCCTGACCTCAAGCGCGTCTCGCTGGAGCTGGGCGGCAAGTCGCCCAACATTGTCTTTGCGGACGCGGACCTCGAGCAGGCCGCGGGCAGTTCACCGATGAGCGTCTTTGCCAACACCGGCCAGGATTGCTGCGCTCGCAGCCGTGTGTTCGTCGAGCGGCCCGTGTTCGATGCGTTCGTCGAACGCTTCGTCACCGCGACGAAGAAACTTCAGGTAGGCGAGCCGGCGAAGGAGACGACGCAGATCGGCCCGCTCGTCTCCGCGGCGCAGCGGCGGACGAGCGAAGAGTTCATCGAGGAAGCCCTCGGCGCCGGCCGCGTTGTCGGGTGCGGAGGAGGGCGTCCGCAGGCGCGCGGATTTTACCTGGAACCGGCGGTGTTGCTCGGTGTCGAGCCGGGCGACCGCGTGTGGCAGGAGGAAGTCTTCGGTCCGGTCGCTTGCATCCGCCCTTTCGACGACGAGGGGCAGATGCTGCGCGAGGTCAACGATTCACGCTACGGCCTGAGCGGTTCGATTTGGACCAACGACCTGCGCCGGGCCCTGCGCGTGGCGCGCCAGGTCGAGAGCGGCGTGCTGAGCATCAACAGCCACTCCAGCGTGCACGTCGAGGCCCCCTTCGGCGGCTTCAAACAAAGCGGCCTCGGGCGCGACCTGGGAATGGCGGCGATGGAGGGGTACACGGAGCTGAAGAATGTGTACGTGGCGGAGTAAGCAGGGCGCGTGAAGCGTGATGCGTGAAGCGTGCAACGAAGTAGAGTAAAACGTGAAACGTAAAAAGTGAAGGAAGCCACGGAGAGATCCGAACGTGCGCCACGCGCCCTTTTCTTTTCGTTTTACGCGATTCTCCGGCCGTCACTTCTTTGGCGTGAGTTGTTTGTAGAGCTCCTCGGCCTGCTTCGTCCAGACACCCTCGGGGCCCAAAAGCTTCCGGTAGCCTTCCGCGGCGCGCCGGGCATACTCTCTGGCTTCCTCGGCCCGGCTCGGTCGATTGATGCAGACCGCAAGATTGTAGAGCACGCCCACTGTCACCTGATCCTCGGGACCACAAACGCGCTCGGCGATCGGAAGCAACTCCCGATACTCTGCCTCGGCTTGCACAAACTTGCCGCGGCGATACAGCAAAAGGGCCAACTGGATCCGGTTATTCAACGTTTCAGGATGCTCGGCGCCGAGGACGCGGCGCTGTATCTGGATCAACTCCCGGTATTCCGACTCGGCTACTTCACGTTTGCCTTGTCGCTCCATGAGGGAAGCCAAATGTTTCCTGCCGGCCAGCGTTACTGCATCCTCAGGGCCAAGTTCCTTCGCGAGGACGGCGAGGACCTCCCGCACGAGGCGCTCGGCCTGAGGATACTGGAGATCTGCTTCAAGGGCCTTGGCCTGGTCTCCTTGGTTGTGCCCCCATTCGAAGATGTCACTCGATTTATCGATGAATCCAGCGGCGTTGGTGAAGTGCGCGAGGGCGATGACGGCGTTGCTGCGCTTCAAGGCGCAATGCCCGGCCATGTGGAAAGCGCGATAAATACTGCTGTGATCGAGGAGTTGATCTTTTTTTGCTAATCCGGCTGAGGCCAGAGCAAGCCGCTCGGCTTGCTCATACTCCTGGCGCTCAAGAGCGGCGGCGGAACGATCGTAGAGCGCGGACGCGGATTCCAGCTCGCTGACGATTCGGCGCGTCTTGAGTGTCTCGGGGTCGTCTGCCCCCAGGATTCTCTCGCGGAGTTTCAGGACAACCAGAGCCTCCGCGACAGCTTCGTCAGGTCTGTCCTCGGCATCTAAAACGAGCGCCAATCCATGACGACTCGTCAGGGTATTGGTGTGTTCGGGGCCGAGTTTTTCCGTGTAGAGGGAGACGAGTTCGCGAAACAGGCGCTCGGATTCCTTGTATTGGCCGCGCTCGGCCAGCAAGCGGGCCACGGCCGTCTGGTTGCTGGCCCATTGGAGAGCGTCACTGGCTTTGTCGAATCCGGGCGGGAGTGGCTTTTCACCGGCGGCTGGCTTTTGCGAAAGGGCGCTGCTAGCCGCCAAAAGAATCGCTGCCAACGCGCACAGCAGGTGGGGGAACGTCAGATTGATGTGAGCATTGCGCTGCGGCTGCAGTGCTTTGTTGTCCGCCCTGCCGATGTTTTCGGACAAAGCGCTCATGCGGACTCGGAGATTGAACGGCCCTTCAACCTCTGTCAATGCGTCGATGGGCATAAATGGGCTGCGCGCGTCGATGAGCTGCCCGAGAGACAATCCCGAAGGGATTGCGTCTCTCAGCCCAGGGTTGGCGCGCAGCGCCTACCCTGGGTTCGCCGCGCCGCGCGGGCCAACCCTGAAAGGGTTGCGTCCATGTGCGCCGACGGGGATGCAACCCTTTCAGGGTTGGCCATTTTCGCCGGATGACCCAGGGTAGCGCCTGCGGCGCAACCCTGGGCTGGAGGATGGAATCCCTTTGGGATTCGCCGCGCGAGTGCGCGCTTTTGAGCTCCTGCCGAGTGCCGCCTTGCGCTTCGTTCCTGTTCCTTCGCACTATTCGCGCATGTCCAAAAAGAAACGTCGTGGGGAGTCTTCCGGCCTGAAGCCGGCGGTGAATCCCGCGACGGGTCTTGCCTCTGCACCGTCTGCGAAGGCAGCAACGCCGCGGCCGGCCACGCTGTCGCGGCGCAAAAAATGGGCGATGCGCGCGGCAGCGTTCGTGTTGGTGCCGGTGGTGCTGTTGGGCGGAGCCGAGTTGGTGCTCCGCGTCGCGGGGTACGGGCATTCCACGCGGTTTCTTGTGACTTCCAAAACGGGCAAGGGATTCACGCTGAATCCGTGGTTTACCAAGCGTTTTTTTCCCCAATGGAATCCAGGGAATTCACAGCCGTTTTTTCTTCCTGAGGAGAAGGGGTCGAATACGGTCCGCATTTTCATCCTCGGCGAATCGGCGGCGCTGGGGACGCCGTCGCCCGCGTTCAGTTTCGGGCGGATGATCGAGGTGATGTTGCGGCGGCAATATCCGGAGCGGCGCTTCGAGGTGTGCAACGCGGCGATGCGCGGCATCAATTCGCACGTCATGCGCGCCATCGCGGCGGATTGCGCGCGGCACGAGCCGGACTTGTTCATCGTCTACGCGGGGAACAATGAGCTGGTGGGCTTGCACGGGGCGGATCCGGAGTCCTCGCTGGTGGATCGGCATCTCTGGTTGAGCCGCGCGGTGCACGGGCTGCAAGGGACGCGGCTTGGCCAATGGCTGGGCTCGATGAAGAAGCGGGAAGCTCGGGAGACGCAGGACATGGACTACTTCCGCAAGCATCGCGTGGCGGCGGATGATCCGGCGCGGAGGCGCGTCTATGAGAACTTCGCGGAGAACCTCAAGGCGACGTGCCGGTCCATCGAACGGTCGGGGGCCAAGGGGCTGTTGCTGACGGTGGGGGCCAACTTGAAGGATTTCCCGCCGCTGGCGTCGCTGCACAAGCGCGGGTTGAGCGAGGCGCAAATGCAATCGTGGACGAACGCCTTCGCGGCGGGCGCGGCGGCGGAGGAGGCGGGGCGATTCGAGGAGGCGGCCGGGCATTTCGAGCAGGCGGCGGCGGTGGACAACGAATACGCGGAGCTGAATTTCCGGCTGGGACGGTGCCATCTTGCGACGGGGAGGGTGCCGACGGCATTGCAACACGTGGCGCGTGCGCGGGATACGGACGCTTTGCCGTTCCGCCCGGCGTCCAACATCAATGACGCGATTCGCGACGTGAAGAAGGCGGGGACTTTTTCTCGGATCACACTCGTGGATGTGGAGGCGCGGCTGGGCGGAGACGGAACGGGGAGAAAATCGGTGGTGGGTGACGACGTATTTCTCGATCACGTGCATTTTCGATTCGCGGGGGACTACGGAGTGGCGCGATTGATCCTGCCTTCCGTCATGGAAGCGCTGACTGACAAGCTCGGCGCACCGCGAACCAACGGGATTGCGACGACGAAGGAATGCACGGCGGCGCTCGGCTACAACGCGTGGGAGGAATGGCAGATTGCGTCGGCGATCGCGAATCAATTGGCACGAGCGCCATTCCTGGATCAATTGGATCACGCGCGACGCCAGGCGGCGGCTGAAAAGACACTGAAGGAACAGGCGGCGCAGTTCACGACCAATGACCTGGCCGGGGCCCTGGCCGTGGTGCGGGCGGCGATTGAAGCGAATCCCGAGGACTGGCAATTAAAGTACAATCTGGGAATGATGACGCATCTGACGGGAGATCAAACGACGGCGGCGGCGCAGTTCAGGTTGACGGTGGAAAGGTTTCCGGAGTGGCCGCCCGCGCGGCTGATGCTGGGTCAGGCGCTGGCGAGGGCGGGGCGGCGGTGGGAGGCGGAGGAGCAATTTCAGGAGTGTCTGCGGTTGGCGCCGGATTTCGTGCCGGCGCAGCGGGCGCTCCAGGCGCTGGCAGCGAGGCCGGCGAAGTGAGCGGAGGCATTGGTTCGGTTACGTAAACCCTCCGAAAACTTTTGAGCACAGAGTGGCCCTGAACTGGAAGGAGTGCCGAATTCCGGTCGATGCTGCTCTTGTGAAGATGTGATATGAAGGCGTGATGCGTGATGCGTGGTGCGTGAAGCATGCGGGTGCGCGCGTCCCTAAATACTTGTCGCACCACGCATCACGCACCACGCATCACGCACCACGCCTCACCTCCCAAACACCCCCTTGATCAACGCCCACACCGATTTTTTCTTCCGTTCCCCGCCGTCCCACGCAATCAACTCCGTCTCGGCGCTGCACTGCGGGCAGAAGTTGTGATCGGCGCTGCCCCGGAAGCTGAGGTGATGGATGCAGGAGTCGCAGAACATTTTCTTGCAGCGCGGACAGCGGCGCGTGGCGCGGACGTTGGGGTGGTTCAGGCAGCTCACGGTGCCATCGTCGAGCGTCACGGAATGCTTCTGCTTCGGGGGCGGCAGTTCCGGAACGCTCACGCGATCTTCGGAATACTCCAGGCGCCCTTCGATCTCGCCGAAGCGCAAGACCTGGCCGGGATGGAGTTGGGTCTCGCGCACGGACTGGCCGTCCACGAAGGTCCCATTGGTCGAGGCGCAGTCGCGCACCAGGAGCGAGTCGAGGCCCAGGACCAGTTCGCAATGGTGGATGGAGACCGACGGGTGATCGATGACGAGGTCGTTGTCCCGCGCCCGGCCGATGCGGGTGACGCCCCAGTTCAGTTCGCGCGAACCGAGGCTTCTGTCACCGACCTGGAAATGGATGCGGGCCATCGGGGAGGAGGTATGAAGTATGAGGGATGAGGTATGAAACGTGAAACGTAACAGCGGGGGTAGATTGTTGAATGTTCGCTCGCCGCTCGCAACAGCTTACGCTTTACGTTTTACGTTTTACCACTCGCGTCCTGCGATTTGACGCTCCACGATTTACGTTTCATACCTCATACCTCATACCTCATATCTTTGGTAAGCTTTTCGGCACCCCCGCCGAACAATCGGTTTGACAGCAGAACGGACACCGGGGCACCTGAGTGGCGGCTGTCCACCATGAACGGCACTCTCGACAACCGGAATCGATTGTTCATCGCACTGGCGTGCGTGGCGGTGTTTGCCGCGACCGTCGCCGTGTACTGGCAGACGCGGCACTTCGAGTTCACGCACTACGATGACCAGGAGTATGTGACGGACAACCCGCACGTCACCAGCGGCTTCAATGCCGCGGGCCTGAAGTGGGCGCTGACGACGCGGCACTTCAGTTACTGGCATCCGGTAACGTGGATTTCGCACCAGGCCGACTGCCAGTTCTTCGGGCTGGACGCCGGCAAGCATCATCTGATGAGCGCGTTCATCCACGCGCTCAACGGCGTGCTCTGCCTGCTGACACTCGGCTGGCTGACGGGCTTCTGGGCGCGCAGCGCGATGGTCGCGGCGGCATTCGCCCTGCACCCGCTGCACGTCGAATCCGTCGCGTGGATCGCGGAGCGCAAGGACCTCGTGAGCGGCTTTTTCTTCTTCGCCACGCTGGCGGCTTACGGCTGGTACGCCCGGCGCGGCGGAACAAGGCGTTACCTCGCCGCGCTCGGGCTGTTCGCGCTGGGCATCGCGTCCAAACCGATGCTGGTGACGATGCCGTGCCTGCTGTTCCTGATCGACTACTGGCCTTTGCGCCGGCTGCGGTTGCCGGGCGCGGTGGCAAATTCGCCTGAGCCGGACGCGCCGGCGATCGTGCCGTGGCGGCGGCTCGTCGTTGAAAAGGTTCCGTTCTTGGCGCTCTCGTTGTTCAGCTCGGCGGTCACGTTCATTGGGGTGCGCCAGGAGGGGCGCGTGCTCGGGGCGGAAACGTTTGGCTGGCTGGATCGACTGGCCAACGTGCCGGTGTCGTACGTTCGCTACCTCGGGAAAATGCTGTTCCCGGGCGACATGGTTTATCTCTATCCGATCCCTGGCCATTGGGAACTGTGGCAGGTGGCGGGCGCCTGCGTGGCGCTGCTGTTCATCACGCTGGCGGCGCTGGCGTACCTGCAAAGCGCCCGATGGTTCATCGTCGGCTGGCTGTGGTTCCTCGGGATGCTGGCGCCGACGCTCAATGTGATCGCGGTCGGCCTGCAATCCATCGCCGATCGCTACACCTACCTGCCGCTGGTCGGCGTGTTCATCATGATCGTCTGGGCGTTCGCGGAAGCCTCCAAACGCTGGCCGAAGCGGGCGTGGATGGCGGCGGGCGCGGCGCTGCTCACGTCGCTCGCGATGGCGACGGTGACGCACAAGCAGGCGCGCGTGTGGCAAAACAGCCTCGCGCTGTTCGGCCACGCGGTGGCAGCGAGCACGAACAACCCGGTCGCGCATTACAATCTCGGGGTCGAATTGATGCTCCAGGGGAGGGCCGCCGAGGCCGCGCCGCAGTTTCACGCCACCATCCGCGAGCACGAGGCGGGGTATCGTTACAACGAAGTGCATCGCGCGCATAACAATCTTGGCTATATCCTCGTCGCCTACGGCCAATGGCACGACGCGTCGAACTGGCTCGCGCAAGGATTGGCGCTTCGGCCGGGCGACGCCGAGTTGAACCTGAATTTCGGCCGCGCCCTCCTCGGCTTGACGAATGCGCCGGCCGCCGTGAACCACCTGACGAAGGCGGCCAACATGCTGACGAAAACTGCCGAACCCGGCGTGCTCCTCGGCCAGGCGCTGGCCGGCGCGCAACGGCCGCGCGAGGCCGTGGAGCAGTTTCGCTCCACGCTCGCCGCGCACACCAACTCGGTGGACGCGCTCAACGCCTTCGCCTGGCTGCTTGCCACGAGTCCCGACGCGCAGGTGCGCGACGGCGCCGAGGCACTGCGACTGGCCCAGCGCGCCCGCGCGCTCACGAATTCGCCGGTCACGCTCCTGACGCTCGCCGCCGCCCTCGCGGAGACCGGCCAGATGCCCCCCGCCCTCGAACAGGCCCGCGCCTGCACGAACCAGATGGCTGACGCGGCGGGAAGCCCGCTGGTCAAGACGGCCGAGGCGCTTCTGCGCGATGTCAAAGCGGGCCGGCCCTATCGCGACCAGGGCCGGTAGATGCGGCCTGGAGTTCGGTATGTGTTAGCGTGCTGGCGGCGCTGCAGGCATGGAGTCCCGGCTTTAGCCGGTCGCGCGTTCGGCCAGACCCTGGTCTCCTTAGCTTCGGCGACGCTGCCGGCTAAAGCCGGGACTCCATGCGGGAATGGTCGCCCACCACCCAACTTGTCCGCCGTCCGCCGCAATTCTCCTTTGGCGATCTTCCCGGCTCAGAGCCGGGGCGCGGCCTTCCACGGCCGAGCAAAATTGTCAGCAATCTAGAAACAGGCGGCCTTGGAAGGCCGCGCCCCCCTCAAGCGGTTCGCGCGGACAAAGCTGTCCGCGCTCCGAGTCAAGGCTGTGCCTGCTTTTCCATCGTGAAGTCCAGGGAGCCGACCTGCGCGAACTTGGTGGCATCGATAATCTTTACGATTTCGCCGAAGGGCGCGTTGCGGTCGGCGCGGACGGAAACCTTGAGGGCGGGATCCTTCTTCACTGCGTCGGTCAGCTCAGACCGAAGTTTGTCGATCGTCGTTGCGCGCTCGCCGATAAAAAAGAACGGGAAATTGGTCGCGACGAGGATGACGAAGGGCTTCACTTCGCTGGCTCCGGGTTTGGCTTCCTTCGAGACGGGAAGATTCAACTTCAGGGAAGGCTCCATCTTCTTCGCCGTCGTCGTGACCATGAGGAAGATGAGCACGACGAGGAGCACGTCAATCAGCGAAACGATGATGACGGCGGGAGTGCGGTTTCGTTTCTTATGGAGAAAGCGCATCGGTCAGTTCAATGCGAGCGGGTCGCAACGAGGGCGGGTTGCGAGGGCGGGAGCGGCGCCGGGGCGGCGTCGGCGTCGGCCGCGCCGTAGTGGTTGGCGTTCTCGGTGCGGTAGTGTTTGCGGAGGAACTCGTCGCACAGGGATTCCATGCGCACGGCGAACGTCTCGAGCTTGCGGCTGTAATAGCTCCATGAAATGAGCGCGGGGATGGCGATGAGCAGGCCGAGGAGCGTGGCGTACAGGGCGACGCTGATGCCTTGGGCAAAGCGGGAATGGTCGTTGGCAGCCGCGTCCAGCCCTTGCGCGGCAAACAGCGTGATAAGGCCGAAAATGGTGCCGACCAGCCCCATGAGGGGGGCAATGCTGACGATGATTTCGAGGACGACCAGGCCGCGCTCGAGCTTGCTCAGCTCGAATCGGGCGCGCGTTTCGACCAGCGAGCTGTTTTCCTCCTTGGACATGTCGAGGTGATCGGCGGAGAACAGCAGCAGGCGCGAAATGGGCGAGGGGTTTTCGGTGCAGACGCTCTTGAGGAGCACGAGATCGTGGGCGCCCGTGTAGTTCAGGACGGCGTCGGTGATGGGCGGGGGGACGACCTTGACGATCCGCAAGGCCAGGCCCCGTTCCACGATGAAGGTGACGGCGGTCAGCGAGGTGACGACCAGCGCGATGATGATCAGTGTGTCCATGTGCGATGGGGATGACGGGGGCTGGGCGACGAAGATTCAGTTGTAATAAAAGGTGAATCGAATGTCGCGCGGGTTGAGGCCGATCTTGCGGCGCATCTCGTCGGGCCATTCCTTATAGCGCTGGTTGTCTTCGACCGCGTTGCGGCAGAACAGGCCGAGGATGTCGCCGACTTCATTGTCCTGAATCTTCATATCGGTAATACGGCCATCGTGCGTGAGCTTGAATTCGAGAATTACCTTGCCGGCGCGCGGGGTGACCATGTTGTTTTCAATGAGATAATACCAGCGGCTTTGGACAGCCTCGATGAACTCCCGGTCGTATTCGCCGAACTCCGTGGCTTTCGTGTCGAAGGCGACGCGGCCCCTGCGCTCGGCGCCGCCCTCCTGCTTGACCAACCGGCCGGAGAGCATCGCTTTCTGGCGCGCCTGCACCAGGGTGCGAACCCGTTCAGTTGGGGTCGTGACCGTCTGGCCATCGCCCTTGTCCACCAACCCGGGGCTGGGAGGCTTGGGGTCGGGCCGCCTGTTGAGGGCCAGGTCGCCGGGTTTGGGGGCATCGTCCACTTTGGGTTTGGGAGGCGCCGGTTGGAGGGGGAAGGGAAGCGGCTTTTCCTGTTCCATGACGCGCACCACCTGGTCCTGCTGGCCGTCAATTTTTGGTGTAGGTTTGGTTTCCGGCTCGGGGTTGCTGGCCAGAGCGTTTTTGTCGCTGTAAAACTTGGCTTTCTCCGGGGCCTGGTCGACGGCGGTGGCGGGGTCGACTTCAAGGAAGGTGGTGGGGATTTCCTGGTTCTGGGGAGGTGGGGGTTGCGGCTTGGGTTGAAGCGGAAATTGGAACCGTGGTTTGGCGGCGGCAAGCTTCTGGGTGAGCTTGACCAGCCAGCTAGCATGGTGGTTCCACCAGCCCATTTTCTGTGCGACCCGCCAGCCCCCCAGCAGCGCCAGGTGGATGACGAGGGACAAAAGGAGCGCGACCGCCAGTGGATTCTTTTCCATCCAGCGGCGCCAGTCCCGAATGTCAGCAGCCGTCATCGTTGCGAACCATGCCGCAGAATCCACCGGCGGGCAACAGTTTTGGCCGCCGGAAATCCGACCGCCGCCCCGCCGTGCGACACGCGGTCCTCTGATAATATCGGCAAGTCGGGGTCAGTCGGTTATGCCACAGCCCATTACAAATTCTTGTATATTGCGCGGGCCTGATTTGACGCCCGTTTGGCTATTCCCTACCCTCACGTGCATGGCGCAAAAAAGCTTCGAGGAAACCGCGGTGCTGCTCCGTCCCGAAGACTCGGTCGCCGTGCTCAAGAAACCCCTCCAGGCCGGCGACGAACTCATCGGCCCATCCCTTCGCGTCACTGCGGCGCAACCGATCCCGGCCGGGCACAAAATCGCCCTTGCCGAAGTGCCTGAGGGAGGCCCTGTCAGAAAGTATGGCCAGACGATTGGCTTCGCCCAAAGCCGCATTCGGCCCGGCGACCACGTCCACACGCACAACCTCGTCCTCCACGATTTCAGCCGGGACTACCAGTTCTGCGCCGATGCCCGCGCCATGCCGCCGCATCCCCAGGAGCAGCGGCGCACCTTCCTGGGTTACGCCCGGCCCGGGGGCGCCGCTGGCACGCGCAATTATCTGGCCGTTCTCTCCAGCGTGAATTGCTCCGCGAGCGTCTCCAACTACGTCCGGGACCGCTTCCGAACACCCGAATTCCGCCGCGATTTCCCGAACGTCGACGGCGTCATCGCCTTCACCCACAAGGGCGGCTGCGCGATGGATCCCGGCCAGCCGCAGGCGGTCCTCCAGCGCGTCCTGGCCGGCATCGCGCGGCATCCGAATGTTTCGGGGTTCGTCATGATCGGCCTGGGTTGTGAAGTCAACCAGGTCGACGCCATTCGCCAGGCCCACAAGCTCGATGCGCTCCGGCCCGGCGAAAACCCGCCCGTCTTCCTGAACATCCAGGCGGCGGGCGGCATCCGCAAAACCGTCGAAGCCGGCGTCGCCGCCGTCCAAAAGCTGCTCCCCGCCGCCAACGCGCTCAAACGCACTCCGCAGCCGCTCTCCAGGCTAATCCTGGCCGAGAACTGCGGCGGCTCCGACGGCAACAGCGGCATTACCGCCAATCCTGCGCTGGGCGTCGCGTCGGACGAACTGGTCCGTCACGGCGGCGCCAGCGTGCTGGCCGAGACGCCCGAGATTTACGGGGCCGAGCACCTGCTCACCCGCCGCGCCGTCACCCGGGAAGTCGGGGAGAAGATTGTGGAACTCATCCACTGGTGGGAGGAGCACGCCCGCCTGCACCGGGCGTCCATCGACAACAACCCGTCGTTCGGAAACAAGGCTGGCGGACTTACCAACATCATCGAAAAGAGCCTCGGCGCCGTCGCCAAGGGAGGCCAGGCCCCGCTCCAGGCCGTCTACCAATACGCTGAGCCCATTACCGCCAGGGGCTTCTGCTTCATGGACACGCCCGGTTACGACCCCGTGAGCATGACCGGCCTGGTCGCCGGCGGTTGCAACGTTGCCGTCTTCACCACCGGCCGAGGCAGCGTCTACGGTTGCAAGCCGGCCCCCTCGATCAAAGTCGCGACCAACTCCACGCTCTATCACTGGATGGAGGAAGACATGGACCTCAACGCCGGCGCCATCCTCGACGGAACGGAGACGGTCGCGCAAGTCGGCCAGCGGATCTTCGAGAAGATCCTCGCCGTCGCCTCGGGCGAACAGACCAAGAGCGAACTGGCCGGTGTCGGCGACGAAGAGTTCGCCCCGTGGCAGCTCGGGCCGACGTTTTGAAATCTCGTAGCAGCCGACGTAAGGAGGCTCATTCTAAAGCGCGTGAAGCAAAGCGCCTCCTGATCTCAGTTGCCATTCCCCGCCTGGAACATTTTACTGCTTGGACTTCTCCGGCGTCCACGGGCTGCCGGCGCGGAAGGTGGCTCGTTCCGTCAACTCGGGAGGCGGATCAGAACTGAGCGGCTCGCGGCTCGCGGCCCAGACCGCGCCGCGCCGGATGAGTGGAGCGGCCCTGCGGATGGATTGTTCCGCATGGCCTAGGACGGTTTGGAAAACGCGGCCGCGCCCGTAGCTGTAAGCCCAGGCCATGGGCTCGTCGCGCCCGGTGATTCGTGAACGGGCGGAAGCGAGCGGCTCGATGGACTCCTTCCCGGCCTGCCTGAAGTAGAGTTCGTCCACCGTCTCGAACGAAACTAAACCGCGCGTGATCGGGTGCGCCGCCCCGGTGATGTCCACACGGAACGGCCCGAACGCATCGTGGCCGCTGCCGCCCTGGTGGTCCCACACGCGCCGGACGATGCGCCGATACTCCGGCCAATCCGATGTTTCCGCCCCGGGCAGGGAGGGGTGGAACGCGCCGTTGGCAAAGTGAATCACGGCCAGCCCGCCGCCGTTGCTCAAGTAGCGCGTGAAGTTGGTTTTCGCCGCATCGCTCAATCCGGGACGCTGCCAGTTGCAGTAGTTCAAGACAAGCAGCCCGTAGTCATGCAGCCGGGCCAAAGCCAGCTCCTCAGGGTTCTCGGTGACGTCGACGAGCGCGCGCGGATCCTGTTCCACGATGTGCAGCAGCGCGGCGGTGGTCGAGCGCCAATCGTGCGCCGGATGATTGTGGCCGGTGACGATCAGCGCGCGGAAACGTTCGGCCGGTTCGGAACGGACGCCGCCCACAGGCACATCGAGCCGCGCGGTCCAGGCGAGGGCGTTGAGCACCAGCCGCCGGAAATCCGGCAGCCACCAGTTCGTGTAGAAATGACCACCAGTGAAGCCAAAGCCTCGCCCGCCATCGGCGCGCTCGACGGCCCAGCCCACGGTGTTCGCAAGCGTGTCGCCGCCGGACTCGCTGAGCAGGATGGGCCGCAGGCGCGGATCGTTCTCGCGGAAGCGCAGGTTGAAATAAAACTCCTCGGTGACCTTGAACGGATTCACACCGCGGGCGACCGGATGATCCGGCGTGGCGACGGCGGTCGTCCATTCGCGGGTCTGGATCGCGCTGAACCATTTGTTCGGCGCCGTACCGCTTTCGTAGTCGAAGTAGCCGCCAACCCATTCGGTCATCTGTTCGTGGACGCGGCGCGGAGTGAACGTGGACCAGTGGAACAGGACCAATCCGCAGCCGCGGCGCATCTGCCTGGCGAGTTGATCGAAGCGTTCGCCGACGTAGAGCGGATGGTCAGTCTCCTTGCGGTCGGAACCGCCCGAGGTCAACAGAATGGTCGCCGCGTCGTCGAGCGTGGCGGTATTCGCCGGCCAGCCGTTGAAGTGGGCCTCGACCGTCACGCCCTTGAGGTCGGGCGACGTGTCGAGGCAATGCTTGAGGAGGATGACGTTCTTCTCGTACTCGTGCGTCTCGCGGGGATGGCTGTCGAGCGGACCGGCGATGAGGACGATTTTGCGCGGCGAACCAGGCCCGGCGGCGGCGGCCGGCATTGCGCACGCCAGCCACGCCGCCGGGAGGAGCAGCGTAACGCTCCGGAATCCAATGAACGCCCGCCGGGCCGTCATGGCGTCGAGGCGGTCCGGTAAAACGCCGCCGGCAGCTCCATCGTGTCTTCGTACTCGAGGATGCCGTGCGGCGGCGCGGGCAGCGTGATAAGCGTCGTCCAGTTGTTCAGGTCGGTCGAACGCTGCACCTGGTAGTTGCGGCCCGGAATGCCGGCGAACCGGACCAGAACGCCGTTCGGGGTCGTCATCATCAGGACCTGGTTTTGCGTCGGCAGTGCGCCGCTGACCACTAGCACTTCAACCATGCCGACCCCAATTCCCCCGCGGCTGTCACGGACATTAAACGTGAACGTGTCCAACCCTGTGAAACCCGCGGGCGGCGTGTAGGTGTACACCCCCGCGCCGGCCGGGGCGATGCCCCCTCCGGAGGCGCTGATGGAAGCCACTGAGTCGAGCGCAAACGGGTCGCCGTCCGGATCGGTGACGCCCTGCAGCAGCTTGGCCGAACTGATGCTCATCGGCGTGTCCTTCGACGTGGCGCCGCCCTTCGTGGGCACTGTGGGCACCGTGTTGATCGCCAGAATCGCCTCGCGGCTCGTCACCATGCCAGCGCCGTTCGAGACTTCGACTTTGTAACGGCCCGC
>DASTLJ010000180.1:0-2133 GCA_035715125.1 Verrucomicrobiia bacterium
CAACCAACAACTCGAGCAGAGTCGTCGCGGTAGAGCCTTCGAAGGCGACATTATTAGGATTGTAGAGCATCGCGGAAAAATATCCTAGCATGCTCGGGATCGTCGGGTCCCAATTCATGTGCCCTTGATAACGAGGGCTGAAAAATGGAACCGATTTCTTCAATGCGGCGAGCAGGCTATGAAACCCATCCAAGGCCGGGGCAGCGTGGCCGGCCCACCAACCCTATTGTGCTGCGGCGCTCAATGCACGGCAGTGGGCGCCGCCTGTAGCTGCTCGATTGCACCCTTAATCCGCTTCCAAACCTGCCGCCCTTCGGGGTCGCCCAGCTCCAGCATGCGATCAATCATCCGCGCCGCCTCGATCAGCGCGTCGCCGCCGTGCCGATCGATCAGCAGGTTGGCCGCTCGGTAGATATCCAGCTCGGAAATCACTCCTCGACCCTGCGGTGTGGTGAGGGCCGCTCGGGCTGGCGTGGCGCGCCGAAGATCGTCTCTCCGCCCGGCATTTCGACCGGCGAGCCGCGCCGGGTGGCGAGTAGCCAGGCGACAACGATCGCGACGATGATGCCGGCCGCGGCGAGAGCCCATTCCATATCGCTGAGGATCGCGCCGGCCGCGGGCGCCCGTCAACCGAAAGGTTCGCGAGATTGTGAACGAGACGCGGCCCATTCCCAGGCTTGCAACCGCAAACCGAGTCGTTGAATCTCCGGCAGAGAGAGCGTTAACTATCCTTGTCCGCACATTCGCTAGACCTGAACGCGCGATCATCGCGCGCGACAGCACGGTATCCTTCGCGAAACCAACCTCAGATCGTGCGAAAGAATTGTCGGAATGGGAGGACGGAATGAATAGGAACCTCAGTCGAATTCTCTTGGCCGGTGGCATCGTAGCTGTGACACCGATCGTCGTCGGCGCTCTGTGCATCGGTACACTAAGAGCCGAAGATGACCACTTCGTTCAGACGAATCTGGTTTCGGACCTCTCGGGGCTGGCTGCCGTCACCGACACCGCGCTGAAGAATCCGTGGGGCCTCGCACACAGCCCCACGAGCCCCTTCTGGTCATCGAATCAAGTGACCAACACGGCCACTATCTACGCGGTGACGAACAAGACGACTGTTGCCAAGGTGGCCCTCACCGTCGCCATCCCCACCACGGGGTCCGGACCACAAGGACCAACCGGCCAAGTCAACAATACCAACGGTTCCTCCTTTCCGGTGAATAATGGTGGAGACGGCGGGTCGGCGCACTTCATATTTGCCAATCTGAACGGGACCATTTCCGCCTGGGACAAGGGCACGACTGCCTTTATACAAGTCACAACTCTCGGCGCCGTCTACACCGGGCTGGCCGTCAACGGCGGGCAGACGCGCCTCTACGCCGCCAACGCCGCCGGGGCCGGTAGCATCGACGTGTTCGACAGCTCCTTTGCCCCAGTGAACCTCGGGTCCGGCGCATTCGTGAATCTCGAACTACCCGCCGGGCTTGTTCCGTTCAACGTGCAGAACATCAGCGGCGATATCTACGTGGCCTACGCGCCCGCTGGGCGAATCAACGAGATCAACGCCCCATTGGGCGCAGGAGCCGTGGCGATTTTCGACGAGGACGGAAGCTTCATCAAGCAACTGGTCGTCGGCAGCCGCCTCGCTGCACCTTGGGGAATGACCCTGGCGCCGCCCAGCTTTGGCCGGTTCAGCAATCATTTGCTGGTCGGCAATTTCAGCTTCCGGCATAGCGAGATCAACGGCTTCGATCCGACGAACGGGAAGTTCCATGGCACGATCCCCGTCGCTACCGGCGGCGCCTCCCCAGGCGGCCTTTGGGCCATCGAGTTCGGGGTCGGCGGCAGCAACGGCAACCCGGATACCCTTTATTTTACCGACGGGATCAACGGCGAGGCGGACGGGCTGATCGGCGCCATATTCCGCAAGCAAGGCCCGTAGGACTTCGTGGTCAGCCCCCGTTTGGATCTTGGAGGGCCGCGAGCGCGTGCGCGCGTGGGGTGACGCTTCGGCGCCTCGGCCGGCTCACTTCCCGCACATTTCCCGGGTCGAGTGCCGCCCCGCTCGGTGCCGCCTGCAATTCGTCGATCGCACCCTTAATCCGCTTCCAAACGAGCCGGCCTTCTGGGGTC
>DASTLJ010000181.1:0-20777 GCA_035715125.1 Verrucomicrobiia bacterium
GCTCGACCAGGTCCTGACGAATCCCGCGGCCGACGCCAACATGCTCACCGTCGCCGCCAACTACTACGCGCAGATGGGCCAGGTCGCCAAAGTGGAGAACGCGCTGCAATTGCTGGTGAAGAAAGTCCCCGACAACCCTGAGGGCCGATTCGATCTGGCGGCCTTTTTGGCGATGCAGAACAAGACGCCGCAAGCCCTCGAAGCGCTCTCCAACGCCCTGCAGCAAAACGCCGCCCGCCTCACCCGCGACGCCACCGCGCCGAACCTGTACTCCAGCGCCACCGCCGACACTCGTCTGGCCTCGCTGCGAGCCCTGCCCGAGTTCCAACGGCTCCTGGATTCGTTCAAGCCCAAGCAGCCCTGAGATGGCTGGACGTAGTGCCGACAGCACTGTCTGCTGTTTCGCCGACTGCCAGTCGGCGAACGCCGCGCCCGGCTACCGGCATCCCCTTCAGTACGACGGCTCGCGGGTTGGCAACCCGCGATACAGCAGGCTGGGCAGCCTGCGCTGCGTTGGCCATGGCCGATACACCCCAAAGATAGGCGCCCCAAAAACCGTCGAAATACTTGTTGCAACGCCAAATGCCTCTGCTAATAATCCGCGCTCCGTTTCCCGGGAAGCCGGGAGGCGGGGTCAAAGAACCGACGCACCAATGCCGACCATCAACCAACTCGTGCGCAAAGGCCGCAACAAGATTCGATACAAATCGAAGTCACCCGCCTTGCAGAATTCGCCGTTTCGACGCGGCGTCTGCCTCCAGGTCATGACCCGCACGCCCAAGAAACCCAATTCGGCCATGCGCAAGGTGGCCAAGGTCCGCCTGACCAACGGCCACGAAGTCATCGCCTACATCCCCGACGAAGGCCACAATCTCCAGGAGCACTCGATCGTGCTCGTCCGCGGCGGCCGCGTAAAGGATCTCCCCGGCGTGCGCTATCACATCGTGCGCGGCTCACTCGATGCCGCAGGGGTCGAGAAGCGCCGTGTCAGCCGCTCGAAATACGGCGTGAAACGGCCAAAAGCCGGCAAACCCGCCCCAGCCGCTGCTCCCGCCGCTCCCGCTGCCGCGTGACTCTTTAACGATTCAACGATTTAACGCCTCAACGAACCATGTCCCGTCGCCGTCAATCCGTCCGCCGCCCGATCGCCGAAGATCCAAAGTTCAACAGCGTGCTGGTAACGCGCCTGGTGAACACGGTGATGGGAGGCGGGAAGAAGAACACCGCCCAGCGAATCGTCTACGGGGCGTTCGAGTCCATCGCCACGAACAACAACCAGGCCAATCCACTGGAGGTCCTCCAGCGGGCGGTCGACAACGCCAAACCGCGCTTGGAAGTCAAGGCCCGCCGCGTGGGTGGCGCAACCTATCAGGTGCCGCTCGAAGTGAGTACCGACCGCCAGGTCTCCCTGGCGCTGCGCTGGATCGTCGATTTCGCCGACGGTCGCAAGGGCCAGCCGATGATGAAGGCCCTGGCGTCCGAAATTATGGAAGCCTTCCAGGGTCAGGGCAATGCCATCCGCAAACGCGACGAGGTCCACAAAATGGCCCAGGCCAACAAGGCCTTCGCCCACTTCCGCTGGTAACAAGCTGTTTTAAGTCCGCGCCCCGCCGGCTGCAAACCTCGGGGCGCTTTTAGTCTCCAAACGCCGATGCAACCTGCTGCTGAGAACAAAGCGTTGAACTCGCCGAACCGGCCCTATTCGCTGGAGCGGACGCGGAACATTGGCATCGCGGCGCACATCGACGCGGGCAAGACCACGACGACCGAACGCATCCTGTTTTACACCGGACTCATCCACCGAATTGGCGACGTGGACGATGGCAATACCGTGACTGATTGGATGGAACAGGAGCGCGAGCGGGGCATCACGATCACGTCGGCGGCGGTCACTTGTTTCTGGACCCAGAAGCAGGCCAAGCCCGGCGAAACCAGCCTTTATAAAGCGTTCAACAACATCCCGCACCGCATCAATATCATCGACACTCCCGGCCACGTGGATTTCACGGCCGAGGTCGAGCGTTCGATGCGCGTGCTCGACGGCGCGGTCGCGGTGTTCTGCGGGGTCGCCGGGGTGCAGCCGCAGTCCGAGACGGTCTGGCGCCAGGCCACGAAGTACAAGGTCCCCCGCATCGCCTTCGTGAACAAAATGGACCGCACGGGCGCCAACTTCGAGAACGCGCTCAACGACATGCGCGCCAAGCTCAAGGCTTACGCGTACCCCATCTTCCTGCCTATCGGTGCGGAGGACCAATTTGAGGGTGTAATCGACCTGGTGAATCAAAAGGCCATCTGGTGGGGCACGGGCGACGTGGTCAACGAGGGCCTTAACTACGAGGTGAAGGAAATTCCAGCGGAACTCAAAGGCAAGGCCCAGGCGGCGCTCGCCGAGTTGATCGAAGCCGTGTCGAACAAGGACGACGCGCTCGCCGAACTGGTGCTCGAAGAAAAGCCCATCGAGCCCGCCGCGCTCAAGGCCGCCATCCGCCGGCTGACTTGCAAGATCGAACTGGTACCCGTGCTCTGCGGCTCCGCTTTCAAAAAGAAGAGCGTGCAACCGCTCATCGATTCGGTGATCGATTACCTGCCCAGTCCGCTCGACGTTCCCGGCGCCGAAGGCACCGAGCCGGGCACCGAGAATGCCGTCCACGTCGAAACGAGCGACGCCAACAAATTCTGCTCGCTGGCGTTCAAGCTCTGGACCGATCCCTACGCCGGCAAGCTGGTTTTCTTCCGCGTTTATTCCGGCAAGCTCAAGAAGGGCGACACGATTTACAATCCGCGTACCCGCAAACGCGACCGCGTCAGCCGGCTCATGGTCATCCAGGGCAGCGAACGCAAGGACGTGGATACAGCCTACGCCGGCGACATCGCCGCGCTGGTCGGCCTGCGCAACATCACGACTGGCGACACGCTTTGCGACGAGGACTTCGATGTCACCCTCGAACCGCCCACCTTCCCCGAGCCGGTTATCAGCATGGCCGTCGAGCCCAAGACCAAGGCCGACCGCGACAAGATGGGCGAAGGCTTGCAGCGCCTCGCAGAGGAGGACCCGACCTTCCGTTGCTTCACCAACGAGGAAACCGGCCAGCTCATCATCGCGGGCATGGGCGAGTTGCACCTGGAAATCATCATCGATCGGCTCAAGCGCGAGTTCCGGGTCGAGGCCAACGTCGGCGCGCCGCAAATCGCCTACCGCGAGACGATCACCAAGTCCGCCGACGGCGAAGGCAAGTTCATCCGCCAGTCCGGTGGCCGCGGTCAATATGGCCACGCTTGCGTCGAGATCCAGCCCAACGAGAAGGGCAAGGGCATTGAGATTGAAAACAAGATCGTCGGCGGCGCCATTCCCAAGGAATACATCCCGGCCGTGATCGACGGCATCGAGGAAGCCATTCGCGGCGGCGTCCATGCCGGTTATCAAATGATCGACCTCAAGGCCCAGGTCGTCGATGGCACGTTTCACGAAGTGGATTCCAACGAACTGGCCTTCAAGATGGCCGGCATCTTCGCCTTCAAAGACGCCGTCAAAAAGGCCGGTGCGATTCTGCTGGAACCGATCATGAAGGTCGAAGTGACCACGCCCGACGAGTACCAGGGCGACCTTATCGGTGACATCACCCGCCGCCGCGGCACGATCCTCGGCATCGACGCCAAGGGCGGGCAGACCATCCTCAATGCCCACGTGCCGCTGGCGGAAATGTTCGGCTACGCCACCGCCATCCGATCACTCTCCAAAGGCCGCGCCTCCTACTCGATGGAGCCTTTCAGCTTTGAGCAGGTGCCGCAGTCGGTCGAAAAATCCATTTTGGACACCGCCGCCAAACGGCCGGCCGCGCGAACCTAGAGCGCGCCTGAAAAAGAACTATTGCGCTCAAGGTTCCCATTGATAGAGTTCGCGTCCGCTTTCGACCGGAAGCGGGTTGAACTGAATCCATAAGCATAAAATCGTTCTTTCTATGGGACAACGCATCCGCATCAGGCTCAAAGCCTACGACCACCGCGTCATCGACGCCTCGGCCACCGACATCGTCGAGACCGTCAAACGCTCCGGCGCTCGCGTCGCCGGACCCATCCCCCTGCCGACTCGCGTCGAGCGCTTCACCGTGCTGCGTTCGCCGCACGCGGACAAGAAGTCCCAGGAAACCTTCGAGCAACGCACCCACAAGCGTCTCCTCGACATCCTCGACCCCACCGCCAAGACCGTGGACGAGTTGAAGAAGCTCAACTTGCCCGCCGGCGTGGACATCACGATCAAGATTTGAGTCCCGGTTCAACGATTTAACGGTTCAACGATTCCACGATTTAACGATTCAACGCTTTTAACGATTTAACGAATAAAGGCTATGCCCCTCGGACTCCTCGGAAAAAAATTGGGCCATACACGCGTCTATGACGAAAATGGCGTGCTGGTGCCCGTCACCGCCGTGCTGTGCGGCCCCAACCGCGTCCTGCAAATCCGCACGCGTGAGAGGGACGGTTACAGCGCCGTGCAATTGGGCTTCGGCGACCAGAAGCCCCAGCGCATCGCCAAGCCTGTCCTCGGACACCTCGCCCGGTGCGGCGTCCTCACCGCGGACGATGCCAAAGCCGCCCGCAAGAAAGGCGATAAGCAGTCCCTCACTGCGGTCGCGACCATCAAGGAATTCCGCGACTTCCCGACCCACTTGCCAGCCCCTCCGCCGAAGCAGGAGAGCGCGGAAAAGAAGGAAGGCGAAGAGAAGAAAGAAGAACAGAAGCCGGAGATGAAGGAAGTGAAGACTGGTGACCTCCTGGGGCCGGCGCTGTTCAACGTGGGCGAATACGTCGATGCCATCGGCGTCACCAAGGGCCGCGGCTTCGAAGGGGTGGTGGGGCGCTGGGCGTTCCGCGGCGGCGACAGCACTCACGGCGCCAAAGGTTGGCATCGGCGCTCCGGAGCCATTGGCTGCCGCCTCTTCCCGGGTCACGTCAACAAGGGCATGAAAATGCCCGGCCACATGGGCCAGGTCCGGCGCACCGCGCAAAACCTCCAGATCATCCAGGTCCGCGAAGCCGACAACCTCCTGCTCATCAAAGGCTCGTTTCCCGGCGCCGAGGGCGATTACGTCATCATCCGCGAATCCAAGAAACTCTCCCGCGACATGGTGGCCCGGCGCAAAGCCGCCGCAGCCGCCCGCGCCAAAGCCCAGCCTGCCAAGAAAGGCGTGAAAGCCGCCGAAAAGACCGCCGCTCCGGCCAAGAAATAACACGCGATGAAACTCGAAATTAAAGATCTCAACGGAGCCCCGCAAGGCGAACTCGAAGTCAAGTTCGGGCTGGTGGAAGGGGGCCGGGGCACCCAGGCCGTCCATGACACCGTCGTCGCCTACATGGCCGCCCAGCGCATGGGCACCGCCTGCACCAAGACCGTCGGCGAGGTGTCCGGCAGCAACAAAAAGCCCTGGCGCCAGAAAGGCACCGGCCGCGCCCGCGCCGGCTCCCACCAAAGCCCCCTTTGGGTCGGGGGCGGCGTCGTCTTCGGCCCCCGCCCGCGCGACTTCTCAAAAAAGGTCAACGCCAAGACCCGGCAACTGGCTCTCCGCAAGGCCCTCACCGAGCGGCTCAAGGCCGGCGACGTCCAGGTGCTTGCCGACCTCAAACTTGAGTCGCCCAAAACCAAAGGCTTCCTCGGTTTTCTCAACGCCCTCGGCGTCGAAGGGTCCACGCTCCTCGTGGACGCCGTGATCGACAAAAACCTCGCCCTTGCCTCCCGCAATGTTCCCAAAGTCGAAGTCGCGACCGCCGACGGCTTGAACACCTACCAGGTGCTCAAGCCCGCCAAGCTGCTCATCACCAAGGACGCCTTCGACAAGCTCGCCGAGCGCCTCGGCGCGTAACCGCCCGCCCCGCCATGAACTCCTTTGAAATCGTCAAGACCGCCCGCCTCACAGAAAAAGGCACGCGCCAGTCCGCGAAGCTCAACCAGTACACCGTCGTGGCGGATCGGCGCGCCAACAAATTCCAAATTCGCAAAGCCGTCGAGGAACTCTTCAAGGTCAAGGTCGTCCGGGTGAACACCCTCAATGTGCGCGGCAAATTCCGCCGTCAGCGCACCAAGCAGGCCGGCAAGGACGAAGACTGGAAGAAAGCCATCGTCACCCTCCGCGCCGGCGACAAGATAATCCTCACCTGATTCCGCGCTGCGGCACGCGCTTTGCAGGGCCGGGGTGACGTGAAGTCTCCCTCTCCTCCTCGAACCAGGAGAGGGCCGGGGTGAGGAGTCGATTCCCTCGCCCAGCGGATGGGAGTTGGGGCGGGCTGGGGCGCATCGCGCTCGCCTGCATTGATGTCCAGGAATCCGATGCAAGTTACTCTTGGATCGATCCTTACGTTCATTTCCGCCCTGAAAACGAGCGGAATCACCTATTTTCCAGAGCCGCACGGTTTTTTTGTAGTGAGAATTTCCGGGAATTTCCGGGATTCCTGTCCTCAAAAACCCTGCAGCGGCCGATTCGAGATCCGGGTTCGCTGCCGCGGTCCTGAGAGCGTGTCTGAAAAACAGGGGGCACGGGCCGTCGGCCCCGGCCAACTGCCCCGCCTGGCGGAACCGGCCGAGGAACGCGCCGTGAACAGGCGCCTTCGAAGCGTTGCCGACTCTATTCATCGTGCGGCCATGGTCTCAGCCTGTGTAGGACAACGGCAGTCCAATGGGGTCAACTCCAGGAAAAAAGTTTCAAAGGCCGTAGCCGCCGAAGTCACGAGGCTCAAATCGAAAGGGCCGAAAGCCCGAAAGAAAACAGCCCAGGGCAAAGCGAATGGTGGCCGTGCGCCAGCGCCGAGCGACGCGCTGGGCCAGTCGTCCCCACAAATCTTCTCCCTCTCCTTCTCGAACGAGGAGAGGGCCGGGGTGAGGAGTCGAAATTAGTTCAACGGCCTTTTGATTCGCTCACGCCAGTTGTTCTCCAGCATCAACTCGAAACGCATTTCGTTTTGCGCGACGCCGAGTTTCAATTCTCCGACGTTCACGCCTTTGGCCGAAACTTTTTCTAACAATTCAAATAGCCGCTCTTTGTACGCGGTGTCTTCATTGCCTTTGAGATGTAGTCCTTTGGTTTCGAGCACGGCGAAACGAATCTTGCCGTTACCCATCTCTTCCACGCACGCCAGAAAGTCGGGATAGACTTTGTTTCGCTGCCAGCCTTGAAGATGCCAGTCTTGCCGAATGGCAATCCGATGCCACCACCGCACGGCTTTCTCGCCATCGAGATACCAAGCCACGTCTCTTTCCAAGCCATTCACCTGTTTTTGATAAACTTTTTCAAAGAGACTTCGTGCGAGCGGTTTGCCGGTATCACGCTGTGTAAGCGGCCTGTCTTCATCCGTCACGTCCAGTTCGAGAGTCTCCGCCAATTCCCAATTGAGTTGTTCATCGCCCGAAGCCAGAAGACGAAAACTCAATTGCTCTTTCTCCAACATTTTTTTGAATAGACTTTCACCGGCGCGATTTACTTGCTCCCGCAAATCATCGCGCATTGCTTTCAACAGAAAGAGACGGTTCGTCACGATGCGCTTTTCCTCGACGCACTGCTTGCGCAGGTCGGTCAAGGTTTCTTCGAGGATGCGCGCCGCCTGCCAGGGATTTGGAATCACGTCCGCGAGCAGCCGAACGAGGGCGGGAAAATCCAACTCCGTCGGCGCTTCTTCTTCCGTCGTGGTCAGTTTGGGCAAATCCGCATCGTCCACGTTGCCGAGGTCTTCGACGCTGACGCGCGAAACCGTGCGTTCGTAGGATTGTTTGCCGTCCGGGGTGAACTGTTTGGCGAAGCTGAACTTTTCCCAATCCAACTGGCTTAACAGGTCGCGGTCGTAATCAAAGTTCCGCCATTCTTCCTTTCCGGCGCGGCGGGCCAGAACGTAGGGCAGAAAAATCTTCGTGCCCCGAAATTCCTGCCGACGATGAATCGTTTCTGCGCGCGCACCGGCCGCCGCGCCCGTCGTGCTCACGCGCACGCCTGCGGCCAAATCGCCCATGCCTTCTTCTTCCAAACCGCGCCGAACGCTGTCCACCGCTGCCTGCACTTCCTGGTCGTAAGTGAACACGTAGCACTCGTTCAGCGCGGCGGAAGCCGTCTCGCTGGCGTGCGGTTGCCGCATCACGCGCCCGACCATTTGTGTTAACGCCGTTCGCGCCGTGGTTTTGGACAACACCGCCAGCACGTAGGCGAACGGGCAATCCCAGCCCTCGCGAAGCGCGTCCTTCGTGAGGATGAACCGAACTTTGCAGAGTTCATGCAGAAGACCTTTGCCCCGCAATTCAGGCATCTTGTCCAACTCGGCCAATTCATCCAACTCGGCGGATTTTACCTTCACCTGTTCCGGGTGCGCGCCCAGCTTTTCGATCAAAAACTTTCGGACGTGCTCCGAATGAATTTCACTTTTGTCCAACTGCTTTTCTCCAGTGTTCTCGACACGGATCAGCAGAATCGGACGAATGTATCGCCCCTCATTTCGTTCAACTTTCTTCGCGGCCTCTTTCAGTTCATCGAGTTTTTGCACTGCTTCCGCCAAAGTCTGCTTCCAATCCGCGCCTTTGGTATTCGAGAGGTTTACCGGCATCTTGATCATCTCCTCTTTGCGCAACGCCGTTCCCGTCACGTTCACGAGCACGTTGCTGGCGTATTCGCCGCCACTGTTGGGCGTGGCGGAGAGTTCCAGAATGAAACGTGGGTTGTGTCCCGCGATGAACTCCAGCGCGGTGTTGGTATACGCCTTGTGCCCTTCATCAATCACGACGACAGGCCGCGTCAGTTTGAACACATTGCCGAGACTTTGCTTTACCGTCAGGCCGCCCGCGCGAAATTCAGCGTCGGTCGTCTCGCACACGTCGAGATTTGTCACCCGTCGCAACAATTCCTTGTTCGCGGGCAGGTCATCCACTTCGGGAAAGAAATTCATGAATCGCCCGCTGTCTTGAAACATCCTGCGCTTTTCCTTGGAATCCCTTTTGACCGCGCCCGCCTGCAACATCAGCAGCATCAGGCACAGGTGTTCCTCCACGTCCGGACGGGAAAAACTATCTTCCTTCTCCAACAACTTCACGCGCCCGCCCGAAGCGCGCTCCAGCATTTGCCGATAGGGGTCTTCGCGGTTCGCAAATCGTTTCCACGTCTGCGAATAAATCGCGTCCGACGGTACGACCCACAACACCAGTCCCTGCTGCTTCTTGAAATATTCCGTGTTGATTCGCTCCAACGCCGCGCACGCCAGCAGCGTCTTGCCGCCACCCGTCGGAACTTTCAGACAGACGTTCGGAACAGGGCGCTCCATGCCGTCGTTGCGACCGACGTAAGGCATTGTGACCTCATTGTCGTGCCTGTCCTTTGAACGCGGCAATTTCCTTTCAGCGTTCAACGAATCCCAAGTGTCGCGGCAATAATCACCCAAATCGACAGCGCGACCCATGCCCTTTTGAAACTGGACGAATTCCTCCGCTTCCCGTCGTTTTTCTTCGAGTACACCAAGATAACCGCTCACACTTTCCAGCACGTCGTTCTGATAATCCTTGAGTCGCATCGCACAGGGTCAGGGCTTGCGCGGCGGTTTGTCGTTCAGGGCCATCGCCGATTCCTCGGCGCGCCGGCGTTCCCTCTCAGCCACAAGTTGGCGCAGTTCTTCGGCGCTATGCACGACCGGGCCGGAGTGCGGATGTTCCGCCGCCCACTTCCGCAAGTTCTCGAAAAAGCGGTGCGTGTCATACCCGGCCTCGCGCGCAAGGTCATCTTTAATCTTCCAGAGTTCTTCAAGAATCGGATTCGGTTTCATAGGGCAAGTCTCCCATCAATTCCGCAGGGGTGCAAACTTTCGGCAGCTTCCAGCCGTGGTGCAAGGCTTCGCGTTCCAGCCGGCGCAAGATTTGGGCGTTGGCCAGATGGCGGCAGTTCCAGGTCACCAAGTAATCGGCGCTGGCAGCAGTGGCGATGGCAAGGTGCGCCGCATCAGTTTGCGCGTTTGAGGGCAGAGCGCCGGTAGCGAGAAACGCCTGGGACAGGTCTTCCGCTTCTTTCGACGCTTGAACAAATGTCAGCTCGCCCAAAACTTCCAAGCGGCGACGCACCTGCTCGGGATCTCCTTTGCTCGCCTCTTGCGTCACTTCGTCCGAGGCGATGCACATAAATTCCTGCCGCCGCAGCCGCCACCAATCGCGCGTCACCTGCTGATTCGCCGCAGTGATCAAGTCCCGGCTGGGATTTCCCACCAGCAGACTGATAAAACTGGTTTCCAAATAAACAATCTCCATCGCTCAATCCCCCATGATGCGGTGAATGGCGTACGGCAACTGGCAGAACTCCAAGCCCAGCCGCGTCAGCTCTTTCTGGCTCATGAATTTGGCCGCCGCGAACACCAGCAGCCGCTTCTTTTCCTTGTTCGATGCCAGCATCTTTTCCACAAGGTGCTCCGTCAGCGCCGCCTCGTTGCTGGCCAGCCATTTCCTCTCCGGCTTGTAATGCAAATGGACGCGATACAAATCCGTCTCGCCGATGAAGCCGTCGCCTTCGTAGCAGCCGACGTAAAGAGGCTCTGATTTCTTTTTGCGTGCCTCTTTGGCCGACGAGGAAGTTTGAGCCTCGTTACCTCGGCTGCTACCGGGAACTTCTTCCAACGTCCGGCCCGTGGCGGTGTAGAAAACATATTTCGCCAGCGAATCGAACGACGGCAGCTTGTCGCCCGCCAGCAACCGGTCCATGCCCATTTCCTCGCCGAGCGCGCAGAATGTGAAACTGCCGCCCAGCCCCTCGACTTTCTCGGTGACCTTCTTCTCGCCGGTGACGACCAGCGCGCCATCCTCGACCGACTTGGCGATGCGGTCGAACCGATGCCTGTCCAGCAAATCGAAACTGTCCGCCTTTTCCAGCAACTCGCCCGCTTTCTTCAATGCCGTGAGCGTGATGGGCTCGCGCATCAATTCCTCGCGCTGCGTGCCTTCAAACTTGTAGCCGCGCGCCACGCGCCGCACGCGCTCCGCCGTCAGCTTTTCCGCGTAATCCTCGCACTCGACGAGGATGAACTTGCGGTTGCCGCCGTCCTTTTTGTTCAACGCCAAAACGGCGTGCGCCGTTGTCGCGCTGCCGGCGAAGGAGTCGAGGACGAGGGAATTTTCATCTGTCGCCAACTCAAGAATACGCTCAATGAGGCGCACAGGCTTGGGCGTGATTGACTGCATTTCCGAATCCCAATTGTTGATTTGCCGCAACTCCTTTTTTGCTTCGTCCGTGTGGCCTGCAAAATCCCAGGTCCACCAAGTTGTCGGGACTGTGCCGCCGCCGCCTTTTAGCATGTGTTTGTAGCGTTTGAATGAAGGAATGTTTGCCTTTCCATCTTTTCCCCACCACACGAGTTTTGCCTCTTCATTTCGCTCATGCTCTGTTTTTGAATAAGCCCAAACTCGTGTTTTCTTTGGCCAAACCTCTACGCCTGTGTTTGGGTTCTTAATTGGGTAATAAAGATTAGGGCGTTCGTCCGCGGTTTTATTGCAAGTGTAGTCGCTAGAGCGAAATATTCCGTCCTTGTCCTCAAAGCGGTACTGCCTGTTCTTACTTTCTTCACGCTCAGCCAAGTTTCGGTCAAAAGCTGTGCTCTTCCGGTAAACAAGGATATGGTCGTGCATCGGAGCGATGCCTTTATGGTCGTTGGAAGCGGTGTATTTTTTCTGCCAGACGAGGTTGGCGTAGAAGCATTCTTCTCCAAAAACTTCATCAAGCATTCCGCGCAGTCGATGCACTTCGTTGTCATCAATGCTGACGAACATCGCGCCGTCCTCGGCCAGCAGTTCGTGAAGCAGCTTGAGGCGCGGCCACATCATGCAGAGCCATTTCTCGTGTCGCTCCAAATCGTCTTTCTCCACCGGGTTCGCGGCTTTTTTCAGCCACTCCTTCATCAGCGGGCTGCGGACATTGTCGTTGTAGCACCAGCCTTCGTTGCCGGTGTTGTAAGGCGGGTCAATGTAGATGCAGTCCACCTTGCCCGCGTAAATGGGCAGCAGCGCTTTGAGCGCATGGAGATTGTCGCCGTGAATGATGAGGTTGTCCTGCAGCGACGGCTTCGCGCCCGCCGCCGGCAGCGATTTTTTTGCGTCCACTACCAACTCCCGAAACGGCACGGAGAGATGATGCGTGTAGACGAACGATTTGCCTTTGAAATCCAGTGTCGGCATGCAGTTCTGTTTTTTTCTGACGCGGAGGAGAGTATGCGGAATGGACTCGAGCGACAAGCGCGGGGATTTATCGACTCCTCGCCCCGGCCCTCTCCTCGTTCGAGGAGGAGAGGGAGAATTATTCTGTTCTACGATTAACCCAGGGCGACGCGGACTAGTCTGGCTTGCCCTGGGCTATTCTCTTTCGGGCTTTCAGCCCTGTTGGTCGGAGCCTCCTTACGTCGGCTGCTACGGCTGCTGCGGGGATTGGGCTTTATCGGCAGTTCATCCTCACGCGAAGGGCGCCACGGACGCGGACGACAAGTTCAAAGTTCAAAGTTCAAAGTTCAAAGTTGGAAGTTTCTGGATTCGACTCCTCACCCCGGCCCTCTCCGCAGAAGAGTGTCTTTTCCCTCGCGTCCCTCACCCGGCCTTCAGCCACCCTCTCCCACTCCCGTGGGCGAGGGACAGCGTTCGCAGGAGGAGAGGGAGGCAGCGGGATTGAAAATTGAAAATTGCCAATTGATAATTTGCAATTTCTCGAACTCCTCACCCCGGCCCTCTCCCCCGCTGTTGCAGTTCCGGGTTTCGAGTTTCGGGTTCCGGGTTGTTTGGACTCGGAACTCGGAACTTTGAACTCGGAAGCTGAAAGCGGAACGAGGGAGAAACCTTGGCGGCCTTGGCGGCCTTGGCGTGACGCCAATCACGTGCCTTGCCGTCAGGCTTTCTGCGATTCCTTGGCCCAGGTGTCTTTCAGGGTGATGGTGCGGTTGAACACGGGCTTGCCGGCTCGGGCATCCGGGTCGAGCGCAAAATAGCCGAGGCGCTCGAATTGGTAGCGCAATTCTGGATTGGCTTCCCTGAGCGAAGGCTCGCACTTGGCTGTCACGACTTCGAGGGAGCGCGGGTTGAGATTCGCCATGAAGTCGCCCCCGGTGTCCGGCTCGGGAACGGTAAAGAGCCGGTCGTAGAGACGGCACTCAGCGTCGATGGCGTGCGCGGCGCTGACCCAGTGGATCGTGCCTTTGACTCTGCGGCCCGCAGTCGCTCCCCCTTTTTTGCTATCGAGATCGGCGGTGCAACGGAGTTCGGTGACCCGGCCGCCGGCGTCCTTGATTACCTCCTGACATTGGATGATGTAAGCGTACTTCAGGCGCACTTCGCCACCGGGTCGGAGGCGGAAATATTTTGGGGGTGGCGTCTCCAGGAAGTCGTCCTGCTCGATGTAGAGTTCGCGACTGAAGGGAAGCGGGCGCGTGCCGGCGGATTCGTCCTCAGGATTGTTCACCGCGTTGAGCTGTTCGGTTTTGCCTTCGGGATAATTGGTAAGCACCACCTTGATCGGCCGCAACACGGCAAGGCGGCGGAGGGCATGCCGGTTGAGATCGTCGCGGACAGCGTGCTCGAAAACAGCGATGTCGGTGAGGCTGACGTATTTCGTCACGCCGATGTTGTAAGCGAAGGCGCGCACGGCCTGGGCGGTGACCCCCCGGCGGCGCAAGCCCGAAATCGTCGGCATGCGCGGGTCGTCCCAGCCGGTGACCACCTTCTCGTTCACAAGCTGGATGAGCTTGCGCTTGGAAACGATCGTGTAGCTGGGGATCAGCTTGGCGAATTCGAACTGGCGCGGCAGCGGGCGCGGCAAGTCGAGGTTTTCGAGAATCCAGTCGTAAAGCGGCCGGTGCACCTCGAACTCCAGCGTGCAGATGCTGTGCGTGATGCCTTCGATGTAGTCGCTCAAGCAGTGGGCGAAGTCGTACATCGGGTAGAGGCACCACTTGGCTCCGGTGTGGTGGTGCTCCGCGTGGCGGATGCGGTAGAGGACCGGATCGCGCATCCAGATGTTCGGCGAGGCCATGTCGATTTTCGCCTTCAGCGTGCGCGCGCCGTCGGGGAATTCGCCGGCCTTCATGCGCGTGAAAAGATCAAGACTCTCGGCGACTGGCCGCTCGCGGAACGGCGAATCCTGGCCGGGACGATCCGGCGAGCCGCGGAACTTTTCGGTGTCCTCGGGGCTGAGATCGCAGACGTAGGCTTTACCTTTTTTGATGAGTTGAAGGGCGTATTCGTACGTTTGGTCGAAGTAATCGCTCGCGTAAAACGGTTCGAGCGGCGTGGTGCGTGGTGCGTGGTGCGTGACTGGCGCGAGGTAGAAGTCGGATTTGCCGTTGACCGTTTGCGCCTCGGGTGTTTTTCCGCGCGGCTTGAGGCCGAGCCGGTCGTCGGCCCAGCCGGCGATGAGCCAGTTGACGTCGGCCTGGATGGAGTCAACGTATTCGACCTCCTCTTTGGTCGGGTTGGTGTCGTCCATGCGCAGGTTGCAAGTGCCGCCGAACTCGCGCGCAATGCCGAAATTCAGGCAGATGCTCTTGGCATGGCCGATGTGAAGGTAGCCGTTCGGCTCGGGCGGGAATCGAGTGTGAATCTTCACGTGCTTCCCGGACGCGAGGTCGGCGGCGACGATGTCGCGGATGAAATCGCTGGGGGCCGGGGCAGCCGCGCCGGTGTCTTTGTTCGTAGTGCTCATGTCGCGCAGGCGAACGCTAACAGAGGCGCGCGGCCCGCGCAATGGCCCGGCCGGGCCTGGCCGGGCCGGCCGAGGGCTGGGCGCATTAAGATGCGGTGCATGTTTAGCGTGCACGCGGCGCTTTAAGCACGGAGTCCCGGCTTTAGCCGGTTGCACATCCGGCCAGGCCCAGCCCGCATCCCTTCGGTCGCAATTCCGGCTAAAGCCGGGACTCCTTACGGCGATCGTCCGCCAGCCGCGAAACAGATAAAAGATGCGCCCTCGACGACCACCACTCGACGCTTGTTCAGCCGCAGGAAGTCGAGTGGTTCATGACCATGCTCGCGAAGGCAACGCCCGCGATGTCCGCCGCGGATCGCAAGACCCTCGCGGATTGGCTCAAGGCGCAGAAGAAGTAGTGCGGCTGGCCAGGTCACTGCGTCGGAGCCAAATCGTCGACGCTCACGATGTGAATGGGACTGATGGAGACGGCCAGCTCATCCTCGCCAATCACGACCACGACCTTCGGCGAGACGGCAATAACATCCCGATGCGGCACGACGAATCGCCGGCCGTCGGAGAGCCGGAGTGCAAAGGGGGCGAATCCGTTTTCGAGGCGTTTCTTAATCTGCTCTGTCACGATGTACGCACCGTAATCGAATCGGCCGAGCGGAGCAAGTCTCGGCCGTCGCCCCTCCCCGTCGGTCTCCTGAGCTTGGCATTGGCTGGACAGTGGCGATGAAAGATGGCAGCGGCCGGTCAGATGTTTTGGACCTGACCTCGGACGAATGGTCAATCCGCCGCCGGCGCGTCGTCGGAGCGGGAACTCAAATCCAGCTTGGCAAACGGGTTGTTTTGAAACGCCGAAGGCGCTGGCTTTGGCTGGATGGCGGCGAGTGCTGCAGGTGCCGCCTTGGAATTGTTCTCCGGCGGTTCTGCATGGGCTGCGTCCGCCCCCTCGGGAAGGGCGTGATGGGCGCCTGATTCGCCCCGGGGGTTCTTCGCCCGCTTGTTGCGGGGCAGCGGACTGAACATCACGGTGATGGCGCGGCCGGCGAGTTTGGCATCGTTGTCAGGATGACCGTAGGGGGCGATTTCGCGGGTGAATTTTTCGATCTGCTGGAACCCGATTTCCTTGTGCGCCAGCTCGCGCCCGCGGAATTTGAGCACCATTTTCACCTTCATGTCTTTGCAGAGGAATTCGATGGCATGGTCCAGCTTCAGCCCGAAATCGTGCTCGGCAATGGCCGGCCTGAGCTGGATTTCCTTCACCTTGTTGGCGTGCTGGTGTTTCTTGGATTCCTTCTCCTTCTGATTAAGGTCATAGCGGTACTTTCCGAAGTCGATGAGCTTGCAGACCGGCGGCTGGGCGGCGGTCGCCACTTCGACCAGATCGACGCCGCGAGCCCGGGCCATATTGAGGGCCTCCGGCAAAGGGTGAATGCCAAGCTGCTGCCCGTCGGCCGAAATGACTCTCACTTCTCGGGCGCGGATTTTCCCGTTGACCCTGGTCCCGGAGTGAGAAGAAGAGGAACGAGAAGGAAAAGGGCGACTCAAGAGGCCCTCACCGGTTGAGGCTTGTTCATGCAGATGACTGCGAACTCACTGTGTTCATCCAGATAAACCGTGCCGCAAAAGTAGTCTCCCCGTCCGGTTCTGGCAAGCCAAATCCGACATGGTCCCAGCCCGGGCTTGCAGTCCGTTCCCGCTCCTTCATTCTCCTGCGCGAGTTTTTCGACCCATGAGAACACTTGTCCTCGGCATCGACAGCGGAACGCAGTCCACCAAGGCCCTCGTCATCGACGCGCGGAACGGCGCGGTCCTCGGGGCGGGCGCGCAGGCGTACGGACTCCTTCCGAATCTCCCAGCCGGCGCTAAGGAACAGCACCCGCACACCTGGCGAGACGCGACCGTGAAAGCCGTGAAGGCCGCCCTCCGGCAAGCGAAGGCCAGCGCCGCCGAGGTGAAGGCCAGCGGCGTCAGCGGACAGCAGCACGGGTTCGTGCCACTCGACGCGAAAGGCGAAGTCATCCGTCCCGCCAAACTCTGGTGCGACACTTCGACTGCGGCCGAGTGCGACGAACTCACGCAGGCGCTCGGCGGCCCTGTTGCAACCCTCCAGGAGCTCGGCAACTCGGTGCTTCCCGGCTTCACCGCCTCGAAAATTCTCTGGCTCAAGAAGCATGAGCCGAAGCATTTCAAGCGCCTCGCCACGGTGCTGTTGCCGCACGACTATCTGAACTGGTGGTTGACCGGCAGAGCCGTGATGGAGTATGGCGACGCCAGCGGCACGGCCTTGCTCGACGTGCGCCGCCGCCAGTGGAGCAGCGCGGCGCTCCGGGCCATCGACGCGGATCTCGCCGAAAAACTTCCTCCGCTCATCTCCAGCGACCAGCCGGTTGGCACGCTTCAGCGCGCGACGGCCAGGACGCTGGGTCTGGACACGCACACACTGGTGAGCGCCGGCGGCGGCGACAACATGATGGGCGCCATCGGCACGGGCAACACCCGCCCCGGAATTGTCACAGCCAGCTTCGGCACCAGCGGCACCATTTACGCCTGCGCGGACAAGCCCGTGGTCGATCCGCAGGGCGAGATCGCCGCGTTCTGCGACAGCACGAACCGTTGGCTGCCGCTGCTGTGCACGATGAACGTCACCGTGGCCACGGAAATGATGCGACAGGACTTCGGCTATACGCACGGGCAGTTCGAGAAGAAGGCTGCGTCCGTCCCGCCCGGCGCGCGCGGGCTATTGCTCGTGCCGTACATCGAGGGCGAACGCACCCCCAACGTGCCGGACGGCACCGGCGTCATGCTCGGCATCACGCCGCGCACGTTCACCGCCAGCCACTACGCCCGCGCTGCGATGGAAGGCGTAACTCTGGGAATGAATTACGGCCTGCGGCGTCTCGCGTCACTTGGGGTCAAGGCGACTCAGATTCGCGCGACCGGTGGCGGCGCCAGGTCCACGCTCTGGCGGCAGATCATGGCCGACGTGTTCAACGCCGAGGTCGTGACGCTCCAGGTCGGCGAGGGCGCGGCTTACGGTGCGGCGTTGCAGGCGCTTTGGTGCTGGCGCCGGGAGAAGGGCGAGAAGGTGGGCATCAGCGATATCACGGACGCCTTCGTGAAGCTGAACAAGTCCGAGACGGCGCGACCGAACAAAGCCAGCGTCGAAATGTATCGGGAACTGCAAGCGCTGCAGGACGACACATCGCTCGCGCTGCGCAAGGTTTTCGGGCAGCAGCGGAAATTCGTGCTGCGGGGCAGTTGAGGGCCGGCCACCTCCGTATGGAGTCCCGGCTTTAGCCGGCAGGGCGACCGAAAGGATGGCAGACTTGGCCTGGCCCTACGCGCAACCGGCTAAAGCCGGGACTCCATGCGTTCAGCACCGTGGCTACGCCAAGCACATTCCAGGCGGGTCGGCTGCCTTACGCTCCCGGCACGACCGTGACCGTGGTGGTCCTTCCAAGGTGCGTCTGGAGGTTGACCCTGCGCTGGAATCGGCTAGCGTGCTTCGTATGCCTGTGTCGGCACTCCAGACGAAACAAAAGATTTGGACGGATGAAGAGCTGGAAGCGCTCCCCAAGGACGGCTACAAGCGCGAGTTGCTCGATGGAGAGATCATCGAGAATCCAGTTCATGCCTATCATGGCCTCGTTTCGGTACGCATGGCGGTTCTGCTCGCTAACTTTGTCCAGCACTATAAACTCGGCGAGGTATTCAATTCCAGAACCGGCTTCCGGCTATCCGAGAAGATTCTGCTCAGTCCCGACATTGCCTTCGTCAGCAAAGCGACGTTGCGCAAAATCCTCGTCGCCCCGGACAAGTTTCTTCAAGGGGCGCCCGACCTGGTCGTGGAAGTACTGTCGCCCAGCGACCGCCTGGTGCAAATCAACCGCAAGCTGGACCGCTACTTCGAACATGGCACGCGCGTGGCGTGGCTCGTCAATTGGCGCAAGCAGCAGGTGCATGTTTACACGCCCGACTCCATCGAGTCGTTCACGCGGCCGAACGACACGCTCACGGGCGGGGCCGTCCTGCCCGGGTTCAAATGCAGGTTGAGCCGGATTTTCAACCCCGCGTGATTCGTCGTCCGGAGGTAGTGCCGATCCGCCAGTTCACACCATGAGCTTAAGGCCATCACGGTTTGTAGCCGCCGACGTGAGGAGGCGGAGTTCGTGGACATACGGTCCATCCGCCTCCTCACGTCGGCGGCTACGATCGTTGGTGAGAATAACGAGCTAACCGCCCCACCGTTCATCCCACGCCGCCTACCTTCATGAGTTTCGTCGCCAGGTTCTCCGAATTGCCCATTCCGGCGCTGCTCGATCGCTCACGGCGCGCGGATGTCGTCGCGGCCCGCGCGGCTGCGGGCAAGCCCGAGCCGTCCCTGGCCGACTTCGCTGCGCTCCTTTCGCCCGGCGCGGGAGAAATTCTCGAAACGCTCTGTCGCCGTTCGCAGGCGCTCACGCAGCAGCGCTTTGGCAAGGTCATACGGCTGTTCGCGCCGGTCTACCTTTCCAACGAGTGCATCAACAACTGCCGCTACTGCGGCTTCTCGCGCGACAATCCCATCCTGCGTGTCACGCTCTCAGTCGACGATGTCGTGCGCGAGGCCCGCGCGCTCAGGGAGCAGGGCTTCCGCAATCTGCTGCTTGTGGCGGGGGAACATCCGAAGTTCGTTTCCGGCGCCTACCTCGAGGAGTGCATTCGCGCCTTGCGCGAGGAGGTCCCGGCCATTTCGCTGGAAGTCGGCCCGATGGAAGCGGCGGACTACCGGCCGCTGGTGGAAGCGGGCGCGGACGGACTCGTCGTTTATCAGGAGACCTACGACCGCGCCGTTTACGCCGCGATGCACACCGCCGGACCGAAGCGCGACTTCGACTGGCGCCTCGAAACGCCCGAGCGCGCTTACGCGGCCGGCTTCCGGCGCTTGGGCATCGGCGCGCTGTTCGGGCTGGCGGACTGGCGCCTGGAGGCGCTGTGCGTGGCGGCGCACGCGGCGCATCTGCTGAAGACCTGCTGGAAAGCGCAACTCAACATCTCCCTGCCGCGCTTGCGGCCGTGCGCGGGCGAGTTCCAGCCGCTGACCCATTTGAGCGACCGCGAACTGGTCCAGCTTGTCTGCGCGTTCCGGCTCTTCCTGCCGGACGTGGGGCTTGTCCTCTCGACGCGCGAGCCGGCGAAGCTGCGCGACGGCCTCATTCCGCTCGGCATCACGCTCATGAGCGCCGGCAGCCACACCGAACCGGGGGGCTACACGGGCGCAGGCCGCGAAAAAATCCACAAGACCGAGCGCGGCCGAATCGTGGAACTGGCCTCCGGTTCGAGCGAATGGGCGCTGCCCCCCGAGCGCGCGACCAATGCGACCGGCCAGTTCGACATCGCCGACGGCCGCTCGCCCGACGAGATTGCGACGCTCATCCGGGATCTCGGCTACGAACCAGTCTGGAAAGACTGGGACGCGGCGCTCGCGGCGGAAGCTGCCATCTCCCGAAGGGAGATATGACAATAGCCCACGCTTTCAAGCGTGGGAGTGCGGCAGAATTAGCTCCCGTCCCGAAGGGACGGCTGAATCACTCCCACGACTGTAAGACATCACAGGGATTCGACCGTCCCTTCGGGACTTATGCAAAGGGGAACCTCCACCCGGCAGTGAACTGCCGGGCTATTCTCAAATCTCCCTCCGGGAGATGGGAAGCGCGGGCTCAAAATGTCCAAACCCCAGAGCATAGCGGATGCTGGGGTATCGTCGCGCTCCGCGCTCCTCACCCCCGGCTGCCTTCTGGCAGGCCTCCGGGCTGCTGCGAGCGTCTTGCTCTGGTTTGCAAGAAACTCACATGCGCCCATGTTCGTGGAACGGCCAATGGCTTGCTTGCCATTCGCAGCCGAACAAGCCTAAACTCAGCGCCAAAGAAGCACGCCAGGCCAAACCGCCCAGCGATAGGCCAAACCCGGCTTTGGCCGAATTCCAGTTAGGCCGACTAGCGCGCTTTCAAATCTTTGTCTATGCTTTGCGAGCGATGTCATGAGCGAGAGGCGATTGTGCACGTGACCAGGGTTGTCGCGCCGTCTGGCAAGATGACGAAGCACGATTTTTGCGAATCATGCTTTCGG
>DASTLJ010000182.1:0-4685 GCA_035715125.1 Verrucomicrobiia bacterium
ACGACGAACAGCGGCGCACTCTTCTACCTGATACCGCCCGCCGACCGCACTCAGAAATGGTCCCCGGTGAAGCTGCCGCACGAACCGACCGTGCATCGCATCCGGTGGGTGAAAAACGCGGAGGGGAAGTTTGATCTCGTCAGCGTCCCGTTGCACGGCCGCGGCAATAAGCCGAACACCGGCGAAGGCGTGGGGGTGAAGGTGCTCGCGCTAAAGATGCCGACGAATCCGGCAGATCCTTGGCCCACTGAGCTGCTCGACGAGTCGATGCACAAGACTCATAACTTCGATCCCGTGCAGTGGGACGCGGACCCAGCGCAGGAGCTTCTCGTCGGCGGCATGGAAGGGGTGTTCCTCCTGGATTCCAAAGGCGGCAAGAGTCTTTCGCTCCAGCTTTCAGGAGCCGAAAGCGGCGGCGCCGGCGAAGTGCGACTCGGCAAGCTGTCCGGCGGCAAACGCTTTTTCGCCACGGTCGAACCGATGCACGGAACGAACCTCGTTGTGTACATCGAGCCAGCCAAAAGCACCGGCCAGAAGCTCTGGACGCGCCACCTCCTCGACTCGTCTCTCGTTGACGGGCACGCCTTGGCCTGCGGCCATCTTGGGTTCTCGGACAGTGACCAGATCGTCGTCGGCTGGCGTGCGATGGGCAAGCCAGGAGTGAAAGTGGGCATCAAACTCTTCACCGCGCAGGACAGCGAGGGAACGCGGTGGACCTCAACGCTCGTCGATGACAACACGATGGCCTGCGAAGACCTTTGCCTGGCGGACCTTGACGCCGACGGCCTCCTGGACATCATTGCCGCCGGCCGTGCCACCAGGAACGTGAAAATTTATTTCAACGAGCCGAATCGCTGACGGGGGAATCAAGATGGCCGACCGCGGCGGAGGCAGAGCCGGCAGAGCTATGATTAAGGATAATGTCATTCGGGAATTCACGGACTGCGTCAATGTCCTTGTCCCGAAGGGACATCCTGAAAATAGCCCAGCGTTTCAACGCTGGGTTGCGGGGCAGACAGCTCTGCGTCCCGAAGGGACGGCTGAACTCGCTCTACTTAGAGTTCCTATAGTTCCGGTCAGCCGTCCCTTCGGGACTGATAGAACTGACGATGAACTCCCGGCGTTGAAACGCCGGGCTATTTTCAGTCATCCCTCCGGGATGATGCCTGCGGCCCACTTGCGAAATGCGTTCGTCAATACCCGAAAGGCATTCTGATTAAGGACTGATCAATAACCCAATCCCAGTCTTATGAATCCCTACCAAGTCGACCGCAACCAGGCAGAAATCGAAGCCAGAGCGAAGATCTCCTGGGGCGATCCACCTCAAGAGGTCGTCAAGTATCTGATGATACAAGGGTTCAGTTACGAAGAGGCGGCCCCGCTGGTCGATTCGATGTATCAGGAGCGGACGGCGACCATTCGGCGAACGGGAATCACACGGGTGGTGGTCGGCGCGGGGCTCATGGCCACTCCCGTCGTCGCCTGGTTCGTCATGTCCAGCATGCCCGTATTCTCATTCAAGCTTTTCGCCTTGCCGGTCATGGCCGGGGCATGGGGAATCTGGATGCTGATCAAAGGCATTTTCATGATCGTGTCTCCCAGGTCGGAGTCTGGCGATGTCGCGGACAAGTAGCCGCGGGCGTTGGTCAAGAAGAATTGGTGTCAACAAGAATTGGTTGACGGCGGTTTAGTGGTTTGCCATATCTCCTTCAGGATCCGCATTAACGCATGAAGGCCGTCCCTTGCTTCGTCTTCCTGGCGCTTCATCTCACGAACTGGCCGAATACGCTTGCTCTCGGCGCCGAAGCGGGCATTTCCAACTGTGATCAGGCTGCGTTGCGCGCGGCGTTGGGGAGCGGCGGCACGGTGACTTTTGAGTGCGATGGCACCCTGACGCTCTCGAACACTCTGCACATCACGCAAGACACGGTGCTCGATGCGCGCGGCCGGCGCGTTACGCTCAGCGGCGAGAAACGCGTGCGCGTGATCCACGTGGACCCCGGCGTGAGCCTCACGTTGCTGGACCTGACGATTGCCTTCGGCCAGAGCACCAACGGCGGCGGCATTTACAACGAGGGAGGCAATGTCACGCTGGTGAACTGCGTCCTGGCGACCAACAGTGCGTCCGGCGCCAGCGGCCACGCCGACAGCGCCGCGGATGGACTTGGCGGCGCCGTGTTCAACAGCGGTTGGCTCACAATCAGCAATTGCACTTTGCGCGCGAACATTGCCCGAGGGGCTGCCGGCAGACTCGGCACGCACGGGGTCGACGCGCAGGACATCACCGACCAGTTCAACCGCTGCCGCACGGTGAGCCCGCCTGGTTCGGGCGGACCGGGCGGCGTGGGCGGCAATGGCCTCGGCGGCGGCATTTTCAACGTGGGCACGGCCCTCGTGGTCAATACCAGCATTGAATTGAACCAGGCACTGGGCGGAGTGGGTGGAGCCGGCGGCGATACCGGCCGCGGAGGTTGCACTTCAGGCTGTGGACTGATCAAGGGCGGCGATGGCGCCGTGGGTGGACGAGCCGCGGGCGGCGGACTTCACAGCTCCGGTATACTCACGCTCTTCAATTCGACGTTCGCCGACAATGGAACTACGGGTGGTGCCGGGGGGAAGGGTGGGGAGGCGTCTTGCGTCATGATCATCCCACCCGGTCAAGCGGGCAGCGGCGGCGCGGCCTCGGGCGCCGCGATCTGCAACGTTGGGACTCTGACCGGAACGAACGTGACCCTGGCTCAAAACCGCGTGGTCGGGGGCGACGGCGGATTGAGTGGTGGGTATGGAGTGTTTTATCCCTGCCCTGTTTTTCCCAACGGCCTGGGCGGCGAAGCGCACGGAGGAGCGGTCTTCAGTGACGGCGCGACAATTTTTGCCAACGCGACTATTTGGAACAATGAGGTGGTGGGCGGGTCGGGCACCAACCGTTTCGCCACGAGCTGCACGGGGTACGCTGGAACGAACGGCCTCGCGGTGGCCGCGAGTCTGCACGTCGCCGGGGGAACGTTCCTGCTCGCCCACACCGTTGTGGGCAATCTGGCGTCCGCCACCAATTGCGCCGGCCCCATTAGTGATGGCGGGCATAATCTCGCTTCCGACGGCAGCGCGGCGTTTATGGCGCCCGGCAGTTTGAACGACACCGATCCAAAACTCGGCCCGCTCACCGACCAAGGCGGGCCGACCCGCACGTTGGCGCTGCTGCCGGGCAGCCCGGCCATTGACGCTGGAGACGACCTGACTTGTCCGCCGGCCGACCAGCGCGGCGTTCCTCGGCCACAAGGAGCGCACTGCGATATCGGCGCGTTCGAGCAAACCTTTCTCTCTATCCGCCAATCTGCCGACGGTCTGGTGCATCTGGAATACCACGGAGTGCCGGCTCGCGCTTACGTGCTGGAGGCCTCCTTCGATCTGAGAACCTGGTCACCTGCGGAAACGAACTCTGCCAGCGGCAATGGAGTGGTGAGCTTTGGGCAAATCAATCCCGCCGGCTCTGCCTCGCGGTTCTTTCGCGCGGTCCTGCCTTGAGGCTTCTTCTCCCGTCCTGGGCGGATTCACCACGCGAAACAGTAACCTTCCCCATCGTAGGAGCGCGGACAGCCATGTCCGCGCGAATCTCAGGCAAAGCCAAGACACACGCGGACAAAGCTGTCCGCGCTCCTGTCCTGGATTCACCACGCGATACCGTAGTCCTCCCCGTGGTTGCTGGCGCCGCCCCAGAAGGTGCCGTGCTCCAGGTCGAAGTAGATGGCGGTGATCGGGCCGGAAGTCTTCGGAGCGAAGTCCAGCGCGTAGCCCATGCGCCGCAACTCGCGCCGGACCCAGGAGGGCACTTCCGCATTCAGCGTGATCCGGCCCGGCTCCGCCTTGTGCTCGCCGAACGAAGCGCGCATTTGATAGCTCGTGAAATTGGCGGCCTCGCAGGCCTCCTGCACGCTCAGCCCGAACTCCACGATGTTCAGGAAAAACTGGAGAAGATTCTGATCCTGCGTGTCGCCTCCCTGCACGGAGAAACAGAGGAATGGCCGGCCGTTGGTGAGCGCCAGCGACGGCGTCAGCGTGACCCGCGGCCGCTTGCCCGGCGCAACGACGTTGTAAGGATTTTCCGCCTCATCCAGCACGAAGCTCTGCATCCGCTGGCTCATGCCGACTCCGGTGCGCCCGGCGACGCACGCGGGCTGCCAACCGCCGCTGGGCGTCACCGAGATGACCCAACCGTTCTCGTCCGCCGCCTGGATGGACGTCGTCCCGGCGCGGAAGTCCGCGTCCAACTGCGCGCGGCCCTGCTCTAATCGCGCGTCGCGTTCCTTATTCGTCTTGAGATTCGACCAATTCGTTAGAAGCCGCAGGAACGGATTCGAGCCGCCCTGGAACGGAAACGGGTCGCCGGGGCGCAAGTCGGGATTGTTCTTCTTCCAGTCGATGAGCTTGAACCGCTCGCGCGCGTAATCCTTCGAAAGCAGGCCCGCGATCGGTTCTTCGGGCGGGAAGTCGGAGTCGCCGTAATAGAAGTCACGGTCCGCAAAGGCGAGGTTCATCGCCTGATAGACCGCGTGGATATAACGGGCGCTGTTGTAGCCCATCGGCGGCAGTTCGACGCTTTCCAGCAAGTTCAACGTTTGCAACATCACCGGGCCTTGCGTCCAGTGGGTCAGCTTGAACACTTCGATGCCCTTGTAGGTCGTCCG
>DASTLJ010000183.1:0-10506 GCA_035715125.1 Verrucomicrobiia bacterium
GACATCGGGTCTCGGCTGCCGGGCAGCGCGTCAATAGCGGCGGGCAGGTGGTCTCGGAGACGGGACAGCGGGTCTGGAGGGCCGGACAGCGGGTTTCCGCCGCCGGGCAACGCGTCTCGGCCACTGGACAGCGCGTGTCGGCAGCCGGGCATTGCGTCTCGACCACCGGGCAATGCGTCTCTGCGGCGGGGCAACGCGTCAGCACGGCCGGGCATCGGGTCTCGGCCACCGGACAACGCGTGTCCGAGGGGGGACAGCGGGTTAGCACCGGCGGGCAACGCGTCTCGACGGCTGGACAGAACGTTTCACCCGGCGGACATGTAGTTTCAACCACCGGACAGCGGGTTTCCGCCACCGGGCACTGCGTCAGAGTCGCCGGACACTGGGTGTCCGCCGCGGGGCAGCGCGTCAGGACAGGTGGGCAGCGCGTTTCGGCCACCGGACAGCGGGTGTCCGCGGCCGGGCAACGGGTCAGCACCGGCGGGCAGCGCGTCTCGGCGACGGGGCAGTGAGTTTCGCCCGCGGGGCATTGGGTCAGCACGGCGGGGCACCGCGTGTCAGCCACCGGACAGCGGGTTTGGAGCGGAGGACACCGGGTTTCGACAACCGGGCAAAACGTTTCTCCCGCAGGGCAACTGGTGATTGCGCCGAGCAAGCCGGGGCACCGTGTCTCTACCAGCGGGCAACGCGTCTCTGCCGCAGGACAGCGCGTCTGGACCAGCGGGCATTTGGTTTCGCTTGCCGGGCAACGAGTATCAATCGGTGGACAGCGCGTCTCAACGACGGGACAGTACGTCTCGCCCGAGGGACATTGCGTTAGAACGGGCGGGCAGCGCGTTTCCACGGCCGGGCAGCGCGTTTCATGCGCCGGGCAGCGGGTTTCGACCGTCGGGCAGAAGGTCTCTCCGGAAGGGCATCGTGTGAGGGACATCGGGCATTGTGTCTCAACGGCCGGGCAACGCGTCTCAGCGGTGGGGCAATGGGTTAATGATGGCGGACAGCGAGTATCGGCCGCGGGGCAACGCGTGTCGAACGCGGGACAGCGCGTCTCCACCGGCGGGCAACGGGTCTCCGTCACCGGGCAGAACGTAATGCCGGCCGGGCATTGAGTTTCGACGGGCGGGCAGCGCGTCTCACCTGCGGGGCAGCGCGTGAACTGCGGCGGGCATTGCGTTTCCGTGGCGGGACAATGCGTCAGCACCGGCGGACAATGCGTTTCGGCCACGGGACACCGGGTCTCCGCCACCGGACAACGGGTGTCAGCGGGTGGGCATCGGGTTTCGGCGACCGGGCATCGGGTTTCGGCGACCGGACACTGAGTGAATGTCGCCGGACAATGAGTTTCCCCGACCGGGCAACGGGTCTCAGCAACCGGGCAATGGGTCTCAGCCACCGGACAGCGGGTTTCCGCGACAGGGCAATGGGTAAGCACCGCGGGACAGCGCGTCTCGACCACCGGGCAGATGGTTTCGCGAGTGGGACAGCGGGTCAGTGCGGGCGGGCACCGTGTCTCGGCGGCCGGACAACGTGTCTCGGCGGGCGGGCACCTCGTCTCGGAAGCCGGGCAGCGGGTCTCGGCCACTGGACAGTGGGTGCTCACGGGCGGGCAACGCGTCTCGACGACAGGGCAGAAGGTTTCTCCCGACGGACAGCGGGTCAATCCGACCGGGCATTGGGTTTCGACGGCCGGACAACGGGTTTCTCGGGCCGGGCAGCGGGTCTCCACCGCGGGGCAGAAAGTTTCACCCGAAGGACAAACCGTCAGCACTGCCGGACAGTGCGTTTCCATGACCGGGCAATGCGTTTCGCCCGCGGGACAGCGGGTTTCAGCCACGGGGCAGAGCGTTTCGGCGGCCGGGCAACGGGTGCGGCTCGGCGGGCAGCGCGTCTCCACCGCGGGACACACGGTTGCGACCGCCGGGCAGCGCGTCTCGGCGACCGGGCATGCCGTTTCCGTCGGCGGGCAGTGCGTCAAGGCGGGCGGGCAGCGCGTGACGACGACGGGGCAGCGCGTCGGCTGCGATGGTTCGGCGGTCACGCGAGGGATGTCGTTGCCGAGCGGGGCAAGGTCCGCAAAGAACCGATCCAGCGGGCTGGCGACCAGCTCGTCGACTGGCACTACTTCGTCCGCCGCCGGAATGCGCGCGCGGAAAAACAGAGGGGACTCGGACAGGGAAACCGGGAAGGGGCTGGCGGCGTTCCAGAGGTCCTTCCACGGGCCATTGGGTCCGGTGGAAACCTGGAGGATACCGTCGCCCTTCCACGAAATCACCACACACGTCCCGGATGCGCAGGCCGCAGTGAGCTTCGGCGCATATTCATCGTCCGGCAGCAGATCGGCAATCGACGCAGGATCGATTGGACCCAGCCCTGGATCCTCCTGCCCGAAGGAGGGCGAGGCCGTCAGCGAGAACAGCAAGGCGGTCCCAAGAGACGCCTTGAAGCAACGAGTGAGCATGGTTTTCATGGCAAGCTCTCCAGTATCCTACTGGAGCGTTTCATGGCTGTGGGTAGCTGTTCGTGGATATGACACAAGTCAGGACAGGAGTCAAACAAACTTCCTGTCCGAATCTCCTGACCATGTCCGGGTTTTCGGCTTGTCTAGCGCCCCGTGAAAGCCCATTCTAGGCCACAGAGGCAACGCCATGACTGAGGATTGCGGTGAAAAATCAGTTCCGGATGCGGTATCCACCTGGTCCACGCGGCTCTACCACGAACTGCGTCAGCTCGCCGCCAGTCAACTCTCGCGCCACCCCCCCGGTCAGACGCTCCAGGCCACCGCCCTGGTCCACGAGGCCTGGCTCAAACTGGGCGGCAGCGACCAGCACTGGCAAAACCGCGCCCATTTCTTCGGCGCCGCCGCTCAGGCCATGCGGCAAATCCTCATCGACCAGGCGCGCCGTAAAGCCGCCGTGCGTCATGGCGGCGGACAGGAGCGTGCGGAACTCAACGAAAGCAAACTCATCGGCGGCGCGCCGGACGAACAGTTATTGGAAGTCAACGAGGCGCTCGATCGCCTGGCCGCGCACGATCCGGTCAAGGCGGAGCTGGTCAAGCTTCGGTTCTTTGTCGGCCTGTCGCTAGGAGAGGCGGCGGAGGTGCTGGGTATCTCCGAGCCGACGGCCAGGCGCTACTGGACTTACGCACGGGCCTGGCTCTTTCGCGAGCTGCGCCGTGAGGGAAGTGAAGCCGATGCGAGCTGATAACCGCAAAGAACGCAAAGAACGCAAAAAGCCTTGAATGGCAGTTTTCTCTGCGTTCTCTGCGTTCTTTGCGGTTAAAAAATCTGTGCCAACCGATCTACATTGTGCCGGGATTTCGTATGAAAGAACGAGACAACTCTGAGACGAAACGAGCCATGAATGCCGACCCCCGAGTCGAGGCGATGCTGGCCGCAGCCGCAGCCATCGGCGACCGCAAGGAACGCGCCACGTACCTGGACCAAGCCTGTGCGGGTGACGCCGGCCTGCGCCGCGAAGTCGAGTCGTTGCTCGCGGCGCACGACGAGGCCGGCACGTTCCTGCAACAACCCGCTCCCGGCGCGCCGCTGGTAGCACCGCCTTCAGGCGGCACGGCGTCCGAATCCCCTGAAGGCGCGGCACCCAGCCCGCTGGCCGAAAAGGAAGGCGACCGAATCGGCCGTTACAAACTGCTGGAGAAAATCGGCACGGGCGGCTTTGGGGACGTGTGGATGGCCGACCAGGAAGAACCAGTCCGCCGCCGCGTGGCGCTCAAGGTCATCAAGCTGGGCATGGACACGCGCGAGGTCATTGCCCGCTTCGAGGCTGAGCGGCAGGCCCTGGCGCTGATGGATCATCCGAACATAGCGAAGGTTTTCGACGGCGGGGCCACGGGCTTCGGAGAATCCGAAATCCGAAATCCGAAATCCGAAATCCCACATGGCCGGCCCTACTTCGTCATGGAACTGGTGCGGGGCATCCGCATCACCGATTACTGCGACACAAACAATCTTCCCACCGTCGAGCGGCTGAACCTCTTCGTGCAGGTCTGCCAGGCCGTCCAGCACGCGCACCAGAAGGGAATCATTCACCGCGACATAAAGCCGTCGAACATCCTGGTCACGATCAACGATGGCGTGCCTGTGCCCAAGGTGATCGACTTCGGCATCGCCAAGGCCACCGAGCAGCGCCTGACGGACAAAACAGTGTTCACGCGCTTCATGCAATTCCTCGGCACGCCCGCCTACATGAGTCCCGAGCAAGCGGAGTTGACGAGCCTGGACATCGACACCCGCAGCGACATCTATTCGTTGGGCGTGCTGCTCTACGAACTGCTCACCGGCAAAACACCTTTCGATGCCAAGGAACTCCTTGCCGCAGGCCTCGACGAAATCCGGCGCGTGATTCGGGAAGTCGAACCGCCGACCCCCAGCACCCGACTGAAGCAAAGCCAGTTGGCTTGCCTCCGGGGTCATGCCAAATCCGAAATCCGAAATCCGAAATCCGAAATCGACCAGGACCTGGACTGGATCGTGATGAAGTGCCTGGAGAAGGACCGCTCACGCCGTTACGACACAGCCAACACGCTCGCCACGGACATTCAGCGTTTCCTGAACCACGAACCGGTCCTGGCACGGCCTCCGAGCGCGCTTTACCGCTGGCAAAAGTTCGCCCACAAGCACCGGGTCGCCGTGGCCGCCGCGGCCGGTTTCATCTTTGTGCTAACCGCAGCGACCGTGGTGAGCGCGGTATTGGCGCTGTGGGCCAATCGGGAGCGGGCGAAAGCCGAGACGGCACAGATATCAGAAGCCGAGCACCGGCAAGCGGCAGAGAAGGAGCGCAATCGTGCGGCGGCTGCGGAGCAGGGGCAGATCAAGCTGCGGCAGCGCGCCGAAGCGAACGAAAATAGGGCACGGACAGAGGCAACCAAGAGCAAGCAGGTGGCGACGTTCTTGAGCGAGATGCTGAAAGGCGTTGGGCCTTCGGTCGCGTTGGGCCGGGACACAGCAATGCTGCGCGAGATTTTGGATAATACCGCCAAGCGTCTTGCCAAAGACCTAAAGAACCAGCCGGAGGTGGAAGCGGAATTGCGGCTGATCATCGGGAAGACGTACAAGGATCTGGGGCAATACGAGGAAGCCCTAGCCATGACGCGCGAGGCCCTGCGCTTGCGCCGGTCGATCTTCAGCCCGGAAAGCCCGGCCGTGGCCGACGCGCTCGACAGCCTGGGGACCGTTCTCTACGAACAAGGCAACTTGCCCACCGCGGAAGCCGTGGGTCGCGAATCGCTGGCGATGAGACGGAAGGTGTTCGGCGCGGAGAGTGCCGAGGTGGCCGCCGCCCTCAACACTCTCGGAAACGTGCTGCAAACTCGCCACGACCTGGCCGGCGCCGAGGCCTCGCACCGCGAGGCGCTGGCCATCAGAAAAAAAGTGTTCGGCAATCACCATCTCGATGTTGCCGGCTCGCTCAATAACCTTGCCAACGTCGTCTTCCAGCGCGGTGACGCCGCGGGCGCCGAACCGCTGTTTCGCGAGGCCTTGACGACTTTCAAGAGGCGCTTGACCGACGAGCATCCGATCGTGGCCACGGTGAGCCACAATTTGGCAATTCTGTTGAGCCGGATCGGTGACACAACCGAAGCGGAAGCCATGCACCGCGCGGTGCTGTCGATGCGAAGGAAACAACTCGGCAATGCGCACCCTGACGTCGCCGTGTCGCTGAACGAACTGGCCATGTTGTTGGCGGAACGGGGCGATTTGGTCGAGGCCGAGGCGATGGTCCAGGAGGCGATGGAAAACAAGTTACTGCGACGCGAGCAATGGCGGTTCAGCACAACAATCAACACGTTGGCCATTGTTCTGAGCAGGAAGGGCGACCTGTCCGCGGCTGAAGCGAAGTATCGCGAGGCGCTTGAGTTGAGAAAGAAACTTCTGGCCGCTGACCACCCGATGGTCGCCGAGTCCCTCAACCGGCTGGGCAATCTCCTGGCGGCTTGCGGCGACCTGGCCGGGGCCGACGCGGCTCTCAGCGAGGCGCTCTCGATAAGACAGAAGGTGCAAGGTGATGAGCATCCGGACCTGATCGCCACCCTCTGGCCCCTGGCCTGGGTCCGGCGTCAGCAAGGCGACGTGGCGCAGGCCGAGTTCCTCTACTGCGAGGCGCTCTCCCTAACCTTTCAACGCGGCGCCTACGGTGTTGGGATGTTGCTGGAAAGCATCTACGACCTGGCAGATCTCATGCAAGTGCAAGGCAAGTTCGTCGAAGCTGAGCCGCTCTTGAAAGAAGCTTTCGACCATTTGCAGGACAGTAGCAGTGCCAACGCGCCGTTTCAGCGCGGCGCGCGTGAACGTCTGATCCGTCTGTACGAAGCATGGGGCAAACCGGATCAGGCGGCCGACTGGCGTCAGAAGCTGAGTGAATCGGACAAGCCCCCAGCAATCGTTCCACCGTGAACCAGATGAACGCCCCTCTCATCAGCAACCTTTGCGCGTCGGTTGCCTTCTCCGCCTATCGGGTGATTCCGGCGCTGGAAAGAATTCTTCATTTTCCCGATCCGTTCTCTGCAAGGAATTTCGCATTACTGGATGGAACCGCAATTCAGCCCCAATTGGACTGCGAACGCGAATTCAACGTCCTAAAATCGACAGCATATGAAAACCTGCAAACCATTCAAACTCCCGCGGAGCGGTCTCGCCGCTCTGGCCATCGGCGTGAAGCGCAGTCAAGTGACAGCGATAGTCTTAATCGCCATCGGCGCGAGCGCGCCGCCCGCCACCGCTCAGTTCAGTTTGAGCGACGCTCTGGACACGACCAACCTGGTCTGGACCACCGGTGGTAGTGCCTCGTGGAGCCGCCAGGCGAACGTGTCTTATGACGGCGTGGATGCCGCGCGCAGTGGATCCATCTTTGACGGCCAGGAATCATGGCTGCAAACGACTGTGACAGGTCCGGGAACGGTGGCCTTCTGGTGGAAGGTGTCGTCGGAAGGAGATTACGACATGCTGGAGTATTACATCGGTGGAGCGCGGCAGAGCCGGATCTCCGGCGAGCAGGATTGGCGACAGGTAGCCTTCAGCGTGCCCTCGGGCAGCCAGACCCTACGCTGGCGTTACGTCAAAGATAGCGGCGACTCCCTTGGGCAGGACGTCGCGTGGGTCGATGAAGTCCGCTTTGCCCCGAACACCGGACCGCCGGTCATCTTGGTTCAACCGGTCAGCCAGACCGTCGTCACCAGCGTGACCGCTCAACTCCAAGTGAGCGCGGCGGGGAGCCAGCCGTTGAGTTACCTATGGTTCCGGGACGAGACCAACCTGATTGCCGGCGCCACCACCGCCACGCTCACGCTGACAAATGTGCAGTTGACCGACGGTGCCCAATACCGCGTGGTGGTCACGAACCTCAATGGGTCGGTGAGCAGCAGCAATGCGCTCTTCGCCGTTACGACCCTCGGTCAAGTCAACAACATCCTGCTGCTGGTCGATCACTCTCTGGTCAGCCCGTACGAAAGCGCCCTGACCAACCAATACCGGCCCTATCGCCGGTTCTCTCTGGCAAGCGAACTGGCCTTCAATCGGGCCGTCGAAAGCGCGGACCCGGGCCGGAGCCTGGTGTTGGTGGACATGGCCGCATGGGGCCACAACCTTGGGTATGTTGAAAGATTTGCCAGAGCTGGCGGCCGGGTCATTTTGCAGTACCAACTGCTGGGCCTCAATGACGGGAGCACCGCTCCCGCCGCCTTTGAGGTGACCGTGGCGCAATCCTTGAGTTTCCCGCAAGCGGTGTATAACTGGGGCGGCTCGAGCTTCTTTGCCGGAGTGCCCAGCCCGATCAACTTTCAAGACATTGGCCTGTTCGAAGGGCAAAAACTTCAGCCGACGGGCGGAGCAAGGGCTGTGGCCGGCTTTGTCAGTGCGCGAACCGACAATGAGGCAGCGGTGGTGATCGGCAATTCCAACCGCACAATTGTGAACGGCTTTATCCTTGGTGCAGCCACGCTCAGCACGGGCGCCGCTCGGTTTGCCCAGAACGAGATTGATTACCTCGCCGGTCCGCCCGTGCCCGTTCCTCCGGTCATTAGCATCCAGCCTGAGGACGTAACTACCCTCGCCGGTGCGACCGCGCGGTTTACCCTCAGCGCCAGCGGCCCCGCGCCGCTGCGTTACCAGTGGTACTTCAATCAAACCAATGCGCTCGCCAATGCCACCAATGCGACCTTGGTGATCACGAACGTCCAGCAGCCGAACGTCGGCGGCTATCACGCCTTGGTCACCAACGCCGTCGGCTCGGTGACCAGCCGCGTGGCGGTACTGACGCTCACAGCGTACGGGCCAGTCTCCACGGTGCTGCTTTACAATGACTATGCTGGGACGATTTACGAGAATGCTTTGAGAAGCTTCAGTCTGTCCGTCCAGCGGTACAGTGACAACAGCGCATTCAACGCGGCGATCCGCAGCGCCAGTCCTGCCACAAGACTGGTCATCGTGGACGCAGTGTCCGCCCCCGGTCGTGACCTCAGCGCTTTCGAGGAGTTTGTTCGTTCCGGTGGGCGGGCCCTTTTACAATATTTGGATATGCAGGCCGGCAGCCTGTCCACGGCGTTCGACCTTGCGACGGTCCAGCCGTTCGAGCTGGCCCCGCCGGTTTATGACTGGGGAGGATCGGGCTTCTTTGAGGAAGTGGCTACTCCGCTCAGCATGATGGATTTCTTTATCAGGAGTGGTCAGCGGTACCAGCCGGTCGCCGGTACCCAAACGGTGGCGGGGTTCACCAGCAGCCCAACCGTCGGACAGGCTGCCATAGTGATAGGCAATTCCGGGCGAACGATTGTGAACGGCTTTGCGCTGGAAGAGGTGAGCGACTTCGACAGCGCGGTCAGGCTCGCGCAGAATGAGGTGCAGTTCCTGTTGTCGACCGTTCTGACAATCATACAACAACCCGTGAGCCTGAGCGTGCGGGTAGGCAGTAGCATCACGAACACTGTGAGCGCGTTAAGCCGCAGCGGCCCCATCACCTACCAGTGGCGTTTCAACGGGACGAACCTTCCCGGTGCGACCAGTTCAAACCTGGTAATCACCAGCGTGCAACTCGCGCACGAAGGGAACTATTCAGTTGTCGTGTCCGACAGCCTGAGCTCGGTCACGAGTAGCAATGCAACCCTGGCCGTGCTGATTGCTCCCGCCTTTGTCCAACAGCCGCTCAGCCAGTCCGTCGTCGTGGGCGGCAGCGTCACGTTCAGCGCGCAATTCACCGGCAACCCTCCGCCCTTCACATCCGAGTGGCGCCGGCTTACTGCGCCGCTGGCAACCAACACTTTCATTGCCAGCGACAGGCTCAGTTTCTTCACCCTGACCGGCGTCCAGGCGAGCGACACGGCCAACTACAGGCTCGTTATCAAGAGCGCGTCCAGCCCGGCCATCGGGGTAGGCAGCGCACAGTTTTCGCTCACGGTTCTGGCCGACAGCGACGGGGACGGTTTGCCGGACGTGTGGGAAGCGGCCTATCCCACGTGCGCCGATCCGGCTCTGGACTGCGACAACGACGGCTTGACGAACCTGGAGGAATACCGGGCCGGCACCGACCCGACCAACGCCGCCAGCGTTCTGAGGATCACTCGATTCACCGTCGGCAGTCCGACGACCCTCGAATTCGAGGCCCTCTCGAACAAGACCTACACCGTGCAACACATCGACCGTGTGGGTGGCGGCTCGTGGTCAAAACTGCTCGATGTCGTGGCCCGCGCCACCAGCCGCACTGAGACGGCTACCGATGCCGCCGCGGGGACCAATCGCTACTACCGCGTCGTCACCCCACGCCAGCCGTGAGTTTCATGCACTCTCTCGATGTTCTCATGGCAAAGAAATTAATGTCGCCGTTTGAAACTCCAGGACCGGATGCAAAGTAGGGCCGCACGAATCAGAATCTCCTGATCCATTTCGCCCCGGAATTTCGAATGTGTAATTGAAGAGCCTTTCCGCCGACAAGCGGCGGCGAGCAACAACAACCAAACAGAGGCGCCCTGCGCCTCAAAAACGAAACGAAAAAGAACTATGAAACATAACGTCTCAATCCAACCTCATGAGCGGCGATCCATCGCAGCAGCGACTGGTCTCTCACTCCTACTTGCAGTGCTGACAGCCGCCCCGGCGGCCTTGGCGCAGCGCCAACCCAACCCCGGCATTCTGCCCGTCGACTCCAACCCATATGGCAAGAGCTACGGCGACTGGGGTGCCGCGTGGTGGGCCTGGGTCTTGAGCATTCCCGGGGATCAGAACCCGAACTTCGATGCGACGGGCGAGTTCTGCCATGTCGGTCAGGACGGACCCGTCTGGTTCGTGGCCGGGAACTTCGGCGGTGTGAACACCCGGACATGCACGGTGCCGGCCGGCAAGGCGCTGTTCTTCCCCATCTTCAACAACGTGTATTGGGCACCGGAGGATCTGGCCTTTGTCAAAGATGTCCTGGCGCCGTCTCAAGGTTGGGACCTGACCGGATTGACGGACGAGGAAATTCTGCGAATGGGGGTGAACTGGGCGACTGATCATGC
>DASTLJ010000184.1:0-2155 GCA_035715125.1 Verrucomicrobiia bacterium
CGGAATCCATGGCCCGCTGGACCCGACGCATGGCGGACAATCTCCAGGCACCGTGGCTGACCGTCCATGTGGACACCGGACGGCCCCTCTCTGACGAGGAACAATCCCGCCTCCAGAAGAACCTGACCCTCGCGCGTGACCTTGGCGCAGAGGTCATCACGACGACAGACCAGGATATCGTAACCGCCCTGTTGCGGGTCGCCCGACAACATAATGTGACTCAGATTGTGGCCGGAAAGCCGTCCGGGTGGCGGTGGCTCGATTGGTTTCGCGGCGGCTCGTTGCTCAACCGATTGATCCGCGAGAGCGGCAACATTGACGTGCTGTGCGTTCGCGCCGAAGCCCACGAGACTGCTGCTCCGCAACCCGGCTTACGCCAGTTCGTCACCTCCGGCGCGCGCCAGTACCTCAGCGCGCTGTTGGTGGTCGCGGCCACCACCGGCTTGAACCTGATGCTCAGCAATTGGACCGGTTACTACGTCATTTCACTGGTCTATCTGCTTGTCGTGGTTGTCCTGGGGTTGTTCGTCGGACGCGGCCCCACCCTCCTGGCGGCTGCGCTCAGCGCGTTGCTCTGGAATTTTCTGTTTGTGCCGCCCCTCTACACATTCTCCATCGCCAACCTCCATGATGCGCTGATGTTCGGCGCGTTGTTCGTGGTCGCCCTCGCGATGGGGCAGCTCACGACGCGGTTGCGCGCCCAGCAGGAGGCGGAGCGCGAGCGGGAGGCGCGCGCGACCGCGCTTTACTTGCTCACCCGTGAATTGGCCGAGGGAAAGGATTTTGCGGAACTGCTCGGCGTCGTCATCCAACAACTGGGCGCAGTGTTCCAGGCCGAAGTTGCCGTGTTGCTCCCCGATCCGGAAGGTCAGCAGGAACTCGTCCCTTATCCGTTTGGCACGCTCAACGTGTCCGAGAAGGAGGCAAGCGTCGCGGCCTGGGCGTTTCGGAACCGTAAACCCGCGGGAAAGGACACCGACACGCTGCCTTTGACCGACGCGGTCTATCTGCCGTTGGTGACGCCGGCCGGTTGCGTCGGCGTCGTCGGCTTGAGGCCCCGGGCGGGGCGCCGGTGGTCGCTCCAACAGCGCAATCTGCTGGACAACTTCATCCGCCAGATCGCCCTCGTGCTGGACCGCCAGCGCCTCAGCGACGCCGACCAGAACGCCAAACTCCTGGCCGAGTCGGAGCGCCTGGGCAAAACGTTGCTCGACTCGATTTCGCACGAGCTCCGCACACCGATCGCCGCCATCACCAGCGCGGCCAGCGGGCTGAGCGAGGCCCCCGCCGATGGCGACTCCGCCTACCGCCGGGCGCTCATCGCGGAAATCCACGAAGCCGGCCGGCGCCTCAATCGGCTGGTCGGCAATCTGCTCGACATGACGCGCCTGGAATCGGGCCACCTCAAGCCGCGCCTGGAATGGTGCGACATGGCCGACCTGCTCAGCGTGGCGCTGCGACGGCTGGAGAAGGAACTGGCCGGGCATCCCGTCACCATCGCAATTTCGCCCGGCCTGCCACTCGTGCAAATGGATTTCGTGTTGATGGAGCAAGCCCTGGTGAACCTGCTCCTGAACGCCGCACTGCACACGCCGCCGCAAACGCGAGTGGACCTGAGCGCGACGGTGGACGGCAAGGACGCCATACTCTCCGTTGCCGACGCCGGTCCCGGGATCGCGGCCGAAGCCTTGCCGCACATTTTCGACAAGTTTTATCGCGCGCCGAACGCGCTGGCGGGCGGCAGCGGGCTCGGTTTGTCCATCGTCAAAGGCATCGTCGAAGCCCACGGCGGGCGCGTGGCCGCGCGGAACCGCCCGGCGGGCGGCGCGGAGTTTATCATTCGTCTGCCACTCGGCGAAGCGCCCGCCCCGCCGAAGGAACCCAAGGAATGAACGAACCTGCCGACAATCCGGTCACCGTGCTCGTCATCGATGACGAGGTCCAAATCCGCCGTCTGCTTCGGCTGACGCTGGAAGCTCGCGGCTACCGCGTCTTCGAGGCAACGACCGGGCAGGAAGGTCTGCTGGAGGCGGCCCAACGCCGTCCCGACATCGTGTTGCTCGACCTGGGATTGCCCGACCTCGACGGCGTGTCGGTGCTCAAACGTCTGCGCGAATGGAGCCACGTTCCGGTCGTGGTGCTGTCGGTGCGCGAC
>DASTLJ010000185.1:0-8332 GCA_035715125.1 Verrucomicrobiia bacterium
GCGAAGCAATCCGCGGATTACAAGAGCCTTCTCGAAGACAAGGACATCAAGGCGGTCCTCATCGCGACTCCTTCGCATCAGCACCGGGATATCGCCATCGAAGCGCTCAAGGCAGGCAAGCACGTTTATTGCGAGGCGCCGATGGCCACGACGCTCGAGGACGCCAGGGCCATCGCGGCCGCCGCGCGCGGCGCCGTCGGTCAGGTGTTCCAACCGGGCCTGGCGCTGCGCTCCGATCCGCAACGGCATTTTCTCCTGCAATTCGTCCGCTCGGGCGCGGCCGGAAACCCGTTGTCGGCGCGGGCGCAGTGGAACAAGAAACAAAGCTGGCGCCAGGCTTCGCCCAACCCGGAGCGCGAAAAGGAGATCAACTGGCGCCTGGACAAGAAACTTTCGCTCGGGCTGGCCGGCGAGATCGGCATCCACCAGATTGACATGATGAGTTGGCTGCTCAAGGAACGCCCTACGGCCGTCACGGGGTTCGGCGGCATCCTCCACTGGACCGACGGGCGCGATGTGCCGGACACCGCGCAGTTCGTGCTCGAGTATCCCGGCGGGGTGCAAGGCATATTCGAAGTGTCGCTGGCCAACTCATTCGACGCGGATTACGAGGTGCTGTACGGCACCTACGCTGCAATCATGTTGCGCGGAAACAAGGCCTGGATGTTCAAGGAAGTCGACTCGCCGCTGCTCGGTTGGGAGGTCTACGCGCGCAAGGACGTCTTCTACAAGGAGACGGGCATCGCGCTCGTGGCGAACGCCACCAAGCTCGTCGCGCAAGGGGATAATCCGGTCGAGGACGCGCCCTATGCGAATACGCCGCTCTCCTTCGCACTGGAAGCCTTCCTCTCAAACGTCAGCGATGTCAGCACTGCGGTCGAGGATTTCAAGGATACCTATGGCACCAACGACAAGGCAAAGCTCGCGAAGCAATTGGCCACCCTCAACAAGCAGCCCGCCGCGACCTGGAAAGAGGGACTCGAAGCGGCCATTGTTGCCATCAAAGCCAACGAGGCGCTGATGGCCGGCAAACGTGTGACGCTGGGGAAGGAATTGTTTGAGCTGGTGTAGGCCGTTGAAGCGTCCACCGCCTTGGACGTCCAAATTGGCAGCTTTCAAACCCAGACCGCATCGATCCATGAAGCGAACGATTGTTCTCCTCAGCCTGACCCTCTCCCTGTCCCTCGCGCTGAACGCGGCGGAGACCGTCCGTTACCGCGCGCAACCCGGCGGCGGCAAACTCACCCTTGAAGGCAAATCCTCTCACGGCGTCTGGACCATGGAAACTTCCGCTCTCGGCGGCTTCATCGAGGCGGACGCCTCGTTTCCCGAATCCGCCGGCGCCAGGCCCAAAGTCGAAGTCTCCATTCCCGTCCGCCAGATCAAGAGTGGCAAAAAGGCGATGGACACCCGCATGTTAAGCGAGATGAACCAGCCCGTTCATCCCAAGATCGAATACCGCGTGCTCGAATTGAAACCCAAGGGCGCTCCCGCCGGCGGGAAGGCCGAGTTCGACGCGACCGGCGCGCTCACAGTCGTCGGGGTCACCCGCACCAACACCATGGCCGTCACCATCACGCGCGTCGACAAGACCAAACTCAAGGTCAACGGCACCACCACTGTCAAGATGAGCGACCACGGCCTTAAGCCGCCTTCATTCGAAGTGCTCGGCGTCGGCGTCATGAAGACCGAAGACGATGTAAAGATCACGTTCGAGTGGACTCCCGAGGTGGAGAAACCGTAGCCGCGCGCCCGAGAGGCTTGACCCCGTCGCCAACCGCAAACCGGAGGTGTTGCCGTTCCTTGATTCCGGGCGCATCCGCGCCCATCCCCGGCGCGCGGCCTTCAGGCCGCTTCAGCATCCGAATGACCTGAATGAAGCGGGCAGCCAGCAGGCTTCCGAACCATGAAGCGGCGTGAACGCCGCGCGCCGACCCGTTTCCAGCCGGGGCAAGCGCCGCCGATTGCGCCCCTTCCTTCCGGAGATTCGGTTTGACGCTTCCCGCGCGCCTCTCTACCGTCCGGTAGATCGATGGACAGCGCCGGCTCCAGGACGAAGCGCAAGCTGCTCCGTGTCGCGCTGAAGATCTTCGCCGACCGCGGGTACGCCGGCGCGTCCGTGCAAGCCATCGTGGACGCCGCCCGGGTCACCAAACCGACTCTCTACTACTACTTCGGAAGCAAGGCAGGCCTGTATCAGGCGCTGTTGGATTGGGCGAACGATGAGCGCTTGCGCCTGATGCGCGAGGCCGCCGGGCGTTCCGCGTCCCTGCCCAGGCAACTCGTCGAAGTCCTCGCGGCCATCTTCGATTTCATCGACGGCAACCGCGAACTGATGCGGCTGGCGTTTGCCACGCCGTTTTCGGCGCGCGGGGAAGTGCCACGCGAAATCAATTACCTCAAGAAGGCCGGCCGCAACTTCGAGTTTTTCCACGGCCTCATCCGCCGCGGCCGTGACCGGGGTGAGCTCAGTTCCCGGTTCACCAGCCTCGAGCTGGCCACCGGGCTCTACGGCATGATGACCATTCGCGTGATGGCCTTCCTGGTGCGGCCGGAACGCCCGCCCACGCGGCGCGACGCGGAATCCGTCGTCCGGCTGTTCCTGAAGGGCGCCGCCGGTCCGAAAGGCTGAGCCTAAACTATGAAGTCCAAGCGAATCCTTGCCGCGGTGGTATCTTTCGACATTCTGTTATGAAAACTTTGCCGCTTTTCTGCTTTCTCGCCGGGATGCTGGGGTTTTGCGGCTGCAAAAAGCAGGCGCCTCCTGCCGCGGGCGGCGCATCGGGCGGATTCGCCACCCCGGCTGTGCTCGCCGAGGCGCGTCGGGAGGCCGTCTCCGAGGCGCTCTCGCTCGTCGGCACGCTGGCGGCCAACGAGATGGTCGAGATCAAATCCGAAACCGACGGCACGGTGGAAAAAATCCGCTTCGAGGAAGGCGCCGCCGTGAAAGGTGGCGACCTGCTGATCCAGCTCGACGAATCCAAGGCCGCTGCGGCCGTTGCCGAAGCCGAAGCCAACTTCAATCTCAGCCGCGTCACCCACGAACGCAAGCAGCAACTGTTCCAAAAGCAACTCGTTTCCCAGCAGGAGTTGGATCAGGCCGCGGCCGTGCTTGATGCGAACCGCGCTTCGTTGGATCTGAAGAAACGCCTGTCGAAAGACACCCGCATTTACGCCCCGTTCTCCGGCATCGCGGGCGGACGGGTCGTCAGCCCCGGGCAGGTCATCAGCCGGAACACGACGCTGACGTGGCTGGTCGATCTCGACACGGTGAAGGTGGAAGTCGCGGTGCCGGAGCGGTTCATCGGGCAGTTGAATGCGGGCCAGACGGTCGAGCTCGCTGTGGCCGCCTTCCCCGGCGAGAAGTTTCGGGGCGAACTTTATTTCATCGCGCCGCAAGTCGACCCGACGACGCGCACCGCGCTGGTCAAGGCTAGGATTCCCAATGCCGCCCGCCGGCTGAAGCCCGGCATGTTTGCCAACCTCGACCTCACGCTCAAACTCAAGGACAACGCCGTGGTCATCCCCGAAGACGCCGTGATGGCGAGCGGGGACCGAACGCTGGTTTACGTCGTGGGCGCGGACGATACCGCGCAGATTCGGCCGGTGAAGCTCGGCATCCGCATGGCCGGCAGCGTCGAGGTGGTGTCCGGCTTGCAAGGCGGCGAGCGCGTGGTGGCCGAGGGAGTGCAGAAGGTGCGGCCGGGGGGGAAGGTGCGGGCGGCGATACCGTCACCAGTTGAGGGAGTGAGGGAGCGGGGGAGTGGGGGGGTGGGAAAAAACGAACTTGAACAAACGAAAGGTAAATTATGATTCGGTATCATTGGCAACTGGACGTGTACAAGCTGTCCGTGGAAGCCGGGATGGCGATCTTTGCCGAGACGAAGCAGTATCCCAGAGAGGAGATGTACTCGTTGACCGACCAGATTCGGCGTTCTTCGCGTTCTGTGTCCGGCCAGATCGCCGAGGGGTGGCGAAAGCGGAAGTATGAAGCCGCCTTCGTCAGCAAGTTGAACGATGCGGAAGGTGAGGCTGCCGAAACCCAGTCTTGGATCGAGTATTCCGTTCGCTGCAAGTACCTCGCCCTGGCCAAAGGGCGGCAACTCCATCGCCTTTACGACCGCATCATCGGCAAGCTCGTGAAGATGGGAAATAACCCCGGCACCTTCCTCCTCGACAAGACCGCCAAACCCAGCTCCGCCAAGCCCACTCCCCCACTCCCCCGCTCCCTCACTCTCTGACTTCCTGACCCCCGGCTCACTGAAACACCGACTGGCCCGCGATGATCCTCCCCCGCATCAGCATCCAGCGCCCCGTGCTGACGACGATGATGAGTCTGGCGCTCATCCTCTTCGGCGTGATCTCGCTCACGCGACTGCCGGTGCGCGAACTGCCTGACATCGATCCCCCGGTCGTCTCAGTCACCACCGTTTACCCGGGCGCCAACGCCCACGTCGTCGAAACCGAAGTCACGGAGCGGCTCGAGGAGGAAATCAACAACATCGAAGGCATCCGCACGCTCACCAGCCAGTCGCGCGAGCAGGTCAGCAGCATCACCATCGAGTTCGATCTGGCCCGCGACATCGACCAATGCGCTCAGGACGTGCGCGACCGGGTCTCCCGCGTGCGCGGCAAGCTCCCCGAGACCATCGACGAGCCTATCGTCGCCAAGCAGGAGGCCGACGCTTCGCCCATCATTTGGATCGGGCTCAACAGCGAGCAACTCACGCCCCTGGAATTGTCCCAGCTCGCCGAGCGCCAGATTAAAACTCGCCTCCAGACCGTGCGTGGCGTCTCCGGCGTCATCATTGGCGGCGAACAACGCTACGCCATGCGCCTGTGGCTCGACGCCGCCAAAATGGCCGCGCACCAGCTCACGGTGCTCGACGTCGAACGCGCCCTGCGCCAGCAGAACGTCGAGCTGCCCAGCGGCCGGGTCGAAAACCGCGAGCGCGAGATGACCATCCAGACCCGGGGCGAAATGAAGACCCCGGAGGAATTCAACCAGCTCGTCGTCTTCAGCGACGGCGCGCGGCTCGTCCGCTTGAGCGACATCGGCGAGGCGCGCGTGGGCGTCGAGAACGAGCGCACGATCGCGCGCAACAATGGACGTCCCTGCGTGTTCCTCGGCATCGTCAAGCAATCCAAGGCCAACACCGTCGACGTCGCCGCCGGCATCCAGGCCGAGATTGACAGCCTTCGACCCACGCTGCCCGCCGGCGTCGAAGTCGTGTTCAATTATGACGAATCCATTTACGTCAAGAAAGCCATCGACGAAGTCTGGGGCTCCCTTGGTCTGGCCTTCGGACTGGTCGTGCTCATCATCTGGCTGTTCCTGGGGAACTTTCGCTCGACGCTCATCCCCGCCGTCGCGATTCCGGTCAGCATCATCGGCGCCTTCGCCATCCTGCACGCGTTTGGCTATTCGGTGAACATCCTGACGATGCTCGCCCTGGTGTTGTCGATCGGCGTGGTGGTGGACGACGCCATCGTCGTGTTGGAGAACATCCACCGCCACATCGAAGCCGGGATGAAACCGATGCAAGCCGCCTTCAAAGGCATGGAGGAAATCGCTTTCGCCGTCATCGCCATCACGATCTCCCTGGTCGCCGTCTTCACCCCGCTGGCGTTCCAGAAAAGCGCCACGGGCCGGCTTTTCATCGAATTCGCGGTGGCCGTCGCAGGCAGCGTCGTAGTCAGCGCGTTCGTCGCGCTGACGCTCTCGCCCATGATGGCCGCGCGCGTGCTCAAGGAACATGAGCCGAAGAAATTCCTCATCATCCGCTGGTTCGACGCGATGCTCGGCGGGTTCACGCGCGGCTACGGCAGAATCCTTGGCGGCTGTGTCCAGGCCGCGAGCGCGGCCGCCCGGCCGTTCACCGCGCTGGCAATGCCGCTGCGGTTCGGATTGGGAGTGCTCTTTGCCGCCGCTGTGCTGGCGGTTTCCTTCGGCCCGAGCTGGTGGCTCTTGAAGAGTCTTGAAGGCGAATTCCTCCCCGAGGAAGACAAGGGCCGCATGTTCAGCTTCGTGTTCGCGCCCGAAGGTTCGACCACCGAATTCACCGACCGGCAGATGCGCAAGATGGAGGAGATCCTCCGCCGCACGCCCGAAGTCGAAATTTACGGCTGCATCACCGCCTTCTCCATGGCCGGTCCCGGCCAGGCCAACACCGGCATCATCTTCATCAAGCTCAAGGACGGCAAACGGCGCGGCATCCAGGAAATCGTGAAAGGCCCTGGAGGGCTCCGAGACCAGCTCTACCTGAATGTCGAGGGCGCCTTGGCGGCGCCCATCATCCCCAAGGCCATCGGACGGGCTTTCGGCTCCGCCTTCCAACTTGTCATCCAAGGGCAGGATCTCGGCCAGCTCGACGCCTACACTCAGACCGTCGTCAACAAGCTCCGCGCCACGACCAACATCATCCTGGCCCGCTCCAGCTTCGAGATCACCAAGCCCGAATTGCGCCTCGACATCGACCGCAACCGCGCCGCCGCTCTCGGCGTGAGCATTGAAGACCTCTCACGCACCTTGCAAATCCTCTTCGGCGGTCTGGACCTCAGCCACATCAAACTCGAAGGAAAGGAATACGATGTCATCGCCCAATTGGCGCGCGCCGACCGCCTTACCCCGCAAGACCTCGACCGCCTCTACGTGCGCAACCGCGACGGCCGCCTCATTCAGCTCAGCAGCATAGTAAACCGGCGCGAAGGGACTTCGCCCAACGCCATCGAGCACTACAACCGCCTCCGCAGTGCCACCATCTCCGCCACGCTCGTCGGCATCCCGCTGGGCACGGCTATCGACCAGGTCGAATCGATGCTCCAGAATGATCTGCCCCCTGGCTTTCGCCTCGGCTGGGCCGGCGAGTCCAAGGAATACAAGGACATCGGCAAGGAGATCCTCTTCATCTTCGGGCTGGCCTGCATCATCGTTTACAAGACGCTGGCGGCGCAGTTCGAGAGCTTCGTGCATCCCTTTACGGTGATGCTGGCCGTGCCGCTGGCGTTCGTGGGCGGGTTCGGATTGCTCTGGCTTGTCAACACTTTGAGCCACGGCCAGGTGCCGGCGATGAACATCAACCTCTTCAGCCAAATCGGCCTCGTCCTGCTGGTGGGTCTGGTGACGAAGAACTCGATCCTCCTCGTCGAATTCGCCAACCAGCGCCGCGCCGCCGGCGCCCCTGCACTGGAGGCCATCCATCAGGCCGGGCTCGTTCGACTGCGCCCGATTCTCATGACCGCCTTCTCGACGATCGCGGGGATTCTGCCCATCGCGATTGGCTACGGCGCCGGCGCGGAAAGCCGCCGGCCGATGGGCGTGGCCGTTGTGGGCGGGATGCTGACGAGCACGTTCCTGACGCTCATTGTCATTCCCATTGTTTACACCGTGTTTAGCGAACTGGCCGCCAGCCGACGCAAGGGGCAGGCGGCGGCCGGGGACGCTGAGGCGTGAGGCGTGAGGCGTGAGGCGTGAGGCGTGAGGCGTGAGGTGTGAAACGTGAAGAACGCCCGCTCCGTGTTCGCGCATCACGCATCACGCATCACGTATTAACGTCTTTGACTGAAACGGGGTCATCCCCTATCTTCAGGGTCAGAACCAACCGCCCGACTGAAATGGAATCCAGGCAAAACCGCGCTCTCCGAGTCCTCTCAGTCCCGCTGGCCTTCTTCGCGTTGGTTTGCTTCGTCTGGCACGCGGCCGCGCAGGCACCCGACAAGTTTGGCCCGGTGATGCTTTCCGCCAACGTCCTGGAAGAAGAGTTTTGGACCAACCGAATCCAGATCACATGGAACGAAAACCTCTTGGTCAGTTCCTTGTCGTTGCCCAGTTTCAAAGTGATTCTCGCCGCCTCGAACCTCCCGGTCGCCGTCCTATTCGGCGAGTACTATGCCGGCGATCCGACGACGACGATTCTAAGAATGAGCGCCACCAATTGGCACTACCGCAGCAATTACTACGTCATCGTCAATAATTGCCGCGACCTGGCCAATAACGTCATGGCTCCAAACAGCATTATGGGTGTTACCTGGCCAGGCCGACCGACCAGCCCCTTGCCGGCCGGGGCCACGCCGCGACTGACGATCACGCGATCCGGCGCCAACGGCCTCCGCGTATCCTGGCCGACGAACGCTTACAGCTATGCCTTGGAATGGACGACCAACGTCATGAGAGTCGGTCCCAACTCGGTGGCCGGCCCGTGGTGCGAGGTGCAGCCGTTGATGGCTAATCCGTATCTCACAAGCCCTCAGGGCGGCACGCACCGCATTTACCGATTGCGCAAGACTCAGTGAGGCACGCTCTGGATCCTTTGCTCAGATGGTTTAAAACGCA
>DASTLJ010000186.1:0-5238 GCA_035715125.1 Verrucomicrobiia bacterium
TGCCCCATGAGGTAGCCCACGAAATAGGTCAGGGCGCCAAGGCCAATGACGCCTCCGATGCCGACTGCGCTCCAGACGAGCCGCACAAAAACCCACGGGAGCCACGCGAGGGAGGCGAGATAGCGGCCGAGGCAAACCCACCTGGTTTCGGCAAGGTGGCCGAGTTCGTGCGCGCAGACGGCGGCGATTTCATCGTCGGGCAGGAGCGCGAGGGCGCGGTCCGTGAACACGATATCGCCAGTGTGGGGAGAGGCGAAGGCGTTGGCGGTGGAATTGCGGAAGGTCCAAACTCTTTTGACTTTGATGTGAGCTCTGGCGGCGACTTGATCGACAAGGTTGCGAAGGTGCTCGGGCGCGGGTCTGAGCAGGCCGAGTTTTCTGGAGAGCCAGATGGAGCCGTACCAAACATTGAAGGCTTGGAGGGCGGCGACCCCGGCAGCGACAACCCATGCGGACCAGTGGTATTTGGCCGGAACGATGGCGATCGCCGTCAACAGGATGAACCAATTAGCGAAATAAAGCACCCACGCGAGGGCGACTTCGCCGAGCCAATCACGAAGGGTCAGCCGCGGGATGGTTTCGCGGGCGACGAACCGGCTCGCGGCGAGAACGCCAAGCCATGCGGCCAGCGCGGTAGCCCACCAGGGCGGGGATTCCGGGGAGATCAAACGCGAAGCGAGGACGATGTTCGCGGTGATGAGATAGACGTTCCACGCCGCGGAGGCGCGCACGGGGAACAGGAGACGGGCGCGCTCCGTCCAATGGGCGTCCTTAGTACGGCGCCATGGGATCAGGGCCAGCCAGTTCGTGGCCCAAGCTACCAGGCCGCCTGCGGCGCACACGCAAAGGAGCCAAAAGGAAGTCACGAGAGTCGCCTTCGCAGAGCCCATTCAGACGGTAGTGAGCGCATTGATCGTCGGAGGGTGGTTGTAGCCGAGGATTCCGAAGTGTTCAACGTGGATTCTTGGCGCGCCAGTCTCGACCCATGTTCGAGAATGGATTTCCCCCCTCGCCCGTCAGCCAGAAAGAATCTCTTTTCCCAGCGCCACCTAACTGCTTTGATTCAGTGCAGATGACTCCGTCCTTCAACGTCGAAAGCGCGGTCCGCAGCCGCTACAGCGAAGCGGCCCGCAACATAGCCGACGCCCTCTGCTGTCCGATTGATTACAACCGGGAATACCTGAAGGTCATCCCCGCGGAAATCCTCGAGCGCGATTACGGCTGCGGCGATCCCTCCCGGCACGTCCGGCCTGGCGAAACCGTGCTCGACCTCGGCAGCGGCGGGGGAAAAATCTGCTTCATCGCCTCGCAGGTCGTCGGTCCCGAAGGCCGCGTCATCGGCGTGGACATGAACGACGACATGCTCGCGCTGGCCCGCAAGCATCAACGCGCCGTCGGCGACGCCATCGGGTGGCACAACGTCGAGTTCCGCAAGGGGCGCATCCAGGACCTCGCGCTCGACCTGGAGGCGCTCGACGCCGAGTTGAAGGACCGGCCCATCGCCGGCGCGGACGCCTTGCTCGCCGCCGAGATGCTGGCCGAGGACTTGCGCGTGCGCCGTCCGCTCGTGGCGACAGAGTCCATCGACGTCGTCGTGTCGAACTGCGTCCTCAACCTCGTCGATCCGGCCGCTAAACCTCGGCTCTTCCAGGAAGTCTTTCGCGTGCTCCGCAATGGCGGGCGGGCGATCATCTCGGACATCGTCAGCGACGAATCGGTGCCCGATGCGATGCGGGCCGACGCCGAATTGTGGTCCGGCTGCATCTCGGGAGCATTGACCGAGGAGGGATTCCTTCGGGCGTTCACAGCCACCGGGTTTTACGGCATCCGAATTGTTGCATTCGACGTGACGCCGTGGCGCACCGTCCAGGGCATCGAGTTTCGTTCGATGACGGTCGAGGCCTTCAAGGGAAAGCAAGGCGCCTGCTTCGAGCGGATGCAGGCCGTGATCTACAAAGGGCCGTTCAAAGAAGTGCTCGACGACGATGGCCACCGCATGGAACGCGGCCGGCGCTACGCTGTGTGCGACAAAACTTATCAGCTCTTGAAAAACTCTCCGTATCGCGACGACTTCGAATTCATCGATCCCCTTCAGCCGGTGCCGCTGGAGACGGCGGCGCCGTTCGACTGCGACGCGATGCGCCGGCGCGATCCCCGCGAAACCAAGGGCCAGGATTACCAGGCTACTTCAGCCGGCGGCCAATGTTGTGATGCCGGGAATTCCTGCTAACCCGGTTATTCCTGCCTGGCATGAATCACCCACAGCCCGTAGCCGCCGACGTGAGGAGGAGGACTCGTTCCCTCGCCCAGTCCGTCCGCCTCCTCACGTCGGCGGCTACGTCGGGTGTTGAATACCCGGGCTGAAGGGGGCATGATTACCGAAACCATCACTGGCATCGCCACAAACGTGCTCGACAAGACGAGCTACGCCGGGGCGGCGGGCTTGATGGCGCTGGAGAGCATGATCGCTCCCGTGCCGAGCGAGGCGGTGATGCCCTTCGTGGGTTTCCAGGTCGCCGATGGCAAATGGAACTTCTGGCTGGCCATCCTGAGCACCAGCATCGGCTCCATCATCGGCTCGCTGCTTTCATATGCGATGGGGTACTACGGCGGCAAACCGCTCGTCCTCAAAGTCGGCCGTTACCTGCTCCTGAACCTGCGCGACCTCGAGCGCACCGAGCAATTCTTCCACCGCAAGTCCGGCGTCATGACCATCTTCATCGCCCGCTTCGTGCCTGTGGTGCGCCATTTCATCTCGATCCCCGCCGGCATGGGCCGCACGCCGATGCTGCCGTTCCTGGCCGTCACCTTCGTCGGCGCGACCGCGTGGAACACCTTCCTCCTCCTTTGCGGCATGAAGCTGCGCGAGCATTGGCCCACCGTGCAGAAGTATTCGCACAAGATCGACGTCGTCATTGTCATCCTCATCCTCATCGCTGTTATCTGGTGGGTCAAAGTGCGGCTGCCGCAATTTCGCGCGGCGAAGAATCCACCGCCCGCCGGCGGAGCGCCGGACTCCGATGCGGCCCGTTAGCCGCTCGTCAACCGTTGGGGTTGCATTGCCGCGCGGGTTGCTTCCTTGGCGTAGCGGCGGACTGGCGTCCGCCGCAATTCCTGCCCATGAGCCTGATGGTAGGGCGCGCCGCTCCGCGCGCGCCGCACTCGACATCCCAGACTGGCGCGCGCGGAGTGACGCGCCCTACCATCCATTCGTGCTTCAACGCTTCTCCCCGATGCACCAGAGGGCCCGGTGCGTGCGAATGAACAGTTCGCCATCCGACGGTGCGATGGACGCCATCGTCGTCTCGCCAATCGGGTTGGTCGCGAGCAACTCGAACGTCGGGGACGCTCGCAGTACGATGCCGTCGCCGCTTTGGTTGATGGCATAGAGCCGGTCGCCGGAGAGGACCATCGAGGACCAGTTGTCCGCCTTCGCGCCGGCGCCGCGCACGCGCTCTTCCCAGACGAGCTTGCCGCTCTCCAGTTCCCAGCACTCCGCTAAGCCGGGGTCGGTGAGGATGTAGATCCGCCCATCGTAAATGGCGCCGGAGCCGATGCGCTGGCGCGACTTGGGATGATGCCAGAGCCGGCGCGATTCGGTGACATCGCCCTCGCCGCCCACGCGCGCCGCCAGCGCCTTGCCCCCAAAACCGCCCATTGCGACTATGATGCCTTTGTCGTGCAGCGGCGAGGTATAGACCAGTTCGTTCAAGCCCGAGCAACTCCACAGTTCCTTGCCGCTCTTCGGCTCGATGGCGATGAGCCGTTTGGGCCAGCTCATCAGGAGTTGATCGCCGCCGCCGGCTTCGATGAACACCGGCGTGCTCCACGAACCGGTCCAGACCGGCTTTTCTTCGCCGGGCTTCTTCTCGCCGGAATTCGCGTTGGGCTCGGCCACACGCCAGACGTCCTTGCCGGTCTTCTTCTCCACAGCGAGGAGGAAGCTCGGCTCGCCAGGGCCGAAGTTCAGGAAGCAGAGGCCGCCGTGAATCGCGGGCGAGGAGGCGTTGCCCCAGATGTGCCGTTGCCGGCCCAGGTCGCGATGCCACAGCTCCTTGCCGTCGAGGTCGTAGCAGTAAAGCCCGCCCGAGCCGAACCAGGCGATGACGCGCTCGCCATCGGTCACGGGTGAAGCGGAGCATTGGGGGTTGGTTTCGTGCGTCGGTTCTTTGTCCTCAGCCGTGACGCCTTGTTGCCAGAGGAGGTTGCCGTCCGCGCGGTCGAAGCAAAGCACCGCGCGTCGATTATCTTTCCTGGTGGCCTGAGTGACGAAGACGCGCTTGCCCCAAACGATGGGCGTGGAGTTTCCACGGTCCGGCAACGGCACGCGCCAGCGGACGTTTGTGTTGGTGTCCCAGTGCATCGGGAGGTTCTTTTCCGAGGTAACGCCCGTGCCGTCCGGCCCGCGCCAGGCGGGCCAATTCGCAGCGGGGACTTGCGAGGCGAACGTGAGCGACAGGAGTGCGAGGAACGAAAAGCAAATGGTCTTCATGGAATGTGTTCCGAGTATGGACGCGCGCGGACTGGCGCGCATTTCAAATCTTTCCCAAAGCTCGTAGCGCAGATTTTCAATCTGCTGTATCGCCGATTTGCAATCGGCAGACCGTGCCCATGCCGAACCTGTTTGTATTGTTCCAGCGCCCGCAGGTTGAAAACCTGCGATACAGCAGATTGCAAATCTGCGCTACGGGACCGACGGCGAGGCTCACTGTTGTGTATCCTGCGGACTCCGTCATAAAAGGAGACTGCTCGCAAGAATTTAGCGTGCAGGAGAATGAACCGTTGGATTTGATTCCTCGCTGTTTTTATTGGAATAGAAGTCAGCGAGCTAGCGGGGCTTCGGGCTGAAAGCCCGGAATGTGACAGCCTGGGGTGGAGCGCTCAGCGCGCAGCCCCAGGTCCGCCAATGCAAAGAACTCCCCAGCCCTGTAAGGGCGTTACCGCCAACGCCGAGCCGAGTGACGGCCTTTCAGGCCTTGAAGAGGGCGTGGGTGACTTGGACCTGGGCCTCCGCTCGCAGACTCGCTTTAGCCCAGGCTGTAACAGGACGGGCTTTCAGCCCTCAAAGCCGAATGAGCACAAAGACCTAGCTGGGGGCCCTCCGCTTCGTCAATCCACCGAAAACAGCGACGAGCCAGCTCAGCCGAGTTTTTTGTCGCGGCATTATCTCAACTCCCATTGCTGCATCCCGGACCGCGACAAAAAACCTAAGTCTAGGCGGCATGGTCACTCGAATCA
>DASTLJ010000187.1:0-3593 GCA_035715125.1 Verrucomicrobiia bacterium
CCGGCGCTGTACAGCTCTTCGCCGTCCACGTGAGGAGGCAGGGTCATCGCCAGACGACCGACGACGTTCTTGACGAGCGGGACGAATTGCTCAACCAACTGCGCTTCCGTGGCGCTTCCCGGGCGGAGTTGGCTCGGACTGGGCCAGCTCCGGTCGGGTTTTTCGGTGCGACGGCCGACCGGACGAACCGCGGAGGCGTTCTTTGAGGAGCGCGGACGCCGGAGGGGGATTGGCGCGCGGTTTTTTGCCGTGCGCCCGCGCGATGCACGGGCGGCCCGCGCGGGTCTGCCAACACAGCCTCGAGTTTGCGTGACCATAATGTTCAAAGTGGGGCCAGAGCGTAACCACGGATTTGCCGATCCGCTGGACCATTGTTCCATGTCCAAAATCGCGTCCTGTTTCTGACCGTGGCAGGGCAATTAGCAGAGGCTTTGCCAGTCGGGATCAATCAGGGCTGCGCGCCCGGAAAGAGTTGAGGAAAGGGCTGTCGTTATTGCGTAAAACCGCTGTCTTGATTGCGAACAGCGGGTGTCAGGACGCGATCAAGTTTTTTGACGGATCCAGACCTGGAAACCGGGAAGGGCTGAAGCAGCGAAGGGATCTGTCCAAATAATATACAAGCGTCCCAAGCAGACGGATGTTTGCGGGACAGCCCGGGGGCGGTGGAATGGGCCGGCAGAACGCGTATGTGCCCCGCGCCGCCTTCACTGACGGTTCCTTTGTCGGAAACTTTGTCGGAAACATTGTCGATCGTGCTTTCGCCGACAAAGCTTGCGACAAAGACGGGACGCGCAGACGGTGACGCTAACTACATACCGCCCAGCACGGCGCCGCCCACCATTTCGGAAAATGACTCCTGGCAATCACTCCAATTGCGAACCCTTGACGACACGAGCCAAGGCGGTGTCGCGCTGCGCTTGCCACCGCACTCCAAAGGGAGTGGCGCGCATCTCAGGCGACGGCGTCTTGCGGTTCAGGCTCGGAATCCTCGCCGTCCGCGTAATTGTATTCCCGAAGCTTGTTGCGGAGCGTGCGCACGCTGATGTCGAGCATGCGAGCGGCGTGGGTGCGGTTGCCTTTGCAAGCCGAGATCGCAGCGAGGATCTGGCGTTTCTCGACCTCCGCCAGCGTCGCCAGTCGTCCGTTGTCGGCCAGCGTTCCGGCGCCCGGGGCGGATGGGGCCGCCGGCAACACGGGATGGCCCATGCCGAGGTGGACCGTTTCGAGCAGACCTCCCTCGTTGCAGAGGATCACCGCGCGCTCTATCACATTCTGGAGCTCACGCACGTTACCTGGCCAGGAGTGATTCCCCAGTCCCTTGAGGCACTCCTCACTGAGGCCGTGAATTTCGACGCCGTGCTTGCGGGCGAATCGCTTGCAGAACGTGTCGGCCAGCACCGGAATGTCCTCGCGGCGGTCGCGCAAGGGCTGGAGCAAAATGGGCACGACATTGAGCCGGAAGAACAGGTCCTGCCGGAAGACCTTGCTCTGAACGCTTTCCTCGAGGTTGCGATTGGTCGTCGCCAGCACACGCACATCCACTCGGACGGTGCGGTTGCCGCCCACGCGCTCAAACTCTCGCTCCTGGAGCACCCGCAGAAGCTTGGCCTGGACGGTCGAGGAGATTTCGCTGATTTCGTCGAGAAGGATCGTCCCGGTGTGGGCCAGTTCGAAGCGGCCTTCGCGCTTGGAGACGGCGTTGGTGAACGAGCCTTTCTCATGTCCGAAGAATTCGCTCTCGATGAGGGTCTCGGGGATGGCGGCGCAGTTCACCTTGATGAAGGGCGCGCCGGCGCGAGGGCTTTGGCGGTAGAGCGCCCGGGCCACCAGTTCCTTGCCGGTGCCGCTTTCGCCCTGGATCAGCACGGTGGCGTGGGTGCGGGCGACTTTGCGGATGAGCGCGCGAAGCTGCTCCATGCAGCCGCTGTGGCCCAGCAACTCGAAGCCCTCTTCCTCGTCGCCCTGGCTGAGGTGCTGCGAGACCTTTACCAGTTGCGAGTGTTCCTCGGCCTTTTTGAGGGTGACGGCCAGGTGCTCGGCCGAAATCGGCTTGGTGAGGAACGTGAACGCCCCGTTGCTCATGCACTCGACGGCCATGTCCACCGTTCCGTGGCTCGAAATCATCACGACCAGCGGGCGGGCGGGCCGGGAGTTGATTTGTTTGAGCAGTTCGATGCCGTCGCCGTCGGGCAGTTTCACGTCGACGATCATCAGGTCGAAGTTGTCCTTGCCGAGCAATTCGACGGCCCCGGCGATGTTCTCGGCGCTGGCGACATCGTACCGGCGGTATCGGAGTTGTTGCTCGAGGGTCTTGCGAACGACAAGGTCGTCCTCCAGAACGATGATTTTTTCGATCGGCATCTGCTTAGTTGCTAGCCAATTCCGGGCCGGGAGGGAAGGGGGATTTTTACCGACAATGCGGGTCGCTAGGATTGCGGACTTGTGTTTGGCGGCAAGTCGTGGGCGTGCATGTCGTCCCGGCAGGGCCGACCTGCTGGTCGGCCAGGACGCGCCGCGGATGTGTTCAACGTGCCCACGGTGCTGTAGGCATGGCGTCCCGGCATTAGCCGGTTGCGTGCCCGCCCATGCCCTGCCCGCCTTAAGTTCGGTCGCACGGCCGGCTAAAGCCGGGACTCCATACAGGGATGGGTGCCCGCCGCTAAGCAGGTACCGCGTTCCGCGGCGCGTCCCTACCGGTCAGGGCTTCCATCGGCCAAGATTGCGGCGCGCCAGGTACGGATCCACCCGGGCCAGGAAGAAGTGGGCCCAGTCCTCCAGCAGCTTGGTCCAGAGCGAGCGCGACTTGCGCCAGCGGGCGGGTTCAATGCGCCGGCAATGGCCCAGGATTTCGGCGAAGATGGCCCGCGCTTCAGTTACGGCGGGAGGATCCGTGATCCGAACGAGCAGTTCGTAATTGATGTTCAGGCTCCGGGCGTCGAGGTTCGACGAGCCGACATAGACCTGTTCGTCGATGAGGAACAGCTTGGCGTGAAGGATCTGTGGCTGATACTCGTAAATCTCCACGCCGCGCCGCATCAACGGCGTGTAGAGCCGGTGGCTGGCCCGCTGGGAGAGGCGCACGTCGGATTTGCCGGCGAGCACGAGTTGCACGCGGCCCCCGCGGCGGGTCACCCGCTCGAGCTCGCGCCGAATTTTCCACGTGGGCAGAAAGTAGGCGGCGACAATCCGCACATCCTTGGCGTTGGCCAAATCGTTGGCGAGCGTGCGCTTGAGGAAATTGTAACCGCGGCCGGGACCGCTCAGGAGCAGCCGCCACGATTCGGCGGAGGTCGTCGCGCGGGCCGTGGCTTTGCGGAGCCGCTGGAGGGGCTTGTGGGGAGCGTCGGCGAGTTCGAACGACGCGTCGAAACATTCGGCCAGTTCCCTGGCCAACGCCCCGTGAATCTCGATGCCCAAATCGCGCCAGCCCCGCTCCACGCCGTCCCCCTCGTACTCCGGGGCAATGTTCAGCCCGCCGACGAACGCCGTCCGCCCGTCGCACACGAGGATTTTGCGGTGATCCCGGTAGAGCATCCGGCCGAACGCCAGCGGATTGAACCAGCGAAATTGCCCTCCCGCCTCGGTGAGCGAAT
>DASTLJ010000188.1:0-7273 GCA_035715125.1 Verrucomicrobiia bacterium
CCTTCTGGTGCGCGTGCTGCACCGCCTGGCAGACCGGCACGAACAGCTCCAGGCGCTCGCGCGTGCTCAATTTGCACTCGTCGCAGTATTGGGTGATGGGCAGTCCACGCACGAGTTCCATGACGAAGTAGGGCCGGCCACTGGTCGTGACGCCGCCGTCGAACACTTGCGCGATGTTCGGATGGTCCATCAGCGCCAGGGCCTGCCGCTCCGCTTCGAAGCGCGCGATGACTTCCCGCGTGTCCATGCCCGCCTTGATGACTTTGAGCGCCACCTTGCGCTGCACCGGCTCAGTCTGTTCGGCCATGAACACGATCCCGAATCCGCCTTCGCCAATTTGTTGCAGGAGTTTGTAGCGGCCGATCATCATTCCCGTCTGCTCAATCACAACGTAAGACTGCGACAACGCGGCGGCTGTCTCAGGCGATTCGCCAGCCTTGGGCGAGCCGTGCAGGGGCGAATGAGGCTGCTGCGGCGCTGGAGCGTCGCGCTCCGACACGGTGCCCTCGCCTTGCGCGGCAGGCGGTGTCTCCAGCGACACGCGCACGACGCAGTTGGGGCACAAGCCCTCCCAGCCTTCGTTGGGCAGTGGCAACCCGCAGTGCGGGCATTTGGGTGCTTCGGGCATAGCGCCTCGAAGGTTCGTCTTCCTTCATTTACCGGAAAACCCGGTCAGGATTACAGGAAATCTATCTGACTGTTTCAACCGCTTACCAGCTTGATGAGATACTGCAATTCCTCCTCCACTTCGGCCGGGCTGGCGACAGTGTGGGCGATTTCGTCGCGGACAAGCTGGCCGTAACGCTGGCGGAGTCGATGCACCGCCACGGCCACAGCGCTGCGGCTCATGCCCAGGCGTGTGGCGATTTCGGCGTACGCGCCTTCACCGACTTCGGTGGACAGATAGTCTTTCAAGCGCTCGAATTGCTCCGTCTTGCCGGCGGCGGCGAATTCCTCGCGCAACCGGGCCAGCGCCTGCTGGAACAAGGTCAGTGCCCAGCGCTGGTCGAAGACTTTGTCGGGCGTCAGCTCGGTAGCCGTCTCGGGCTGGTAGTTGGTCTCCGGGGAGAGTTCGTCCCAGGCGAGCAGTGGCCGTCCGCCCCCGCGCTTTTCGGCGCAGGACCGTCTCCATTCGTTGGAAAGGAAATTCTGCAGCGATGTGAGCAGGAATGTGCGGAAGCGGCCGCGCTGGCGATCGGCCCGACTCACGGCCTTGTTTTCCAGGAAGTGTTCGAAGAAGGCCTGGGTCAGGTCCTGCGCGTCCTCTGGGCTGCGGCCGGAGCGGCGCACGTACGCATAAAGGGGCAACCAGTAAGCACGGCAGAGCTTCTCAAGGGCTTCGGCAGACTGTGGTGAGGCGGCATCGCCCGCCGTCAGGACGACGCTCCAGTGGGTGGTGCGGAACTCCCTTGCGCCAGAGGCGACGAACTCCGGGCTGGAACGGCCGCTTGCCATCGGTTTCGAGTTGAGATTCTCCCCTGCCCGCATTCCCTTGTCCAATCCAGTCTTCAATCGAAGGAGGGGTCGAACGTGAACGGTTGGAAGTCAGTCGACGGTATGTTTGCTTCATGAGGCTCCACCGGCATCCGTAGCTTCTCTGGCGAGCTGGCCGGCGACCCTTTTGATTCCGATCGCGCCGAAGGAATGGATCTTCGCTCCATTCCGGCGCCGCCTCGCCTGGCTGGTTTGCCGCCGCGCCTTCGCCAATAGAGCAGGTGCGAAAGATGTCCGGCGGTCCCCATCCTCAATCGCTCGGCGATCCAGCCTATCGTCATGGTCGACTCCAGCCGGAGCTGCTCCGCGATCCGGATTTTCTCGGGGTCTCCCTTCGCGTGCCCAACCAGATCTTGCTCCGACCAGTCGAGAAGCGCCAGTTCCCGCGTCACGATTCGCTCGGCCTTTGCCTCGGCGGACTGGTGGATCTCAGGTCCAGTGTGATGCGCACTGGGCTCTGATTCCATTCTGGCCAGTAATTCGGAACGGAACGATTCCGCCCCGAAGAACCAGCCGTGGCGCAGCCCATGGAATTCCTCGCTGAGATCCAATGTCCGGCGCCATTCCATGTGCCGCTCGAAGTCACGCCCTGACTTGCGCCCGGCATCCCAGGCGCTGTACGCCGTCAGCGCGGGCTCCACCACGGGCCGCTTCCGTCGGGTGTCATTCGGCCCCAGATAACTTCCGAGGCTGCTCCAGGGAAACTCGCGGAGCGGCTGATCCGCCTGAATCAGTTTTGCCCGCTCTGGATTCAGGTGAACGTAATCCAACGCGGTCTGGAAGTATCCGCCTCGCGGATCAATCGGCGTCGCCTTGTACCGGCCCGCGAACAGATGTCCCCTCAGTCCGTGTCGGACATTGCATCGCGTCGTATAAGTCCCCAGGAGCCATTGCATCCCAGCCACAAGGTTCGCCACGGGCGTGTTGAGAATCAGATGGAAGTGATCCGGCATCAACACGTAGGCATGAATCCTCCACGAAGTCTTTCTGCGCGCTTCATCGAGCGTCTTGAGAAAGCTCTCCCGATCCGCGTCGTCAGCGAAAATCGGCCCGTTCCTGTCGCCGCGGCTGACGACGTGATAGAGGGCCCCTGCGTACTGAATTCTAATGCGCCGCGCCACGGCACTGCAATAGTGATGTCAGGTTCGTGTGTCAAAGCTATTGACCGACCCTTTCCGACAAACAGATTACGTCCTACGCGCCACGCAGTCCCGCCAATTCCTCCCGTACCCGTTCCATCAACGGCCGCACCGTCTTTGCGCTGAACTCGAATCGGCAACCCGCGGCCTCGAACAATTCCGGCAATGGCCGCGCCCCGCCCAGCGCCAGGCCGCGCTTGTAGGCGGCGAGCGCGCCGGCTCTGTCGCGACGCGAGTTGGCCCACACCGCCAGCGCCCCGAGCTGCGCAATGCCGTATTCGACATAATAGAATGGGAGCTGGAAAATGTGAAGCTGCCGGTGCCACAGGTTGGCCCGCGCCGCCTCCAGCCCGCTCCAGTCCACCGCGCCACCGAAGCGATCCATCAGCGCGACCCATGCCGCGGTCCGCTCGGCGCGCGTGTGGCCGGGATGCGTGTAAATCCAATGCTGGAAAGCATCGACCGTCGCGATCCAAGGGAAGATCTTCGGGATGAGTTCCAGGTGCGAGCGCCGCGCACGCCGGGCATCGGCCTCGGTATAGAATTCGCCGAGGTCCTCATTGCCCAGCAACTCCATGCTCATCGAGGCGACTTCGCAGAACTCGATCGGCGCGCCGCGGTAGGCCAGCAGCGGGTCCGATTGCGAGGCGAGCGCGTGAAAGGCGTGGCCGGCCTCGTGCAACAAGGTTTCCACGTCGCGCTGAACGCCCACGGCGTGCATAAAAATAAACGGCAGCCGCGACTCATTGAGTGTCGACTGGTAGCCGCCGGGCGCCTTGCCCTTGCGGCTGTCCAGGTCCAGCAGGTGCAACTCGCGCATCTGGCGGAAGCCCGCCGCCAGCTCGCCATCCAGCTGGTCGAAGAGCCGCTGCGTGCGCTCGAGCATCTCGGGCACGTTGGCGAAGGGCTTGAGCGGGGCGCGGCCGAGCGGATCGGCGTCGAGGTCCCACGGGCGAAGAGTAGCGACGCCCAACTGCGCCCGCCGCTCTTCCTGCAATTCGCGCACAACCGGCAGAATCTCCTGCTCGATGGCCGTGTGGAACTCGACGCACTGCGCGGGCTTATAGTCGAAGCGCCGCAACCGCCGCCACGCGTAACTGAGGTAATCCTTGAAGCCGGCGTTGGCCGCGATGCGTTCGCGGCACTGGAGCATTGCATCGAAGATCGACTCGAACTGCTCCGCGTCCGCCAGGCGGCGCTGCACTACGAGTTCCCAGGCTTCCTGCCGCGTCGCCCGCTCCGGCTCTTCGAGGAACTTCGACATCTGTTGCAGCGTCCGTTCCTCGCCGCGAAACTGGACGGTCATTGCGCCGGTCAACTCATAATACTGCTGCCCGAGCCGGGTTTCCTCCGTTTCGAGCGACACGTTTTCCGTGCGAAATAGCTCGACGGTCACGGCCGTGTCGCGGTCGAAGACTTCGTAGCGTTCCTTCGGAAGCGCCTTCCTGAGCGGATGCTTGAGGAACAACTCCGACAGTCGGAATTGGCGGGCCTTCAACTCCGGCTCGATGCGCTCGACGAAATCGAGGTAGGCCTGCTTGCTCGCGGCGTCTTCGGTATGGCAGGTCATCGCGATGTGCCGGCGGGCGCCTTCCTCGTCGATGGCGGAAGAGAGTTCGCTCCAGTCGTGCAGCCAGGCTTCCAGGTCGGCGGGAAATTTGCTCTCCGCCGCGCGGTCTTCGAGCCGGTCAAACCACGGCGCAATCGCGGCCCAGTCGTCGAGCGCGACGGCCGGCGGCACGAAGCGGCGCGGAACAAACGGTGGCAAATCCCCAAACGGCAGCGCGTTCATGGGCGGAAGGATGCCCGACGTGACGCCAGCCGAGCGAGCACTTTTGTGGTAGTAGGACAGGCTGGAAGCCTATCCTACTACTTCGCTGCCAGGACGGCTTCGATGGCCTCGGTGATTTCCTTGCCGTCCGGAGTGGCCTTGCTGTCCCAGCGCTTGAGGATCTTCCCGTCGCGGCTGATGAGGAATTTGCCGAAGTTCCATTTTATGTCGCCGGGGAACGGCGAGTCTTTACCGGTGAGCGCGGCGTAGAGCGGGTGCTGGTCGGCGCCCTTGACGTGGAGCTTGTCGAACAGCGGGAAGGTGACGTCGAATTTACTCGAGCAAAACTGTTTGATCTCCTCGTTCGTCCCCGGCTCCTGCGCGCCGAAATCGTTGCATGGGAAGCCGAGCACAGCGAAACCCTTGTCCTTGAACTTGCGGTAAGTCGCTTCCAGCCCGGCGTATTGTGGAGTGTAACCGCACTTGGACGCGACGTTGACGACCAGGAGCACCTTGCCCTGGTAAGCCTTGAGCGAGGTCTCCTTTCCATTGATGTCCTTGAGCGGGATCGAAGTCAGGTCGGGCGAATCGGCGGCGAATGTGGTCATGGCAATGAACAGTGCGGCTACGGGAAGGACGGTTTTCATGGGCGCAGTATTGAACCGTGCCGGCGAAAGTCAACCGAGCTTTTCTGGCGGACCGAAGAATTGGAATTGACCTTCGAAACTTGTCACGAGATGACGGCCTTCGTCCTCCATTGGGAAGTGCGGCCGCAACTCTCCGGCCGCCGGCTCGCTGACCAGGAATGTTCGCCCGAGGCTGGAAGCGAGTTTCTCCATCCGGAAGACAAAATTCACTTCGGCGCCCATCAAGCTTTCCTCGCCCAATGAGGCGCCGCCGAAGCAGACCTTGCCCAGGTGCAGCACAAGCCGGAAAGGAGGCGCGCTGGCGGTTTGCAGCGAGCGCAATGCCGTCAACGCCCGCGCCACCGCGGCGGCGATGCCCGCCTCCCGCGCCGGCCAGTACGCGAAAAAGCCGTCGCCCAAATACTTGTTAATCGTGCCGCCGTTCTCATCGACGATTTGCTTGCACGCGGCCAGCCAGCGGCCGGTCATTTGCGACGCCTCTTCTGTGGGCATCTTCGTGACGAGTTGCGTCGAGCCTTCGATGTCCGCGACGAGCAGCCAGCACGGGAGCGCGCGGATGTCCTGCACGGTTTTCTCGGCGGCCGGATTGACCGTCTGTGTCTGCCCGGTCCGGTCCTGGTGAAAAGTGAAGCTGCGTCCGGCCATCTCGATGCGATCGCGATCGGCGAGCCGGGAGGCCTGTGTGAGGCGACGGCCGTTGAGGTAGGTGCCGTTGGCGCTGCCCAGGTCGATCAGCCAGAATTCGCCGTGACTCTGGGCCTGCACCATCGCGTGCCGGCGCGACGCGCGGTCATCGTTCACGACGATGTGGTTCGACGCCGCGCGGCCCAGGAAACAAGAGCCGCGGATGGGCGTCTGCCCGCCGCCGGGCGCTTCGAGCCACGCGGGAATGTTCGGCGTTTCTTCCACGAGCGCCAGTGTACGAATGCGGCGCGCGACGCGCAAAGGGAAAGCTACGCGCTCTTGTCGTAGACAACCACGATGAGCACGTCCGAGGCGAGGTAGGGATACGCCTTGAGGCTGTTATCTTCCGTGCGCTGGCCGCTCTGGGCGGCGAGGTTTCCAAAGATCTGCTGGACGCGCGCGCCGCTGCTGGCGAGCCAATCGTTCACTTCCTTCTCAAGAGCCGAGAGGTTCGATTCGAGACCTTTGAAAATCTTCACCTGATGCATGACGCAGCGGCGGGTCGAGGTTGATCGATGAGCTATGCCGAGAGTTTTTGTAACCATGACACCGCTGGGCTTGCGCGCCAAGCCCGGAATCGGAATGTTGCCCGAGTGAACGCCCCGGCCGGCCCGACCTGCGCAGCGACTCCCAACATCAGCATCGTCATCCCGACGCTGAATGAAACGGCGGAACTGCCCGAGACGCTCCGCCGCGCCCGCGCGATCCCGGAAGTGTGCGAAATCATCGTCGTCGATGGCGGCAGCCACGACGCCACATGTCAACTGGCGGCCGAGTCCGGCTGCACCGTCCTCACCGCGCCGGCGGGCCGCGGCGGTCAATTGCGCCTGGGCGCCTCCCGCGCGCGCGGTGAGATCGTGCTGCTGCTCCATGCCGACACCTGGCTGCCACCCGAAGCCGGCCGGGCGGCGCTCGCGTGCTGTCGCCATCCGGCCGTGGTCGGTGGCGGTTTCTGGAAAGTCTTTCGCGATCCGGCCTGGCTGATGTACGGCGCCCGGGCGCGCTGCGGGTTGCGGCTCTGGCTGGGGGGGCGGATTCTGGGCGACCAGGCGATTTTCATCCGCCGCGAAGTCCTCGATCGCATCGGCGGCGTGCCGGACGTGCCGTTGATGGAAGACGTCGAATTGTGCCGCCGGATGCGCCGGGTGGGCCGTCTGGCGCTGGCGGACGCGACCGTTGTCACTTCGACGCGGCGCTTCCGCAAGCTCGGCGTGCTGCGAACCTACTGGCGCATGTGGACTGTCGGGGTTCGCTACCGTCTCGGCACCACGCCCGAAGAGTTGCGGCGGCTTTACGAGAAGGAGTAAAGCCTGTTCCATCTGGAGCGTAGCCGCCGACGTGAGGAGGCGGTTCGATCAAATTCCAGTTTGGGCCGCCTCCTCACGTCGGCGGCGACAGGCATGAACCGTTAAAGAACATCGTGAAAAAACTCGAACCGCCCGACACGCATCATCTCAAGGCGGCTGTCGGCTGGCTGGAACTGGGCAATCACGCCGAAGCCGGCGAGGAGATTGCGCGCGTCGCGGCCGCGAACCTGA
>DASTLJ010000189.1:0-4391 GCA_035715125.1 Verrucomicrobiia bacterium
GTATGGCGCTTAACACGCCGGCCGGCGCTTACTTGAGCAACGGGACGGCGGCGGTCATGGCCCCGCCCGCACCGGGGTGGACGTTTCAGCACTGGCTGGGCGATGCCACAGGCAAGGAGCCGATCACTGACACGGTACTCACCAAGCGGCTAGTCGGCGATGGCAAGGCCGGTCCGCTCGGCGGGGTGGGTCCAGAGATATTCGCGCACTTCCAGTTGCATTCGGTCCAGTTCGGCCAGATGGCCTCTGGCCGAGAGGCGGTAATGGTCGGGGTTGGTCTCGGCTTTGCGGAGTTGCTCGACCTGCCGTTGGAACCGCTCAATGCGCTGGAGCGCAGTCCGGTATTCCTGTTCGCTTTGGATCATGGTTTAAACTTTGACCTTAAACCGCTCCCCCTTCTTCAACGACAGCGCGAACGCCGCCATCAGCTTGGGGATTTGCTCCAGGTCGCGCAGGTTCACCACCTCGACGGGCGAGTGCATGTAGCGGTTCGGCAGGCTGATGAGCGCCGAGGGAATGCCCCCGCGAGTCCAGAAAATTACGTCCGTGTCCGTGCCGCTGGTGGACGAGATGGCCTCGTGCTGGAGCGGGATGCCGGCGTTGCGCGCGATCTTTTCGATGCGCGCGACGACCTCGGCGTGGTTCGGCCCGCCGTGACTGAGCGTGGGGCCTTTGCCCAGGTGGATGTCGCCGTGCTGCGCCTTGCTCACGGTCGGGTAATCGGTCGCGTGTGTCACATCGACGACGAGCGCCGCGTCCGGCTTAAGGGCGTAGGCGATCTGGCGGGCGCCCAGGCAGCCGATCTCCTCCATCAGGTTCGAGACGGCGCACACCTCGGCGTGGCACTTTTTGGCGGATTCCCCCAGGAGCCGGACGGCCTCGGCGACGGCGAAAGTGCCGATGCGATTGTCGAATGCGCGGGCGACCGCGAGATCATTCCTCAACAGTTCGAACTGGTCGGCCAGCGTGATCGGATCGCCGATGCGCACGAGTTTTTCGGCGGCCCTGCGGCTGGCGACGCCAATGTCGATGAACAGGTCGTGAATCTTGGGCGGCTTCGGCTCGCCCTCCAGTTTCATCAGGTGAATGGCCACGTTGCCGACGACGCCCTTGACCGGTCCATTGCGGGTGTGGATGACGACACGCTGGGCCTTCGTAATCGCCGGGTCGATGCCGCCCATGCGGCGCACGGAAATGTAGCCTTTCTCGTCGATGTAATTGACCGACATGGCGATTTCGTCGGCGTGCGCCGCCAGCATCAGGCGCGGCGAGCCGCCCTTGTTGAACCATGCGACGGCGTTGCCGTAGGCGTCGGTTTCCGTGGCGTCGGCGAAGGGCTTGACGTAATCGAGCCAAACCCGCTGTCCGCGGGTCTCGAAGCCGGTCGGGCTGGGCGTGTTGATGAGTTTCTCGAGGAACTTCAGGGACGGCTCGCGCATGGGGGCGAATCGTGGCGAAGAAGGGAGGATTGGGAAATGAAAAATTCAGAATTGGGTAACTGCGACCGTGAAGTCGTGGGCCATCCTAACTCCTCTTCATGACCAGGTAGGGCCGACCTGCCGGTCGGCCTGGACGCGCGACAGCGCGTCCCTACCGCGGCTCAGGGGTTCGACGCGCGAAGCTTGCTTGGAAGAATCCTCGCCTCAATCCAGAGTCAGCTTCGAAACGGTCCCGTCTTGAGCTTCGGCCCGCGTCCGGGGAAACTGCCGCTCGCATGGCCAACTTCAAAGCGGTCCTCATCGAGCACGGGTACTCATCGTCGGACATCGAACGGGGGATCATCACGGCCGCGGGCGGAGAGTTCATCGACGCGAGTGACCGGCCGTTGGAGGAGGCGCTGGGGCTTTGCGAGTCGGCGGAAGGGGTGATGTTGCGCCGCGTTGAAGCGTCGGCGCCGATGTTGCGACGGTTTCGGCAATGCAAAATTCTCGTCCGTTACGGGGTCGGCACGGACAACGTGGATGTCGATGCGGCGACGGCGCAGGGAATCATCGTGGGGCACACCCCGGAGTACGGGATGGATGAAGTGTCCACCCACGCCATCGCGCTGTGGCTGGCGTGCGTGCGGCGGCTTGTGGAAACGCACAGGAAGATGGCGGGGTCGGCGGCGTGGGACGTGCATCGGAACGAGCCGCTCTGGCGCGTGGCGGGGCGCACGCTGGGAATCGTGGGGCTGGGGAACATCGGCCGCACGGTGGCGCGAAAGATGGCGGGTTGGGGCGTGCGATTGCTGGCGTCGGACCCGTTCGTGGACGCGGCCGTGGCGACGGGGTTGGGGGTGGAATTAGTGGACCTGGACAGACTCTGCCAGGAATCGGATTACGTGACGTTGCACTGTCCGCTGTTGCCGGAGACGAAGCATTTGATCAACTCGCGGACCCTCGGGCTGATGAAACCGGGGGCGGTACTCGTGAACACGGCGCGCGGGCCGGTGGTGGAGACCGTGGCGTTGCTAAAGTCGCTGGACGCCGGCCGGCTGGCGATGGCGGGTTTGGATGTCTTCGAAGAGGAGCCATTGCCAAAAGGCTCGCCGCTGCGATCGCATCCGCGAGTGGTGCACACGGACCACGTGGCCTGGTATTCGGAGGAGGCCCAGGCGCAGCTTCAACGGACGGCGGCGGAGGAAGTCGCGCGAGTTTGCACGGGCGGTTTGCCGCGCTCCTTGGCGAACCCGCAGGTGCTGCGCCGGCTGGGGCGGTTCGACGAATGGACCCCGAGTGAAACGGTGAAGTGGCAATTGCGAAGGCTGGAGCGAATGGCGGGCGGCAAACAGTAGCGCTCTCTCTACGGGAACAATCCAACGGCTGCCGGCCGCTGCGCCAAAGAAAGCCTTGAAGCGCTCCGAAGCCGGCCGTAGTTTTTGACCACGGTGCCGCACGCTTAGCTCAGCGGTAGAGCATACCCTTCACACGGGTGGGGTCGCAGGTTCAATCCCTGCAGCGTGCACCATGTTTTCATTTACGCCTGGGAGAGCTTGGCAACGGTGCTCGTACCAACTTCGGGCCGGGGCGTCCGCAGCTTCACCAACCCGCATTCGCGCGCCGTCTCTTCAATCAGCGCGTGGGCGGCCGTGTGCAGCAGGCGCCGGTCGGTTTCAAACCAGCCGTGCAACAGAGGGAGCACCATTGCGGACATCCATAGCCACGGCTCCGTCCGAGACCACAACGCGATGAGAGTGACGACGATTCCGCACGCGATCCAGAAGAGCCCCAGGGCCGGCGCGGACCACATACTTTCCAACCGGCAGTGCAAAGTCCTCCGGCCCAACTCAAGTTCCTCCGTTACCGTGGTCAGCCGCAAGCGGGCACAGGCGCTGACCGCCAGTTCGTAATCGTGGTCGCCCCAGCCTGTGTCGGTCCTGCGGGTCCAACCGGCTTCGGCCAGCTTCGACTCGAGGCGTCGCAGGAATGCGTAGCGGTCCACGTCGCCCTTCGACCAGAAGCCGAGCAGGTTGGACTCCAGCGCCTCATCGGCCGTCCGCGATGGACCGAAACTCATGGTCGCCGATGTGGAAAGCAATCGGAGCCGCGAGCGGACACGGGCGAGGCCGCGCACGATCGGTTGCAGCAGAAACAGGGACGCCACCAACGGCCGCGACCACCATCGGCGGCACCCCGGCGGCAGGTTCGCCTGCGCGCCTGCCAGGATCCCGACGCCGGACGAAAGCAGCAGGCTCAATCCGGCGATCGGCCGGAGCCGCTCCACATAAGCGGAGGCAAGCAGCAACGGCAGGTTCACCCACGCGTGGTAGACCAGCGAGGTGCAGAGCATGAGCGGCTGAAACGGGGCGGGCGCATAGAGTCGTTGGAAAAAGCCGCTGCCAAAGACGCCGTGATAGATCACCGCCCGGCGCAACAGCAGCCCCGTATGGGAAGCCGAATAGATGCGCCCACGCCAAATGCCGCCGCCGAAGCTGTTGAACCGCTCCGGGTGCTTGCGGGCCAGGAGCGCCTCGGCTTCGCCGTAGCCGGCCTGTTGGCGCAGATAGGCTTTCACGGTTGAGCGGCGGTAGTGCCAGACGAATCCCGCCGGGCTGAAGCCGATCTTGTATTCGCGGTCTTGCAGGCGCCAGCAGAGGTCGACGTCATCGCCGGCCTTGCGAAACACCGGATCGAAACCGCCGACTTCCTTCAGCGCCCACTTGAAGAATGCCATGTTGCAACCGGGAACATGCTCGGCCTCGCAGTCGGTGAGCATCACGTGCGCGGGGCCTCCCGGCGAAGCCATGACCGCCGCGGCTGCGGGCGAATCGTCCGGCGGCAGGAAGTTGTGCCCGCCGATGCCAACGTAGCCGACTTTCAGCAGGTCCTGAACGAGGTAGAACAGCCAGTTTTCGTCCGCGCGGCAGTCGTCGTCCGTGAACGCGACGATCTCGCCGGTGGCGGCGTCGA
>DASTLJ010000190.1:0-20730 GCA_035715125.1 Verrucomicrobiia bacterium
GCGGAAGAGATAAGCGCTGAAAGCATCTAAGTGCCAAGCTCATCCCAAGATATGGTGTCCCGGCCGCAAGGCCCTGAAGACCACGGGCAGACTACCCGTTTGATAGGTCAGGCGTGCAAATGCCGTGAGGCATGAGCGGACTGATACTAATCGGTCGTGAGGCTTGATCGCTTCCTTCTGGCGTTAAATCGTGAAAAGCGTTGAATCGTTAAATCGGTTCAACGATTCAACGGTTTAACGAATCACGAAGACAGCGATTTCAAAGACACTCGCGAATTGGTTGCCCCGGTGTCCTGTGTGTAGTTTTCAGAGAATGGCCGCGCCGCTTCGGTCACGATCTTTGCTCTTTGAATCGTTGAATCGTTAAAACGTTGAATCGTTGAACCGATGGCCGCGCGAAAGGCCGGCACGGGTTTAACGTTTCAACGAATCACGATTTAACGAACGATTTTTGGTGGCCATAAAGCTGTGGTCCGACCCGTTCCCATTCCGAACACGGCCGTCAAACGCAGCGTTGCCGATGGTAGTGCCTGTATAGCTTGCGCGAGAGTAGGTAGCCGCCATTTTTTCCTTCCAAGGGCCGGACGCCTGTCCGGCCCTTCGCCTTTTGGGTTCGTCGGAGCGACTGATCCTAAAAAGAGCAGTTGAAACCACAGATGGACACAGATGAACACAGATTTTAGCGAAGAGAGTCACTCCCCCAATGGGTGAACCAGCCCGCTGTCGCAAAGCCTGCTTATCTGTGTTCATCTGTGTCCATCTGTGGTTTCCCTTCTTTGTTCCAGCCGCAACTGCCGGGTTCAGCCTGATGGGCCCGAAATGGAAATCATGTGGAAGCCGAGCCGACGCCCAATGTTGCCGTTTCGCGACCTCACGATGGCAGTTGCAAAATCTTTCGGGAAGGTTTTGGTGGGAATCCCGCCATACTTGCGCTAGACTCAAGGCGTTACTGAACCCGGGCAAAGCGCAGCACGATGACTTTCCCGAAACCACAGCGCGGCGGGGCGAAGCCAGCGGCTTCGCGCAAGGCGGCGTTCACTCTCATCGAACTGCTCGTCGTCATTGCCATCATTGCCCTGCTGGCGGCGCTTCTGCTGCCGGCGCTTTCCCGCGCCAAAGGGGAGGCACTCTCCGTCGCGTGCTTGAGCAACCTCAAGCAGCTCGAGATCTGTTACCTCTCCTACGCTCACGACGCGGACGACGAACTGGCGCCCAACAGCTACGTCTACGTCTTCTCCACGCCCACGGGACCAGCCCTCTCCGGGCAATCCTGGTGTCCCGGCGACGTGCGGCAGGACACCACCATCAGCAACCTCACCAACGGTGTACTGTGGCCCTACAATACTTCGGCCGAGATTTACCGCTGTCCGGCCGACAAGTCCACCGTGCCCGGCACGGCCGTCCCGAAAACACGCAGTTTCAACCTCAGTATCTGGCTCAACTGCGCCATCGTGCCCGAGACCTACAAAAAACTTGCCCAACTGGGCGGTGTCCCCAACGACCAGATCTTCACCTTCATCGACACCCATGAAGACGCGATCATCGATCCGACCTTCGGCATCTACCACCAGAGCAGTCCGTGGGGCAACATGTGGATCGACCTGCCCGCTGACCGCCACCGTCAGGGCGGCAACGTGGCGTTCCTGGATGGCCATGTCGAGCATTGGCGCTGGGCTGCGCCCAAGAAATTCGTCACCTGGGGCTATCCGGCCCGGCCGGACGAAATAAAGGACCTCCGCCGTGTCCAGGCCCATATACCGCCTCCGTATCGGCCGTAGCGGGAGACTTCGACCCAAGGCTCACCTCCCAGCGGGGCTACGACCGTGGTATCTGTTTAGCGTCCGCGAGGACGCCTGAAAATAGCCCAGCGATTCATCGCTGGGTTGTGGGGAGTTGACGTTCGGAGTCCCGCAGGGACGGCAGAGAGAGGGTTCTGCCGTCCCTGCGGGACTTGAGGCTAGCGGGCCTAATACCCAGCGATGAATCGCTGGGCTATTTTCAATAAGGACGAGGAGTGGCGCTAATTGGGGTGATGAATCTGTACGGTAGAACGGATTGTGTTGTACGCAGCCGTGTTCCAGCCGCCAGGAATAGTCCTGCAGTTAATCACCCCCGAGTCTAATTCCGTGGAACCATCCGTTCCGGGAGCGAGGAATCTGGAAACACCCTCTTGATGGGGTTCAGGTTCCGCGGAAAAGCTGGCGAAAATAAGTGTTGTCAAACCTTGCGGCTTCCCCCTAATTTCCGCACCAATGCACCGCTTGGAACACAGGCAAACCGGATTTGCCCGGAAACCGAGCAGAAAATCTACGGACAACAACCAAGATCGCAGGAGGAACAACATGAAAGTCAATCCATGGACACTGGGTCTGGCCGCCGCAGGGCTGGTCACACTCCCCGCAGCCACGCAGGCCGAAGAAAAGCTCAACCCGTTGCTGACCGCCGTCACCCCGACGAGCCTCAGCGGCGCGGTGAGCACGTCAATCCACTGGAACCCCGGTACGGGCAACGCCTTCAGCTCTCCCCGCCTTTACCAGCAAGGCAAAGCCGACGGCTTCAATCTCGATGTGGTGAGCCTCACGCTCGACAAGCCGCTCGACGAAAGCCAATGGGCCGCCGGCTACCATGTCGACCTCTGGTTCGGGCCGGATGCAAACACGTTCGCAAGCCAGAGCAGCGGTACTACGGCTGACTTGGCCATCAAGCAGGCTTACGTCGCGCTCCGCACTCCGTTCGGCAACGGCCTGGAGTGGAAGGTCGGCGTGTTCGACTCGGTCATCGGCTACGAAAGCCACGACTCGTCGAAGGACCCGAATTACAGCCGCTCTTACGCGACTTCGATCGAACCGCACACGCACACGGGCGTGCTGGGCAGCTACCAGTTCAGCCCGTCGTTCGGCATGTCCTTTGGCATTGCCGACACGGACGGCCCGCGGATTAACAGCCGCGCCAATCCGCCGAAGGCCGAGTCCTTCAAGACTTACATGGCCTCCCTGGCGGTGACGGCGCCCGACGATTGGGGATTCGTCTCCGGCTCGACCCTTTACAGCGGGTTCGTGAACGGGTTCAACAACGGCTGGAACGGCTCGCAATTCAACTACTACGCCGGCGTCACGCTCAACACCCCGGTCAAGAAACTCAAGGTCGGCACGTCGTTCGATTACGCGACGATCACGGATGATGCTTACCAGCCGCCTCCCCCCGGCTCAAGCCAGCCCGAATTGAACGCGTGGGCTCTCACCGGCTACGCCTCGTATGAGCTCACCGAGAAACTAAGCGGCCACTTCCGCATTGAATACACGGAGACGGACGCGAACATCTACGGAACCGGCGCGCGGCTTGAGGACGGCAAGAGCAGGCTGTTCGGCATGACCGGCACCTTGCAATATGATCTGTGGGCCAACGTCATCAGCCGCCTCGAGTTCATCTGGGACCACCAGGCGGGCGACAATACCATGATCCCCTTCGGCGGGCAGCCGGAGAGAGGCGAAACACACGGCTCCAAGCGCGATGCCTTCACGATCGCTCTGAACCTCATCTACAAGTTCTGAGCAAACTGGATTCCCAGCCCCCGGCCGGCCCGCCCGGCAGGGGGCGTTCCTCGCGGTCACGTCTTAATTTCATCTCACGGACAGCGAGCCCAAAAGCAAACAATCTGGCGGGATTCGCCCAACGTGAACAACGTTCATCAAGCCGCGGTAATGGACTACTTCATCAAACCGCCCGAAAACATCGACATTGCGCGCGGCCTGGGTCCGTTTCAGCGAAATGGCACGACGCCTGCGAGCACGCTCCGCTTGCGCGGTTTGTTTCACCCTGCGATCCAGGCCGGGGCCGCGCAGTGCATTGTGCGGCCCCGGTCATTGATTTGAACCCGGGTGCCCGCGCCGTCTGGGCGCGGCGCTCGATTTCCGGAAAACGAACAACACGAACAACACGAAACAACGTAAACAAACAACCCGCGGGACAAACCGCGCCAACAGAAGGAACAGAATGAAAGTGAACAAATGGACATTCGGGCTGGCCGCCGCCGGGCTGGTCAGCCTGCCTGTCGGATCGCAGGCCGACGAAAAGTTGAACCCGATGCTTACGGCCGTCACCCCGACGACCGTCAGCGGATACATCAACACCTCGATCCACTGGACCCCCGGGACGGGCAACCGCGTGGTTCCAAACCACGGCCAGAACACGCCGAACAAGCAAGACGGCTTCAACCTCAATGTCGTCGATCTGGCGCTTGAGAAGCCGCTGGACGAAGCACAATGGGCCGCCGGCTATAAGGCCGAATTGCTCTTCGGTCAGGACGCCAACATCTACGCCACCCAGAGTCCGACCGCCGTCGGCCCCGCGGACTTCGGCATCAAGCAGGCCTACCTCGCCCTCCGCGCCCCGGTTGGCAATGGCCTCGACTTCAAGGTCGGCGTGTGGGACACCATCACCGGCTATGAGGTCTTCAACGCGGGGAGCAATCCTAACTACACCCGCTCCTACAGTTGGACGATCGAGCCGACGACATTCACGGGCGTCCTGGCCACCTACCAGCTCTGCAAGTTTGCCAGCGCCTCTGCGGGCATCGCCAACACCTACGGCCCGGCAATCAACGGTCGCGCCAACGTTCCCGGTGCCAAGGCTGAGTCCTACAAAACCTACCTGGCCGGCCTGTTCCTGACCGCTCCGGATGACTGGGGTTTCCTGGGCGGCTCGGCGTTCTACGCCACGTTCCACAACGGTTACAACTCCGGCTTCGCCGGCGGCGCGGACCAGACCAGCTACTTCGTCGGGGCGACGGTCAACACGCCGCTCAAGTGGCTCAAAGTCGGCGCGTGTTACGACTATCTCGGCACGACCAGCGACTTCGGCGATTCGTCCTACGCCAACGCTTACACGCTCTACAGCTCCATCCAGATCCCTGACTCGAAGTTCAGCCTCCACCTCCGCGGCGAATACGCGAACAGCGATACGGCGGTTCTCGGAAGCGGCGCGAACCTCCCCGGTGGCAACAGCGAGGTCTTCGCCACCACCGCCACGCTCCAGTACGACCTCTGGCAAAACGTCCTCAGCCGGCTCGAATTCCGCTGGGATCACCAGGCCGGCGACAACGACATGACTGGTTACGGTGGCGATTTGGCCAAGCCTGCGTCCACCAACGGCAAGCGCAACTCCTACCTGCTCGCGCTGAACCTCATCTACAAGTTCTAAGCCCCATCTGGTTGGTCACGGCCCCTTCCGGCCCCGCCGGAAGGGGCTTTTGCTTTGGTTCCTGGCGGATTTCGTCTCGGCCGCATCTTGACACCGCCCCCGATCTCTCCCCCTGCCCGCGAGGCAGAAGCGGGGAAGGCCGGGGAGTTCTCTCCCGGAGGGAGACTTGAAAATAGCCCACCCTTTCAAGGGTGGGATTGTGGAATAGCGGAATTGAGTCCCGAAGGGACGGCTGAATCACCGTCACAAAAATGGAAATATGAATTGACGCATGACCTTCGGTGGATTCAGCCGTCCCTTCGGGACTTGTGGAATGGCGACTGTGAACCCGGCAGTGAACTGCCGGGCTATTCTCAATTTTCCCTCCGGGAGAGTACTCGTCTTCCCCACCCGGCGGACTTCGGTTAGCCTCTCCTCAGCGTCCGGGCGCCCAAGGGCGGACTTCGGACCCGAACCCGCTCGATGACCAGTCCCGCACCCCGGATGAGTAAGCCCGCTCGAAGCCGGGCCGTCCTGATTCTCCTTATGGCCGTGTTCGCAGCCGTGGCCGCCTGGATTGGCTGGGGTTGCCTCAAGCGCGAGGACGTTGCCTTCCTCTCCCCTCGCGGTCCGGCCGAGTGGATTGTTTTCCCGGTGCCGCCGGATCCCGAACCGATCACCTCCGCCCGCATCACCACGGTCTTTCGCCGGAACTTCCAACTGCCCACGACCCCGGCTCGGGCGGCGCTCAGGCTGCGCGCCTTCAAGTCGTGCGCAGTGACGCTCAACGGCCAGCCATTGCCTGTGCCCGCTACGGCGAATTGGAAAACACTGGTGACGCTCGACGCCACCCGCCAGTTGCGCGCCGGCGACAACGCACTCGCCATCGCCGTGACAAATTCCTCCGGCCCGCCCGCGCTTTGGCTCGAATTGGCGGCCGATGGGTTTGCGCTGCTCACAGACGAATCCTGGCAGGCCAGTTGCGCCGGCTCGGTCTGGCGGCCGGCGTGGCTGGCCCGACGGCCGGTTCCGGCCGGACGCGGCAATCCGCTCGCAGGCGCGGAAACTGTTTCGTCATCCCTTCGGCGCTGCTGGCCTTGGCTCGTCGTGTCGGCGGCGTTGTGCGCGGGGATCGTTTTGCTCGCCAGACGGAACACACGCCCGAAATCCGAACAGGCTTCCTCCGATGCTCAGCCGGCGTTCGATCCCGCGCCCTGGGCGCTGGCGGGAATCGTCGCGCTGTGGCTCGTGCTCTTCATCCACAACTTCGGCCTGCTGCCGCGCGTTATCGGCTTCGACGCGGCTGAGCACCTGCGGTACATCGGCTACATCCAACAACACAAGTCGCTCCCGCTGGCCAGCCAGGGTTTCGAGATGCATCAGCCGCCGCTGTACTACCTGGTCTCGGCAACGGCGCTGGGCACGCTCGGGTTGACTCCCCTGGACGACACCGGCGTGCTGGTGCTTCGATTCTTCTCGCTCCTCGTCGGGATCGCCCAACTCCTCGTTCTCTTCGCATTGCTGCGGCTGATGTTCCCCGGGCGGCCGGGCGCACAAATCGCAGGACTACTCCTGGCTGGACTGCTGCCGGCGCACCTTTGCCTCGCCCACTACACGACCAACGAGACTCTCGCGGCGTTGTTCGTGACGGCGTCTTTCTACGGCGTGCTGCGGCTCTTGAAGCACGAAGTGATGTCGACCCGATGGCTCGTGGCAACTGGCGTCGCGTTCGGGGCGGCGCTGCTCACGAAGATCACCGCGCTGCTCGCGGCGCCATTCGTGTTCGGGGCGATCGTGTGGAGCCTGTCAAGGCGCCGCGAGCGCGCTCCGGCGGAGTGGTTGCGTGCGCTCGGCGTGCCACTGGCCGCCACACTGCTCGTGTGCGGATGGCATTACGCGCGAGTCTGGACCGGCATTGGCCATCCGCTCGCGGGCCATCGCGATTTCGGCTATGGCACGGCCTGGTGGCAACAGGACGGGTTCCGCACGGCGAACTTCTACGTGCGTTTCGGCGACGCGCTTGAGGATCCATTCTTCAGCGGCACGCGAAGCTTCCTGGGCGGACTCTACTCGACGCTGTGGGGCGACGGACTCTGGAGCGGCGCCGCGTCCGCCGGGTTCCGGGCGCCCTGGAACTACGACCTCATGGCCGCGGGCTACGCGCTGGCGCTTGTGCCGACGGCCCTCCTGCTGATCGGGCTGGCTGCGGCTCTGCGTCGGTTTATTCGCGAGCCGACGGCCGCGTGGTTTTGCGCGCTGGGCATCCTGGGGGCAACGGTTTTTGCGCTGGTCTGGATGAGCCTCATGGCGCCGACTTATGCGTTGGTAAAATCGTTCTATGGCCTGGTCGCGCTGGCGCCGATGGCCGCGCTGGGTGCTGCGGGCTGGAGTTGGATCGCCGAGCGCGGCCGGACGCCGCGGCTGTTCGTTGGGGTGGCCGCTGGCGTCTGGGCTGTGACGAGTTTCGGCAGTTTCTGGATTCGCGGAAACGCGTCGTTCACGCATACGCGGCTGGGTGAAGGGTTGGTGAACGACGGCCGGGGCGCCGCCGCCGTCGAGCGTTTCACGGCGTCGCTCATTCTTGATCCGAAGAACGTTCACGCCCGCTCGTCGCTCGCCGCCACGCTCGCAGGGTTGGGCCAACTCGACGAAGCTGCGCGCCTGGCCGAGCAGAATGCGCGCGAACATCCGGACGCCCCGATCTGTCATCTCGACCTGGCGTCCGTCGCCGAATCCCGTGGCGACCTTACCAGCGCCGTGGAGCACACGCGCCGGGCGATTACGTTGGCAGCGGAGCGACCGCGCGCCCATCGGCTGCTGGCTTCGCGTCTTGCCCGGCTCGGACGGCGCGCCGAATCGATCGATGCGTGCCGGGAGGGATTGCGGTTGAAGCCGGCGGATCCCGACTTGCATCTGTTGCTGGCGGCCGGGTTGGCCGCGGATCGCGGCGCGACCAGCGCCAGGTCGGCCCTCGAAGCCGCGGCGCACTTTCGGTTTGTCCTCGAGTTGGCGCGGGAGCCTTCCGGCGCGTTCACCGGATTGTCGTGGTTGCTGGCGACCCATCCTGCGGCCGAAGCGCGCCAGGGCGCAGAGGCGGTGACCCTCGCCGAGCGCGCGGTCCGCATGACCGGCAATCGTGACGCCTCGGCGTTGCGCGCACTCGCGGCGGCGTATGCCGAAACCGGCCGGTTCGAGCCAGCGGCCGATGCCGTCCGGCAGGCGATGGCCTTGTCGCGAGCAGCACGCGACGAGTCCGGCGCCAGGCTGGCCGGGGAGCTATTGACGAGCATCGAAGCCCGCCGCCCCTTCCGCGACGAACAAGGCCGGCCGTAGGCGTCCGGACAACGGGCTCGTCCCTGGGCGTTTACAGTGCTGGCAGTTGTGGGCTAGATTTTCGCCATGAACGCGAATGACTTGATCACCGTTGACCCGGACATCCTCGGCGGCACACCCGTCTTCAAGGGCACGCGTGTCCCGGTGAAGACGCTCTTTGAATACCTCGAGGGCAACTACACGCTGGAGGAGTTCCTGGAGTGCTTCCCGTCCGTGACGCGGGAGATGGCGTGCAAGGTGCTGGAACGCTCCGAGTCCGCCCTGTTGGCGCCCGCGTCCGCATGAGAATCCTGCTGGACGAGTGCGTGCCATGGCCGATCCACAAACTGCTCGCCGGCCACGATTGCACCAGCGTGCAGAAACGCGGCTGGCGAGGCATCCGAAACGGCGATCTGCTCCGGCGGGCCGAAGGGGAGTTCGACTTGTTCATCACCTCCGACCAAAACATCCGTTACCAGCATAACCTCGCCGGATGCCGCATCCCGATTCTCGAACTCTCGACCAACGACCTTCGTCGCATCCGCGCCGCGGCTGCTGCGATTCAAGCCACCGTTGCCGCCATCCAACCCGGCGAGTTTCGACATCAGGAGATTCCATGAATTTCCCCTACCACCAAATATTGGACGACGGCCACAGAATGCGGAGCGATTCCGCCTTGCGGGACTGGGGCGGGCCGTTCACGCAGGAGTTCGTAGAGAAGCCATGCCCTGCGGAGCGCGGCTGCGGGCGCCGAGAGATTCCTGACTTGTGTCGGCCGCCTGCTTCTTGGCTTTATCTCAATTTCTTGCGGACAAAGCTGTCCGCGCTCCAGCCGCTACGGCAGGACTTCGCGCACGCGGAAAAATCGGCTGGCGTTATTCGTCGTCGTGGTAAAGCACTCTGTCTCGGGAAAGCGACCCGGGACGTTCGTGAGCAGCGTCAAGCCGGCCGGGTTGGCGCCGGCCAGCACGTCGTAAGTCCGCCCCGTCCGCCCGGGCCAACTCAGGCGCGCCAAGCTTGTACTCCAAATCATGAGGTCGAGACGGAACGCTTCGTTGGGGACCATCGGGTCCGTGCTCATGGCTTGTTCCATCGCGTTGTTGTAGCCATCATCGTCCGGGTCATCCTGCGCGTTGGAGAGCAGGTTGCCGAACATGGACATCTCCCAATCGTCATCGAGCCCGTCTCCATCGGAGTCGGAGATTGGGATCCCTGTGACGAGCAAGCTGAGAGCCTGCACGCTTCCGGTCGCGCCCAGAAACTCATCGCCGACCTCGACCCGCCACTGGCCCGCGCTCGGCTCGTAGAAATGATGTGTGGACCAGTACGTCCAGTCCACGGGGCCGGCGCTGGGATCTCCATTGTAGTGCTGGAGGACGCTTCGCGTTCCGGCGGGCGAAACCAAGGTGATGCGCACATCACCGCGAAGCGTATGGTCCGTCTGCACGCGCACGCCGATGTGCTCGCAAATGAGGGTGTCCGTCACGGTCAATGGAATGCTCACGGAGTTCAGCCGGAGCTGCGCGCGCGCGGCGCTGTTCGTGGAGAACAGGCCCTGAAGGGCCAGGCCGTTGCTGCGCCCGATGAAGATGGCCGGGATCGGCACGAAATCTGTCGCGCCCATCAGGCACAGTTGCTCGCCGCCCGGGCAGCCGAAGTCCGTGTTGGTTGCGAAGTTATAGATCACGGCGAATTCCGCTCCCGCTGCCGCCGCGCGAAGGATCTTCTCGTCAAAATTGTTCGTCCCTCGCTCGATCAATGCCGCCTTGCCGGTTAAGTCAATCTGAACCGTGTTGGTGGCCAGGCCCAGGTCCACCAGCGGCGCCAATGGCGTCGGGTCGTCGGGATGCGGTCCGGCGCTGGGCAGGCAGCGGATGGAGGCCAGTTCAGGCGGCACGCCATCGCCAGTGATGAGCAGGCGCAATCCATCATCGGGAATCGACAGCGGCCCGGTCGCTATGACTGAGATGTTCGTCGCCGCCGGCCGGTTGACCCACTGGCGGGCCAGTTTCACGGCCTGTCCGGCGTCCGGTACACCGTAGCCATCGTTGTGCCCCACGAGCAGCCCGGCGCCATTGGGCAGAACGTCCGGGTCCCCCGGGTCGAAGTGCCGGGCGGAGAGCAGGAGGACTTGCTGCACGTCCCGGTAGGTCAGGTTTGTGTTGACCGACAGTAAAAGGGCCGTGACGCCGGCGATCTGCGGCGGACCGGTCGAGGAGCCAGTAAAGCCCAAGGAGTTGTACACGAAATCCGACAAGTATTCAAACGGCGGGAAGAACGAGATGGCATTGCGGCCGCGGGGGCCGAGCAGATCCGTCGTGAAGAGTCCGGAGCTGTTGACATCGGCGCCGCTCGGCGCCGCGAGCAGCAGGCACGCACCGCGCTCGCTGTAAACGGTAGTCCGCCCGGTGCGGTTCACGGCGCCGACGGTGATCACGCGGGGGTCTGAGCAATACGCGTCGTCATTGGCATTGGCGAGGATTTCGCGGTCGTTGCCCGAGGGGCGCAACAGCACCGCACCGCGCCCGAAGCGTCCGTCGCTCACGGCCGATTCAATGCCGAGGTTTTCGAGGGTGGTGAGCCCGCGCTGTCGGCGCCCAGGATGCGTCCAACTGTGACTCTGCACGCCGACCACGTTGGAAGCGTAAACGAACATGTCGTGCAGCCGCTCATCGCTCACCAGGCGCGGGCTGTCGTTGGTAAAAATCACCCAGCCCGCTACCTTGGCGCCAGGCGCCACGCCCGCCATGCCGAAGGCGTTGTTGGCCGCCGCCACCGCAAGGCCGGCGCACTCCGTCCCGTGCGCCCACGAGCTGTTCGTAAATTGCGTCGGTGTCGGATCGTTGGAAAGGTCGGCAAAGTTCAGATGCGGCGCGCCGGCCGCCGCGTTCGTCAGCTCACGGTGTGATATTTCGATGCCCGTGTCGGCGATTGCGATTGTCACCCCTTCACCTCGCGTGTACGGCCACGCTCCGCGCACGTTCAGGTCCGGCCCCAGCACGGCGCCGTTGGTCACGTCGCGATTCTCCTGATTCCATTGGCCGATCGTGGTGCCCAATTGGGGCGGGAAATGCGGATCGTTTGGGCGCGCGGCGTAGAGGCCGTCGAGCGAAACCTCCTGGCGAATGATTGGGTAGCCTGCCGCCACCCCCGGCGCCGCCGAAAGCCGGCTGGCTTCCAACGCGGCGACGACTGCATTGGGCGCCTGCAGGATGAATACGTTCGACGACACGGTGCGCGACAGCTTCAGGGATTGCCCTCGCACCACCGAATCCAAACTCGCGCCCGGCTGGAGTTGCAGGACCACGCGGTCGCCGAACTCGACCGAATTCGTCGAGCCATCCATGGCCCAGGCCCGCAGCCAGTGCGGTCGCGACGCCGCCGGCTGCAACTGCGAGAGCTTGCTCTCAAAACGAAACTCTCTCCGCTGGGGCAGCCGGAAACACAATCTCTCGGACGGCGTCTGCGCGCTCAATTGTCCCGCGGCAGTCAGCGCGCACACTGCAAAACAAACAAGGCGGCCTGATTGGACACTCATGGCGATTTTGGATTATCTTATACCATAGGTTATGGGCGACGCCGAGTAAAATGCAATCTGGGGTCGTCACCCCATCCCCGGGCGCATTTTTTGTGCTGCTCAGGCCAAACGAACCGGCTGCCCCCTCACCCCGGCCCTCTCCCCATCGGATGGGGAGAGGGGGAATCGTCGCCTGCCTGTCCGCGCAGTTGGCGGCGCAAGTCCTCCAACGATCAGGGGCTTGCCATTGCGGAACCCACTGCGCCACCGGACTCCCTCTCCCCCTCGGAGGGGAGAAGGCCGGGGTGAGGGGGCAGCCGCGTGACAAGCCCAACGGCCGCGATGTCCGCCGCACTCCCGCTTCCCCTCGGAGGGAAAGGGTTTGCAGCTTCGCCGCTCTGTGTACGATAGCGAAATGAGCATGGGCGGATTCTCCGCTCGAACCCGCTCGACATCGCTTCATCCAAACCCCAATTAGGGGCAAGCATTTCACACGGCTTGCCCATGAGCTTCCTCTCCCTCATCGAATCGAAGCGCGACGGCAGCGAGCTGCCGTCCGAGGCCATCGCCGGGTTCGTGCGCGACTTTACCGCGGGCCGCATCCCGGACTACCAGATGGCCGCGCTGCTCATGGCCGTCTGCTTCCGCGGCATGAGCGTGGCCGAGACGCGCGCGCTCACGCTGGCGATGCGCGACTCGGGCGACGTGCTGGCGTTTCCCGACGATCCCCGGCCACTCGTGGATAAACACTCCACGGGCGGGGTCGGGGACAAGGTGTCGCTGCCGCTGGCGCCCTTGCTGGCGTGTCTGGGTTTTCGTGTGCCGATGATTTCCGGCCGCGGGCTGGGCATTACCGGAGGCACGGTCGACAAGCTGGAATCGGTCCCCGGCTTGACCACGGAGCTTGAGCCGAAGCGGCTCGTCGAACAGATCCAGCGCCTGGGCGTGGCGATGGCCGGACAGACGGAAACGATGGTCCCGGCGGACAAGAAGCTTTACGCGTTGCGAGACGTGACCGGCACCGTGCCCAGCGTTCCGCTCATCACGGCCAGCATCCTGTCGAAGAAACTCGCCGAGGGACTTCAGGCGCTGGTGATGGACGTGAAATTTGGCTGCGCTGCATTCATACGGACAGAGTCCGACGCGCGCGCGCTGGCTGACTCCATCGTGTCGCTGGCTGAAGCGTGCGGCGTGCGCACGCAGGCGCTGCTCACCGACATGAACACGCCGCTTGGCCGGGCCGTCGGCAATTGGCTCGAAGTGAAGGAAGCCATCGATTGCCTCGACGGCCGCGGTCCCGACGATTTGAGCGCTCTGGTCATCGAGTGCGCCGCCCGGCTGCTCGTGCTGGCCAATCGCGCGAGCGACCTGGCCGAGGCCCGCGCCACCGCCGCCGCGTGTCTGGATTCCGGCGCTCCACGTCGCAAGTGGGACGAACTGATTGCCGCCCAGGGAGCGGACCTTGGCGCGTTCCGCAGCCGGCTCGCGCTCGATCACACCGCGCCTGTAGTTGCCGAATTCACCGCGCCGCGCGGCGGCTTCATTGCCCGCTGTGATGCCCGCGTCATCGGCGAGGTCGTCCGCGACCTGGGCGGAGGACGATTGAAGCAGGAGACGGTGCTCAATGCCGCTGTCGGCGTTGACCGGCTCGCGAAGCCCGGAGATCCAATCAAAGCAGGCGATGTGCTTTGCCGCATTCACGCCGCCACTCAGAATGACGCCCATGCCGCCCGCGCGCGGCTGGAGTCGGCGTTCGAATTGGCGGACGCGCGACCCGCGGCGACCCGCTTGTTTGCGTAGCCGGGACGCGGGCGGACTTGCCAATCCTGGGAGCGCCGGCATCCTGCCGGCGAGTTTCTCGACTCACAACCAATCCACTCGCCGGCAGGATGCCGGCGTTCCCAGCACGAGCTAACTCCAATCTTGAACTGCCGTCCCGTACTCCGCTCAATGCGTGAGATGCGCTTGCGACTCGAATGACTGGGCCGGGCCCGAGTTCCTCCCACGACGATCCCTTGCGTCCGGACGATGTCCTGATCGGCCGCGCGTTTCGGTGGTCGGTGTTCGCGCTGGCGATGCTGGCCGCCGGTGGCGGGGCGGTGTGGTATTTCAAAACACGTCCCGAGACAAGGCCCGTTCAAATCACGCCGCTGGTTCCGCCCGCTCTGCCCGAGCGGCTTGCGGCGGAAATCCCGCGCGTGAATTTCAGCGATATCACGACCAACGCCGGTATCGGGTTCGTGCATGAAAACGGCGCGCAGGGCGACAAGCTGCTTCCCGAAACGATGGGCGGCGGCGTGGCGTTCCTGGATTTCGACAACGACGGGGATCAGGATCTGTTCTTCGTCAACTCGACTCTCTGGCCGTGGCACAAGCCGGATGGCCGCGCGGCCGGCACGCTCGCCTTGTATCGCAACGACGGCGCTGGCCACTTCGCCGAAGTGACCGCCGGCTCGGGTCTCGACGTGAGCCTTTACGGGATGGGCGTGGCGGTCGGGGACTACGACAACGACGGTCTGCCCGACGTGTTCGTCACCGCCGTCGGGGGGAACCATCTGTTCCGTAATCTGGGCGGCGGCCGTTTCGCGGACGTGACCGCTTCCGCGGGCGTCGGCGGCGCGCCCGATCAATGGAGCACGAGCGCCGCCTGGGTCGATGTCGATAACGACGGGGACCTCGATCTGTTCGTCTGCAACTATGTCCGTTGGTCGCGCGAGATTGACCTGCGCGTGAACTACCGGCTGACGGGCATTGGCCGGGCGTACGGGCCGCCCGCGAATTTCGAGGGAACGTTCCCTTATCTGTACCGCAACGACGGCGGGGGGCGCTTCACGGATGTGTCGGCGGCCAGCGGCGTGCAAGTGCGAAACCCCGCCACCGGAGCGCCGCTCGCCAAGTCCCTCTCGGTGGCCCCGGTCGACGCCAACAACGACGGCTGGATCGACCTCGTGGTGGCCAACGACACCGTGCAGAATTTTCTGTTTACGAACCGGCACGACGGCACGTTCGCCGAAGTCGGCGCCCGAGCCGGCGTGGCGTTCGACGCCTACGGGCTGGCCCGCGGGGCAATGGGCATCGACTCGGCCCGTTTCCGCAACGACGACGCGCTCGGCATCGCCATTGGGAATTTCGCGAACGAAATGAACGCGCTTTACGTCTCGCAGCGAGACACGCTAATCTTCGCCGACGAAGCGATCACCGAAGGCGTCGGACCCGCCAGCCGGCTGCTGCTCAAGTTCGGCCTCTTCTTCTTCGACTACGACCTCGACGGCCGGCTCGACGTGCTCACCGCCAACGGGCATCTCGAGGAGCAAATCAGCCTGGTCCAGTCCAGCCAGCGCTACCGCCAGCCGGCGCAACTTTTCTGGAACCGCGGCGGGGCCCGCGGCATGAGCTTCGTGCCGGTGCCCGCGCAAAAGGCGGGCGAGGAAATCTTCCAGCCGATTGTCGGGCGCGGTTCGGCCTATGCGGACATCGACGGCGACGGCGATCTCGACGTGGTCCTGACGCAAATCGGCGGAAGGCCATTGCTGCTCCGCAACGATCAGCAACTCGGAAATCGCTGGCTGCGGCTCAAGCTCATCGGCACCCGATGCAATCGAGACGCCATTGGCGCGTGGATCAAAGTGCGCGTCGGCGCGCAAACGCTCTCGCGACAGGTCATGCCCACGCGCAGTTACCTGTCGCAGTCCGAACTTCCTGTCACCATCGGCCTGGGCAACGCCGCCCGGCCCGACGCGGTCGAAATCCTCTGGCCCGACGGCTCGCGCCAGAAACTCGACGCCGTCCCGCTCGGCCAAACGACGGTCGTCGAGCAACCGCGTTGACCCGGCCGCTGGGGCGCGGTTTTGACTGTGAGCAGAAGGAGTTGACCACGGATGACACGGATAACACGGATACTTCTAGTTCTTCATCCATTCCCATCCGCGAAATCCGTGGTCAAAAATCCTTGAAAGAAACGGCTGCCGGCGCGCGTCATCCGCCATGCAGCCTAAACTGGGTCATTTCCCAGGTTCGATCACACGTTACCCACTCCGCGCTTCATCGGCCAGCCCGACGAGCCCAGTAGAGCCGGGCGAACCGATAACGAAAGTGAGCACAGCCAGTGATCAAACCAGGAGCTGACCCGCTAAAGATATGCAGCGGCCCCATCCAGGCACCGGCCTTCGAAATTCTAGTGAACGTGTCCTGAGTCTGGCAGGCGCAACTGGTAGAATTCCATGCTTGCATTGGGTTCGATGGAATAGGAACTAGGGGCGTCGGGGACGGACTGCCAGGGGCCGGTAACTCGGGACGCCCGCTGGAGGATCGCGCCGGGGATGTCCCACTCGAGGGTGAGCACGCGGCGACCGCCCAGGTTTTCAAAACGGATGGTGATATCCGGACTGCCAGGGGGGTGTTCAATGCTGAAGTGCCCGGAGTGGGAGTAGCCAGTAGCCCCTTGGTTATCGGTGGCTACCGCCAGAGCCATGTAGTGGCCAGGGGCAAGACCGCTGATCTGCGCTTGGTACGGCGCGGTCTGGTCCTGCCCCACGAACAGTTGGGGAGAGTCGAATCGCAAGTGTGAGCGGACATAAAACTCGACTTTCGCGACGCTGCCATCCAGGTCCGCGGCAGCCGCCACCAGTGGAATGGTGCTGCCGGCCGCGAACGTCTGGCCCACTGGCGAAGTGATGTCCACGATGGGAACAAGGTTGGAGACGACCGTAAAGACCGATTCCATGCGGGCCCGATGGCCGAATAGATCCTCTGCTTCCACGGAGACTCGATGGCCGCCCAACGACGGGGTTCGGAACACCGCGACGAAAGGACCGGAGTTGGTGCGCACCAGCAATTGGCCGTCGGTGAAGATGCGGACTTCCGACAAATCGCCGTCCGGATCCAGCACGTCGGCGAGGATGGGAACGTCGGAACCTACCCGAAACAAGCCGCCGTTCGTCGGCGTCGTGATGAATACCGTCGGTGGCTGGTAGGGAACGCTGGGCACGTTGCCGGCCAGTTCGGTGTCGAAGGTCAGGTCCACTTGGTTGCTCTGACTCGCGGGATGCACTTCGGCGGCGAGGATGTTGCGCCCAGTTACGAGCAGGCTGAAGGCGTTGCTGACGTTGATCGAGCGGCAGGCACGCGCGGCGGCGCCGGTCATCGCAGTCAAGGCGCGCGTGTCCGGAGTGATTGCTCCCTCGGGCATATTTCGCCGGGCGATTTCCTGCCCGTTGAGGTACACCACGATGCCGTGGTGTTGGATCAAGTTGAGGGCGATGTTGTGGTAAAACGAGGGATCCGGCACGTCGAAGGTTTGGCGGAAATAAACCGGGATGGGTGGCCAGCCGTTACAACAGATCGGTTTGTTCAGGTCCGTGGCGACATCGGCCCGGCCATAGCCAAAGGGGGCACGGCCGGTTTTCCAACTTTGGTCGTCAAAAGCAAGAGCGGTCCAGTTGTTGGTCGGGATTTGTCCGCCGTCGAGGAACTTCCAGGCCGAGCCTTTCCCGACGATCCTCAGCAAGTTGAAGTCAAAGTCGTAGCGCTGGCCGCCGACGGGAACTTGGCCGCCCTGATCGTCGAATTGCAGGAGGTCGAGATGGTAAATATCGCCGAAGGGTTCCGGGTAGCCGGGGTTCAATTTTAGCGCCACGTCCATGTGGCCGAGCTCGCGCCCGCCGAGCGGCAGCCCGGCCAGCGTCGCGCCGGAGGCGACGATGCGAATTTCGTTCTGCCCGACCTCCTCCACGCCCTGTCCCTGCCGGCCGCCGCGCACCCAGGCGCCGAAGAGATTGGTCTCCAAGCGCAGCCGGAGCTGGCCAAACTCGAACAGCGAGCGGAAGCCTGCCTGCGCTTCGTCGAAGCGCAGGGTTACGAGCGCCGGTTGCTCGCGGAAGTTGCGGACGAGTTCGCCGGCCGCGCCGATGCTGCCGGCACTGGCGCTGAACCAAGGACCCACGTTGCAATCGCTCAGTGCGACGTTGCGCCAGGCAATGTTGTTGTGGTTTTTCACGTTCTGCCAAAGGCCGGGGCCTTCGAGGGGAAGTGAAGTGATCGGCTCGATCCGCGCCAGCAGGCAGAGATGCTGCGGGTCGAGAAACGCGCCGCATTCCGTGTCTGGCGGTGGGTAGAAGGGAATCTCGATGATGCAGCACTCGTTGGGAGCGAGGACAGGGATTTTCAGCAAAACGTCCTCGTAAGTCGGCGGATAGACGATGGAGTGGTGGGTCGGCGTCTTGTTGATGATGTAGCCGCCGGCAATCGTCCAGGGGCTGATGCCCGACGCACCATTCCACGGAATAAGAGTGGATGTGATGACGGGGTCGAGCTGGCTGGTATCGTAAGCCTGGCTTGGTGTCCAGCGATCCACGTTCGCATTATTCAGGCGCTGCCACATTGCCCAGAGGCGGTCGGCGTTGGCGTGAAGCATGAAAAAGATGGGATCACGCGCGGCACTTTGCGAGCACATGGTGCCATTGATATAACAGTGCGCGTTGTTGTGGGATGGCCCCTCGATATTTCCCCAGAAAGTCGAGTAACTGCCGCTCGGCAGGAGGGTGGCCGTCTGGTAGGCCGGTTGCAGCCCCGCGGCGCCCGGCGCTCCGGCAGGCTTGTTGCGGCTGATGCCAAAAGTGGCGAAGGGCGCGCCCACCACTCCGCTGGAGGCGCCCATGTAGCCGCCGGGACCGATAATTGTGGGGCTGGGATCGGTCGTCCAATCCCAATAAAGAAGGGTCAGGGCCGGCTTCGCCTCTCGCAGCAGCGCCTCGTATCGGTTGATGAATTCCCGGTGCCACGGTAGGAAACGGAGGGTGCCATGTATTCCTGATCCAAACAGCGGAAAGTGAACATTGTTCTGCTTGTCAAAATAGGTGTCGCCACCCGGAAACAGGTAGGGCGGCATATCAATCGTCTGCACGGCCGCGATGTAGTCGTTACGGACTGAAACAGCGACTGTGGCCGCGTTACTCCTGGGCTTGGTCACCTCGTAGCCGTAGAGGCGCGGTTGCGCGAAGCCGCAGGGATTGGCCACATGGTCGTTCCAGTCACCGGGCCAGTTAAGTCCGGTTGAGGCCTTAGCCCAATAGACGTGCAACGTTTCGGTGCCGCTGGAGGCCGACGTGCCTCTGTTGCGCACCCGCACATAAATGTAGTTAGGCGAGCTGGCCTTGGGATCGCGATAGCATGGTCCTTCGTGCGGCAGCGGAGTCCAAGTGGGGCTGCTGCTCGGGAAGGGCTGCGGGTCGTAGTTCGGATCGGCCAGGCGGCGGACCCAGATGTCGTCGCTCAGATGCAGGTATAGCGAGACCGTGTTTGGCTCGATGCCAACATCCAGGATATCGTCGCGGATCCAAAGATCGGCCTGCCCTTGAGCAGCAATGGTGGTACTGAGCAGAACCAAACCGCACAGGGCTTGGCAGAATCGGAGGGATTTGCATTTCATATCGGTGAATTGGTTGGTTTCTGGCGGGAACATATTCGTTCCATGCGGCGCGGTTGCACCAGACACTGGCTAGGGATTGGCGCCGCTATCAATCCAGTTTTTGATCGTATCGATCTCAGTCTGGTTCAGGTACGGCGGGCCATTTTGGGGCATGCGAGCGCCGACCGCCGGCGGGGCGTCGTTGATCTTGTGCCAGAGGTAGCTGTTCAGGTGATCGCTAGGCTTCACACGCTTTAGAGCCACTTCAGTCGAGTTCACGTTGACAATGTTGCCGTAGGACAAACCAGTGGCAAGGTTGAGGCCCGCGGGTGGCGAACCTCCGCTGTGGCAGGTGACACAGGCGGACGCTCCGCTAGTGTTCACACCATTAAAGAGGGGCTGGATCATCGAACTGAACACGGTCATCGGTGTCAGGCCGCCAGGAGTGAAATTGCCACATAGCATGCCGCTCCAGCCGCTACCGCCGCCGTAGGTGTCGCCGAACAGTTGAAAGACGGCGGGTTGATGGAGGTTGATGCTGGTCCAGAATAATTTGTGCGTGACCTTGGAATGCGGCATCACGTGATTGTCGCAGACGCGGATTTCCGCAGCGGCAAGCTTAAGAAGGAAACCCGAAGCCGTATCAAAATTCAAAGCCGGGAACGAGTGGGCTGCGTGGCAGGTGCGACAACTACGGCCGATCACGTCGCGATACATGCTCTCCTGCACCGGCTTCGTCACGTCCCTCCAGCCCGCCACCACGAAGTCCTCGTTTTGGTTCGGTCCCGGCGTGTACATTTGGGTGACGATGTCGCCGATGACCGGATCAAGTGGCGGGCTGACCTTGACAATCATCTCGTTGAAATTTTTGAACTTGGGTTGTTGCGTCGCTTTATCGAACCCCGCAGGTATGGTGGGGAACTTATAGTAATGCAGGTCGAAGGGCAGAAACTTAGACCCTAGTTTCACGTCGCTCACGCTGTTGAAGGGCGCCGCAGAGCCAAACACCGCACCGCCAGGATACTCGCCGCCGTGACAAACCATGCAAAGTTGTGGAACGGTCCGCTCGCCCAACTTGTCGAGGTTCGCGGAGGGAGCGCGGTTACCATTTTTGTACACGTAGAATTTCACAACGCGGTCACCGGTGGCGTCACCCTCGATCGAAGAGTACTCCATGGCTACCGTTGCGCCCGGATTCAAGTTCGCAGCGGCGTCGTTGGCATCGGTCTGGTCATCGGTGTCGAGGTCGCCGAAATTTGTAACAAAGGCGGCTGTGTTCATGCCGTTAACCACGCCGTGCAGGTTCCGCCCAAATCCA
>DASTLJ010000191.1:0-3498 GCA_035715125.1 Verrucomicrobiia bacterium
TGGGGTCTGAACGTCGTTCAAGCAACGGCTCGGACCGTCGCCAATCGTTGAACCAGGCGTGGCTCAGCAGCGCGACTAAGTAAGTCGCGCCCGTCACATTAAGAATGCCAAAAATCAACACGCTCCGACTGTTCTCCAAGCTGACGAGTTGTGCCACGCCGAGCGCGATCAACGCAAAATTCGCGCAGGCCCACACAGGAAAGTGCCACCTCCGAAGTCTGGTGCTGAGTTGGAGTGGCCATTTCATCGGTTCTCAAATGTTCATGCTAAACTCAATCGCCCATTGGATTCAAGCACCAACGGTCTGATGCTTCAAGTGCGCAATGAAGTCTGATATGGTCGATCTGCGCCGGCGCCTCGAAGAACGCGGTGGGCAGGTGGCAATACTCGCACCGATGTCCGGCTCGCTGTAGTACTGCCGCCCTGAGTTCATGATCCATCGGTCAGGCTGTGCCGCCGGCCCGTTGGAGGGAGAGCCGGGCCTTCGATTTGAGCAATCCCAGCAGCCAGGCGACATGCCGGTAGCCGTCGAGCAGGCGGCTTTCCTCGGGGGTCAGCGATCCGGCTTGCGCCTTGACGGCCAGTTTGTCCATCGCGCGATGGTCTTCGTCGGTGAAGGCCAGCCGCAGGAAGGCGCGGGCGGCCTCCGGGCTGAGATTGCCCGCTTCGGGATCGAGCGTCCGCTGCCAGATGGCGGCTTCGGGTTCTGAGGCCATTGTGCTCATGGTCGAAAGGCTAACGTTCGGGCGTCAGCCGGTCCTGGCCGGCTTGCGGCGGGGCAAACTGACAACCTTCCAGCCCGCCGCTTTCAACTTCTTCTCGAGCCGCCGGTAATCGCGAAAGATGGCCGCGGTGTCGTAGTTGAACTTCGCGGCGTGCTCGGCGCGGGCACGGCGCACTTCCGAGATGATTTCATCTTCTCGTGTTTCAGTATGCTTCATATCCGAACCGTTCGATCACACAGTCAGCTCAAGCATGGACCGGCTGCAGCTTCAAGTGCGAGATGAGGTCGCGCGCGGTTTCCTTTGGTGTGGAACGAACCATCACCTGCCGCTGTCTCAAGGGCTGTGGAAGCAGGGAGAGGCTCATGTCCTTGGGCACGATTGGAATGATCGGCTTGCCCAACCCCATAGCGGCGCCGAGTTCAAAGAAAAGGTTGGGCGCATCTGCCGTTTCGGGAGTGACGAGCGTGACGATAAAATCGCTCTCCCGAAACGCCTTCTCGACGGCAGCCTGAAAAGGCTCACCGGGAGGAACTCGGTAGGCGTCCAGCCATGCGTCAATGTCGGCGGCGAGCAGTGCGTCGACGAACTGCCGGACCCACGGCATGTCCTTCATCGAGTACGAAACGAAAATCTTCGGCTTTGCCATAACTGGGTTACTTATCCCTCTTTTGGACTCTGCCGGCAAGCTGCCGGAAGTACTTTTCCACGTCATTCAAGTCGACCAGGTTTCGCTGCTTGAGAAAGACTGGCACACCGGGCCGGGCCTGAAGTTCCCCGGAGGTCAAGCCGTGCAGCAGGCCCACGATCGGGATGCCTTTGCTCCAGGCAGCGCCTAACTCGGCCCAAACGTATGGACGCTCCAAAGCCCACGGTGTCAGCAGCACGACCAACTCGTCGGCTTTCCGAAGTGAGCGGAGGATTTCTCGCTCGAACTCCGTGCCGACCTCAATCGCCACCTCGTCGAGGAACGACGCAGCGCCAACGGCCTCTACGCTCTCCGCGATCTGCTTCGCCACCCAAGTATCCCTGGCACTGTGGCTGATGAAGACGAGGTATTTTCCGATCCGACGCTTTCCCTTCATGGCGTGAGCGCCTTCATTTTCACAAACTATTCGCCGCGATTAACCCTTCGTAATCGTCTCGTCCAGATTCAGCAGCACGTTCGCCACGACGGTCCAGGCCGCCAGTTCGGCGAGGTTGCAGGGTTCCTTCGGCTTGCCTAATTCGCTGGTCGCCATTTTTTCGGCGGCCTTGGTATCGCCCTCGTAATTCGTGAGTTCATTTTGGAACAACGCGACGAGCCGCTCGACTTCCTTCGGCTGCGGGGCGCGGGCCAGGACGAGGCGGAAGGCGAACGTAGCGCGGGCCTTCACGTCGGCGGCCGGTTGCGCGACAATCGGCTCGCGAGGACGCTCGCCCCACCGGGACTCACCGGCCTTCGCATCGGCGACTGGCTGCGCGGCGACTTTTCGCGCGATGGCCTGGGCGCACTCGATGAAGGCGGGGTCGTTGAGCGTGTTGAGCGCCTGGAGCGGCGTGTTGCTGCGGGAGCGTTTGAGCACGCAGAATTCGCGGCTAGGCGCGTCGAAATTCACCATCATCGGGTGCGGCATCGTGCGGCGCCAGAAGGTGTAGAGGCCGCGGCGGTATTTGTCCTCGCCGGGCGAGGTTTTCCACGTCTCGCCGTTGTACACAACCTGCCAGATGCCGTCGGGTTGCGGCGGCATCACGCTCGGGCCGCCGACCTTGTGGCTGAGGAGGCCGGCGACGGCCAGCGCCTGGTCACGCACCATTTCCGCTTCGAGCCGCACGCGCGGTCCGCGGGCCAGCAGGCGATTGTAGGGATCACGCCGTGCGAGCGCGGGCGGGACTTTCGAGCTTTGGCGATAGGTGGCGCTCGTGACGATGAGCCGGTGCATGTGTTTGAGCGACCACGGTTGAAGCGTTGAAGCGTTGAAGCGTTGAATCGTCGAATCGTTGAACTGGCCGGATCCGCTTCCCGATTTAACGATTGAAAGATTCAACGATTCAACCGGTTCCATGAACTCGCACGCCAGCCAGTCGAGCAACTCCGGATGCGACGGCGCTTCGCCCTGCTTGCCGAATTCCTCGACGGTTTCGACGATGCCGCGCCCGAAGTATTGCTCCCAAACGCGGTTCATGATGACGCGCGCGGTAAGCGGATTGTCCGGGGACACGATCCAGCGGGCGAAGCCCAGCCGGTTCGTCGGCTGGCCGGCGAGGAACGGATGCAGGCAGGCGGGCGTGCCGGGCTGCACTTCCTCGGCGGTGTTCAGGTAGGCGCCGCGGATGTGGCGTTTGGTAACGCGGGGCTTGGCCAGTTCGGCCATGACGCTGGAGATCGGGATGGTTTTATCGAACTCGTCCGCGGACTTCTTCGCCGCGGCATGGGCTTCATGGAGCGGCTTGGTCACGGGATCGAGCGCGCGGTAATGCTCCGCGAGCTTTTCAGCCTGTTTCTTGTCCCGCTTCTCGGGCGCGATGGCCAGGATGCCGCGAATCTCCTCCGGCAGGCTCGTCGGCGGGGCCACGTGAGCGCTTGTGGTTGTGTAGAGTCGAAAGCGTTTCAAGTTCGCGCCCGGGTGTTTGTCGCTATGTCGGAGCGTGAAGACCAGCGAGCCGCCCTCGGGCAAATCCAGCGGTTCTTTGAGAGTGAAGTACGCCGAGCGGCGCACCTTGTTCTCGGGCTTTATCGTATCGACCGCCCAGCCGTCGCCCTGACCGGTGAGGAGGTTGTCGACCTCGAACTTCT
>DASTLJ010000192.1:0-7019 GCA_035715125.1 Verrucomicrobiia bacterium
AAGATCGATGGCTACAACGATGTCCACACCGCTGGCTTTGATGGAGGTTTCACTCTCGACGAATTGCGGACGTGCCTCCCCGAAGATGAACAGCACCACGGCCAGCCAGCGCAGCGCCTCGAGTAGGCGGCTTGCGCCGGAGCGGCCGATGTTCGCCACGCCGCGCGCCAGCTCGACGGAGGAGTAAAGGAACGCAGCATCCTTGCCCTGTCGCGTTCGCCACCAGGCCACTGCGGGCAACGCCAGCAGGAGCAGCAGAAACCAGGGATGAGCGAAGGCCAAACGCATTTACGATTTACGATTTACGATTTACGAGTCGCGAGTCGAGAGTTCGAGAGGTGGCGGAGCTACCGGCGGCAGCGAGGGCGGCGCTTGCGGGGGCGGCTGGGCGTTTGGAACGGGGATCGCTTCGTACTGCGTTTCGTCGATGAGCCGGAGGGCGGAGTCATGGAGTTCGCGCAGCGCCTGCTCGGTTGGCTCGAAACGGGCAAACTTCACCAGGTCGCAGCTCTCGAGGAAAGCGCCGAGGCTTTGCTTTTGATCGCGGGTCAGGTGGGGACTGGTCCGCAGTTCGATCAGAAATTCCTCCGTCGTCCGCTCCGGCGCGTGGAGCTTGAATCGTTCCTCGAGATAGACGCGGGCCGTGTCCGAGACCATCGTGCAAAAGAGCTTCGGATCGCCCACAAAGCGCAGCGCCTCAGCCAGCTTCTCCTTCGCGCGGACGTGAGGCGGGACCACGATGGCGATCTTTGCAACGAGCCGTTTCCTGCGCAGGACGAACCAGACGGTGAGCGCCACGGCAATGACCGCCAGCACCACCAGTGTCCACCACAGCCAGGCCAGCGGGTCGGGCAACGCGACGGGCGGCTTGATGTCGCGGAGGTCGTTTGTGGCGGTGGCGAGGTTGGTCGTCATGCGGAACGCCTGCCCTTAAGCTCCACGTGGTGCGTGATGCGTGATGCGTGTTGCGTGAAGCAATCTCGGCGGCAAGCCGCGTTCCCTGCCGCTTGACGCAACACGCACCACGCACCACGCAGCACGCCTCCTCATCCCCTCAACCTCCTCTTCTCCCTTGTCTCGAAAAACTTCCCCAACGTCGCCCCATACGGCTCGCCGGTGCGCAATCGGATGGCGTCGATATTCGCCGACCGGAACATGCGCGTCAGTTCGGCCTGCGCCCGTTCCTGGCGTTGTTTGAAGGCGGCTCGGTGCCGGCCGACGCTTGTGTTCACTTCGATGAGCTTGCCGGTCTCGGCGTCCTCCAGCATCAGCCGGCCCAGCGCGGGCAGCTCCAACTCGAACCGGTCGGCGATTTGCACCGCGACGACATCGTGGCGGCGGTTCGCCTGCCGCAGCGCGCCGTAGCAGCCCAGCGACATGAGCGATTGCCCTGCGCTGTGCCCGCCGGGCATGAGGCGCCGCGGCCCGGCGGTCGCCGGTTCCGTCTCGTCGAGGAAATCCGAGATGACCACGGCGATGGCCCGGTGAGTGGCAATGCGGCTCAGGAAATCCAGCGCCTTGTTCAGACTCGTGCCGCGCCGCTTCGGCTCGTAGAAAAGTATCTCGCGGATGACGCGCAGGACGTGGCGGCGGCCCTTGCGCGGGGGCATGAACTTCTCGACCTCGTCGGTGAAAAGGATGAGGCCGACTTTGTCGTTGTTGCGAATGGCGGAGAAGGCGAGCACGGAGGCGATCTCGGCGGCCAGCTCGCGCTTCGACTGGTCGCCGGAGCCGAACAGGCCCGAGCCGCTCAAGTCCACGATGAGCATCAGGGTCAGTTCGCGCTCCTCGACGAACTTTTTCACGAACGGATGGTTCATGCGGGCAGTAACGTTCCAATCGATGGCCCGCACCTCGTCGCCCGGCTGGTATTCGCGCACCTCCTCGAAGTTCATCCCCAGCCCTTTGAAGACGCTGTGGTACTGGCCGCCGAGGGTCTCGCTCACGAGCCGGTTGGTGCGCAGCTCGATCTGACGGATTTTCTTGAGGATTTCGCGGGGGATCATGGGAGCGCGGAACGCGGAACGTGGAACGCGGAATGAGAAGCCCCTTGCCTGCGAATCGGGCAAGAGTAGATTGCCGCCATGAGCGCAACCGAGATTCTCGTGCAAATCCGGCAACTGCCTCTGCAAGAGCAGCGCGAGGTCTTCGAGCGACTCCGCGACGAATTCGGCGATGAAGAGCTTACGCCGGAACAGATCGCGGAACTGGACCGGCGCGCCGAGGAAGCGTTGAAGCATCCTGAACGTGGACGGCCCGCGGAAGAGGTGTTCGCCGAAATCGAAGAGCGCCTTCGTGCGAAGAAATGACAGTCATCACCGAGCCGGAAGCCGAGCACGAGTGGAACGAAGCTGTCGATTGGTACGATCAACGCGAGCCTGGCGTTGGCCACCGCTTCAATGCGGTGGTTCGAGACTATCTCAAAGTGCTGGCGGCACAACCGGAGCGATTTCCCTTGGTCGGGCGATTGACGCGAAAAGTCAAAATCAAAGATTGGCCTTACTCCATTTTTTTTGTGGTGGATGACGAGCACCGACAAATCAAGGTCGTTGCCGTGTGGCACGGCAAACGGAACCCCGCGGAACTCCGGCGACGGCTCCGGTGAGCTGATGCGGGATCGCGATTGGACGAGCCGGTTCGTGGGCAGCCTCCACGACTCGAGCATCGCGCATTGGGGCCATGAACGGCGGCGGCTGGCACGGAGTCCCGGCTTTAGCCGGCCGGACGTCCTGCCGCCTGAAGGCGGGACTCCTTGCACGAGCCGGTTCGTGGGCAGATCGAGCTGGGCGATTTTCTGGAGGATTTCGCGGGGGATCATGGCACAGATACCGAGAAATTTTGTGCGCGCGCCTGCTGGAGCAGCGGAGCGATGCGATTGGTGCGGTAGAGCACCACCGCTACGACGCCGAAGGCCACGCTGCACAACAGGCCGACTTCCCCTGCCCAAAACCATTTGTGCGGGCCGACAAACGAATGGTCGTAGAAGTCCTGATAGAAGCTGTTGTATGAAGTATGAGCCATGGCGGCGACCCAAACGCTTCCAGAGGCGAGGCGGAGCCAGCTAATGAAGACGCCGACGGCCACGCAGGCCAATGAATACAAGGCAGCCGTGATATAACGCTGGTGTTGGAAGGTGAGCAGGACAAACGGCACATGCCAGGCCGCCCAGATCAGACCCACGACGAGAATTGGAAAGCGAACACCCGCCTGCACAAGCTTCGGCAGCAGATAGCCGCGCCAACCGATTTCCTCCCCCAACGCACCAACGTATCCGATGACGATACTCAAAGTGGCGACGACCAGGAACCGCTGCGCCAGCAAACCGGCGGTGGTCGCTTCAGCATTGAACCAACTCAAGCGAAACGGCAACGGTCCAAGCATGGATTGCTGCTTCAGGTACGGCGTGAGTTCGACCTGCTGCAACATCCAGGCGGTAGCGTAGGTCGCAGTTGCCAGTCCGAACGGCGCCGCGTAGGCCCAAGCCCAATAACGGCCGGCGCCGGCACGGAAACCAGCGTCCGCAAATCCTTCGGCCAAACCGAGGCGAAAGGCCACGGCGACCGTGCCGGGAATCCACATGAGCACAAACGGCACCAGCCCTGCGGGCAGCCGAAGCCCGGAACGCAACGCCCACAAATACGACCACGAAAGCAGGCAGGTGACACCTGTGAACGCGATGGCCGCCGATTTTGAGCTGTGACGCTCCGCAGTCATGATTACGGCACCGGCAGCTCATCAAAAATCTTCTGCACGATCGTTTCGCTGGTCTTCTCCTCCGCCTCGGCTTCGTAGGTGATGGTCACGCGGTGGCGCAGCACGTCCATGCCGATGCTCTTCACGTCCTGCGGGGTGACGTAGCCGCGGCCCTTGAGAAACGCGTACGCCTTGGCCGCCAGCGTCAGCGCGATGGTCGCGCGGGGCGAAGCGCCGAGCTGGATGAGACCCTGGAGCTGGATCTTATAGTGCCCGGGATCGCGCGTCGCGCAGACCAAATCGACGATGTAATCCTTCACCTTGTCATCCACGTAAATGTCGTTCAGCACTTCGCGGGCGCGGAAAATCTGCTTCGGCTCGACAACGGCGCTGGTGGTTGGGACGTTCGACGTGCGGGCCATGAGGTCCAGAATCTGCCGTTCCTCCTCCCTGCTGGGGTAGCCGATCTTCAGCTTGAGCATGAAGCGATCGACCTGCGCCTCGGGCAGCGGATAGGTGCCCTCCTGCTCGATGGGATTCTGCGTGGCCAGCACGAGGAACGGCTCGTCGAGCTTGAAGCTGTTCTCCCCGATGGTGACCTGCTTCTCCTGCATCGCTTCGAGCAGCGCGCTCTGGACTTTGGCGGGAGCGCGATTGATTTCATCGGCCAGAACGAGGTTAGCGAAGATGGGTCCCTTGCGCGTGGTGAACCCGCCGGACTGCGGGTTGTAAATCTGCGTGCCGATGACGTCGGCTGGCAACATGTCCGGCGTGAACTGGAGGCGCGAGAACTTCACGTGCAGACACGCGGCGAGCGATTTCACCGAGAGCGTCTTGGCCAAGCCGGGCACGCCTTCCAGCAGAACGTGCCCATTGGCCAGCAGGCCGATGGCGAGCCGCTCGACCAGGTAGCTCTGCCCGATAACGACCTTGCCGATTTCGGTGAAGAGGGGCCGGACGAACGCGCTGGCGCGCTGCACTTCCTCGTTGATGGCGGTAAGACCCGTGTTCATGCGTGGCGCCTAGTGTTGCCGCACTGGCCCTAAAGCTCAAGACGGGAGCGGTTTACAGTTTTGTAATTCCGACCGAACGTGGGCCTATGGAGTGCGCCGGCAGAGCGCAGCGACGACGGCGCTTTGGCTGAAGGGCGAGCGGGCCGGGCGCGAACGGCGTTTCGCAACGGTCAGCCAAAGCGGAGTCGCGCTGCGCTTGCCTCCGCACTCCAAAAGCTGCGCAAACTTGCCCGGCCACTTTGTCACTGGCCTTCCCCCCGATTTCCGGCGGGAAATCCTCGCCATCGCCGGCCCATCGGCGTTCAATCCGCTTCGAACTTTTACGAACCAAAACTGACCCTTGATGAACTCCGCCAGATTTTCCGTTGCCCAATCTCCCGCATGAAAGCCATCCGCCTGGAAAAGCCGTTGCATTTCACCCACGCCGAGATTTCCGAACCGCCCCCGCCGGGCCCCGGCGAGGCGCTCGTGCGCGTTCATCGCGTCGGCATCTGCGGCACCGACTACGGCGGCTACCTGGGCAAGATGCCGTTCTTCTCCTACCCACGCATTCCGGGACACGAGTTGGGCGTCGAAGTGCTGGCCACCGGCGCGGGCGTGACCCACGTGCGCCCCGGCGACCGCTGTGCCGTGGAACCGTACATGAACTGCGGCGCCTGCCCTCCCTGCCGCCGCGGCTGCGGCAACTGCTGCGAAATCCTCAAGGTGCTCGGCGTGATGATGGATGGCGGCCTGTGCGAACGGATGCTCCTGCCCGCGCGCAAGCTCCATCCCGCCAACCGGCTTTCTCCCGAGCAATGCGCGCTCGTCGAAACGCTCGCCATCGGCTGTCATGCTGTGAACCGCGGCAACCCGCAATTGGGAGACGCCGTCCTGGTCGTCGGGGCCGGCCCCATCGGCTTGGCCGTGATCGAGTTTGTCAAGCTTTCCGGCGCGACATGCGTCGTGCTCGATTTGAACGAACAGCGACTGGCCTTCTGCCGTCAGCAAATGGGCGTGCCGCACACCATTCATTCCAAGGGCGACGGCGCCGAACTGGAACAACTCAAGCACTTCACTGCCGGCGCGCTCGCCCAGGTCGTCATCGACGCCACCGGCAGCCACCAATCCATGAGCCAGGCGCTGGGCTACTGCGCGTTCACCGGGCGGCTGGTGTTCGTGGGCATCACGCAGCAGGAGGTCGCCTTCCCGCACGCGCCCATGATGCACCGGCGCGAACTCAGCCTGCTGGCCAGTCGCAACGCGCTGCCGCCTGACTTTACCCGCATCATCCAACTCATCGAGGAAGGCCGCATCGACACCCGCCCGTGGATCACCCACCACGCCGAATTCGATGCTCTGGTCGGCGAATTTCCCCGCTGGCTCCGACCCGAAACCGGCGTCATCAAAGCAATCGTGCGCCTCAACTGAACGTGCCGCGTTGTCTGGGATTTCCGGCAAACGCAGGCATTACAAAGTCGTAGTGCAGTCTGCCCAGCCTGCTGTATCGCGGGTTGCCAACCCGCGAAGGTGCGGCTAGAATGAGGCGCGGACTGGCGTACCGCCCGCCCGCCGACTGGCAGTCGGCGAAACAGCAGACAGGGCAGTCTGCGCTACAGCCGGGGCGCCTGCCCTACCTTGCGATCAGGCGGCCTCCCCATTACCATCGGCCCCACGATGACTTTCCACGACCCGGCTGCGGCGCTGCTGTGCGCGGTGCAAGCCGCTCGCGCGGCTGGCAAGCTGATGCGCGCCAACTTGCGGTCGGCCAAAAAAATCAACGCGGCCACTCAGCACGACATCAAGCTAGAGTTGGACGTGCGCTGTCAGAAGACGATCGAGCGTTTGCTGCGCCGCGCGTACCCACAGGTTCCAATTCTTGGCGAGGAAGGAATCGTCGGTGATCCGGAGGCGCCGGTGCGCTGGGTGGTCGATCCCATCGACGGCACGGTCAACTTCAGCTACGGCATCCCGCACGCGTGCGTGTCGATCGCGTTGCAACAGAAAGTTCCGGGTTCCGGGTTCCGGGTTCCGGGTTCCCCGAGGCGCACAGCCGAACTCGGAACTCGGAACCCGGAACCCGGAAACTCCGCGTTCCAAAGCATCGTCGGTGTCGTTTACGACCCGTTCACGGAGGAACTTTGGACGGCGATCCGCGGCGAGCCGGCGCGGCTCAACGGGAAAGTTATCCGCGTGAGCCGTCGGACGAAGCTGAACGTAGCGATTGTCGCGCTCGGTTTCGCAAAGAACCGGTCCACGTTGGACCGGATGCTGCCGACGTTCGACGGCCTCATCCATCGCGTGCGCAAGATTCGCATCATGGGCGCGGCGGCG
>DASTLJ010000193.1:0-1500 GCA_035715125.1 Verrucomicrobiia bacterium
CGCGCGGGTTTTTCGTTTTGGCGCGCCGCGGCCGCCGGCGCGGTCCTCCCTCCGCGCTGGTCCTTGGCAACCGTAGCCCGGATGAGCGAAGCGAAATCCGGGGCGTACTTCACCGCACATCACTCCCGCATTTCGCTTCGCTTAACTTGTCCGCCGAAGCCCGCCTTCGGGCGAAGGCGGATGCGGGCTACTTGCTTTTCAAGCCTCCCTGGAGCCGATCGATGCCCTTCGAGCGCGACGACGGCGAGCCGCGAAACGGCTCGGCCCAGCTCCTGGGCCCGCCGGCGCCGTCGTCCAAGGTCTGCCATCGAGGGCAAGCCGGAAAACATTTGCTCAGTTCGAGACTTACCGGTTTTGACCCAATGCAGTCTCCGACCGCATTGGCCAACTGGCGGCGGGTTGTAAGTGGCTGGCCTACCCCCTGACTGATCGCTTGCAATTCGATATCCTGCAATCAGGCCCTGGCTCGCAGGGGGACCGAATGCAATTCGATCAACTGAAACGACGCGAGTTCGTCACGTTGCTCGGCGGCGCGGCGGCCGCGTGGCCGCTCGCGGCGCACGCGCAGCAGGCGGCGATGCCGGTGGTCGGGCTCCTCGACCAAAGATCGCCTGAGGAGTTGGCGGACCGTCTGCGCGGATTTCACCAGGGCCTGAAGGATGCGGGCTTCGTTGAGGGCCAGAACGCGGCGATCGACTACCGCTGGGCCGAGAATAGGATGGATCGGCTTCCGGAACTGGCGGCCGAACTGGTTCGTCGTCGGGTCAACGTAATCGCCGTGACCGGAGGTATCCCTTCGGCGTTTGCGGCCAAGGCGGCGACCACGACGATCCCCGTCGTCTTCCTCGTGAGCGACGACCCGGTCAGGCTTGGTCTTGTCGCCAGCCTCGCCCGGCCGGGCGGCAACCTGACAGGTATCAATTTTTTCACTGCCGAGTTGACCGCAAAGCGGCTGGAGCTCCTGCGTGAGCTGGTGCCCGCAGCCACTCGCGTTGCCGTGCTCGTCAATCCGGCCAATGCTGCGAATACCGAAACCACGTTGAGAGAAGTTGAACCGGCAGCTCGCGCCATCGGGTTGCAAATCCAGGTCCTCAACGCCGGCACCATCCGCGAGATCAATGCAGCCTTCGCAACATTTGCGCGTGAACGGCCCGATGTCCTCTTCGTCGGCATCGACCCTTTCTTCAACAGCCGGCGTATCCAATTGGTCAACCTGGCGACGCGCCACGCGCTCCCAGCGTCATTTCCCGCGCGGGACTTTGCCGAAGCCGGCGGGCTGATGAGCTACGGAGCCAACATTGCGGATGCGTGGCGCCAGGTCGGCTCCTATGCCGGCCGCATCCTCAAGGGCGCCAAGCCCGCGGACTTGCCGGTTGTGCAGTCGAGCAAGTTCGAGCTGGTCATCAACGCCGAGACTGCCCGAATGCTTGGCCTCGCCGTGCCCCCGATGCTACTTGCCCGCGCCGACGAGGTGATCGAATGATGTGAAGGGAGGTTTAA
>DASTLJ010000194.1:0-8368 GCA_035715125.1 Verrucomicrobiia bacterium
GGCGGTGCGTTTCGTTCGGCATTACGCCCGCGCGTATGGCGTCGATCCGCAGCATCTGGGCGTTGCGGGCGGGAGCGCCGGCGGCCATCTGAGCTTGTTGCTCGCCACGCGCGGCGCTCCAGGTCCGGCCGACGCCGCCGATCCGGTGGACCGGGAGAGCAGCGCGGTGCAGGCCGTGGCCATCTTCTATCCAGTGACGGATTTGTTGAACCTGGGCAAATCGACGGAGAACCTGGGTGACGGCGGGCCTCCCAAAAGTTTTACCAGGGCGTTTGGTCCACAGTCGACAAACCTCGCAGTCTGGAAGGGGATCGGGCGCGAGACCTCGCCCATCTATTACATCACAACCAACCTGCCGCCGATCCTGATCTATCATGGCGATGCCGACACGCTGGTGCCGCTGGAACAGTCCGAGCGCTTTCAGGGCATCGCTCGCGCTCTGGGAGGCACGGTGGAGGTAAGGGTCCATCGGGGCGGGAAGCATGGCTGGTGGACGATGCCGCGGGATATCCGGCGATTTGCCGACTGGTTTGACCGGTATCTGCGCGGCGAGAACCGATGAACGCGAACCCTGTGTGCATCTGATTTCAGCCGCGACCTTGCGCGAACCTGGATTGCAGCGGACCTTCTGCCCCGTGCCGTGGAACTTCAAAAGAGTCCTGGGTCGTGCGGCGCTGCTGGTGTGGGCGATCCTTGTTGGCCCGAGCGCGCCAGCCCAGATCTTGATGAGCGGCGGGACGTATTCGCAGGACTTCGACTCGCTTGCCACGAACGGCGCCGGCATCGCCTGGGCCGAAAACCTCACTTTGGCAGGCTGGTACGCCTCCCGGAGCGCTGCCCCTCAGGAGGTCCTTGATTACGCCGCCGCCACGGGTTCCAGCACGACCGGCTCGCTGTACAGCTTCGGTTCCAGCGGTTCGGCCGAAAGGGCACTGGGCTCGCTGGCCTCCGGCTCACAGGGCCACTTTGCTTATGGCGTGCGCTTCGTAAATGACACCGGGGTCGACCGGACGAGTTTCGTCGTCTCTTACACGGGGGAGCAATGGCGCGTGGCCAACGCATCCGTCCAGACGCTTGGGTTCTCTTATCAGGTCGGCACGTTCCTCACGAACGCGGACGCGCGGAATTTACAGAGTTGGATAACCTTCCCCGCTCTGCACTTCCGCAGCCCAACCACCAACGGGATCCAAGCCTTGAACGGCAACCAACCGACCAATCGCTTCGCCTTCATCAACATCAGCCTGAACGGCCTTGTTGTGCCCGCGGGCCAGGAATTGTTTCTTCGCTGGTTCGACACGGAAGATGCCGAATCGGACGACGGCTTGGGTGTGGATGACTTAACCGTCTCCTTCGGCCAGCCGGTGACGAACGCGCCGCCGCCGGTCGGCACGAACACTGCCTTCTCCCTCCTCACGTACAACTTGAAAGGCAATGGCGCATCGGACTGGAGCACAAACGCGCCGCAAGTTCAGGCCATCGGGCGGCAGTTGATGCATCTCAAACCGGACATCATTTCATTCAACGAAATCAACAACGCTGAACGCTGGCAGATGACCAACTGGGTCACGGCTTTCCTGCCCGGCTACACCCTCGTCGTCTGCCCCGGGACCGACGGATTCATCCGCAACGGCGTTGGCAGCCGATTTCCCATCGCGCGCTGGACGAACCATCTGGACGGCGCAAGCCTCACGAACTTCGGTTATGACGGCACGTTTACTCGTGACCTTCTTGAAGCTCAGATCGCCGTGCCCGGCTTCGCGCAGCCGTTGCATCTTTTCGTCGCCCACCTGAAGTCCGGCACGGACAACTCCAACGACGCCGCCCGGCGCGCCGCCGAAGCCAGTGCCGTCTCCAATTTCTTCGTCACGGAATTCCTCATCACCAACCCGCTGCATCCCTACATCCTGGCCGGCGATATGAACGAGGACATTGCGCACCCGGCGACGGGCAGCCGGCAACCGATTCAGCGATTGACCAGCGGCACCGGGTTGAACCTGACGACCCCGCTCAATCCATTCACGCAGGTCCCGCTGACTTTTTCGATTCAAAGCTCGGCCGGACTCAGCCGGCGTTACGACTACATCCTGCCCAACACGCTGCTGTTCTCGAGCATCCTGAGCTCGCAAGTGTTCCGAACCGACCTGCTCGCTCCCGTGCCGCCGGACCTCAACACCGATGACAGCGTTGTGGCCTCCGACCATCTGCCGGTGCTCATGGTGTTCAACAACCCCTTCACGCAGCCATTCAGGGTGACCTCCTTAACTGCGGCGGACGACAGCGTATCGCTGACGTGGGAGTCTGTCCCAGGCCAATCTTACCGCGTGGAGGCTTCCTCAATCCTCACGAACTGGACGGCGCTGGCGGACAACCTGCTGGCCACCAATTACAGCCTCACAGTCACTACGAATCTGTCCGTGCCCACTCAATTCTTCCGGGTGAAGCGGATGGATTAGAATCGCTGCCAATTGGGGATTGACCGGGGCAGGTTGTCGCGTATCGTCATTGTAGAAACGTTATGAAAACGAAAGTGCAGAAGTGGGGCAACAGTCTGGCGCTGCGGCTCCCAAAGGCGCTCGCAGACGAGGCGCGAATTCGCGAGGGTGCGAAAGTCGAACTGGTGTGCACTCCTGACGGGGTGCTCGTAAAAGCACGGCGGAAGCCGCGTTACCGCCTGGCCGACCTGCTGGCCGGCGTCACGCCGGAGAACGTGCACGCGGAAACGGATTGGGGGCCTTCCGTTGGCCGTGAGGTAGTGACATGAAGCCTCCGGAGCGGGGCGATTTGGTGTGGATTGACTTCGACCCGCAATCGGGCCGTGAGCAGGCCGGCCGACGGCCTGCCTTGGTGCTAACGCCCTCGAGTTACAATCGCCTTGTAGGACTGCTTATTGCCTGTCCAATTACCCGGCAAGCCAAAGGTTATCCGTTTGAGTCGGCCCTGCCAGCGGGCCTGGCGGTTCAAGGCGTCGTGCTTGCGGATCACCTCCGCTCGGTGGACTGGCGAAAGCGTCGCGCCGAATTCATTGGGAAAGCCGCGGCGCACGTGCTGGATGACGTGGCGGCCAAGGTCCAAGCGCTGCTTGGCGGTCAGGAATGACGTCGCGCTCATCTTCCGGCACATTCATTGTTCCGACGATTGGTAGGAGGCCACCTTGCCGTCCGAGGTCAGCTCGAAAGTGTAGTAACGAGTCTCCTTGGCGCCGACCAGTTTGCAGTAGACGAGCCGACTGACCGCCACGCCGCGTCGCTCCGAGCCTGGCGGCGCCGGGTCGTTGGCCACAAAGGTGAACGACTTCATCTCCTTCAATCGTTCGGACAACGACTCGGCCCGTTCGCGCGACTTCGCGTATTCCTCGCGGAACTCAGGGGTGATGAGGGGCGAATCCATCTTCGCGGCGAGTTCGCGCAGGCATTCCTTGAGCCGCTTTGTCAGCGCCGGGTCGGGATCGGGCTTCGGTTTGATCGAGCTCGGCAGCAGTTCCGGCACGTAATGATTCGCCACACCGCGCGCCACGACCGTCGGGTTGCCCGCGCCGTTCATCAGCGCGATCACGGTGAGTTTGTCGTCCAGCAACCGCAGGATGTAAGTGCTGAATCCGTGGATGCCCCCGCCGTGCGCCACGTAGCGATGCCCGCGCAATTCGCCCAGTTCCCAGCCGAATCCGTAGTCCCGCGTTTTGCCGTTATTGAGCCGCGTGGGCGTCCACATAAGTTTCCGGTTCGCCGCGTTCAACACCCGGTCGCTGTAAAGCGCCGCGTCCCACTTGGCCAGGTCGAAGACGGTGCCGGTCAGCACCCCGGCGGAGAACGGTTGCGTCGGGCTGACGAACTCCGACGTGACCCACCGGTTGCTCACCGACGCGTAGCCGGTGGCCCGGTTGGTAATGATGAGGAATTGCTCGTTCACGCGGGCGGTCTTCATGTCCAGCGGACCCAGAATGCGTTCCTGGAGGAAATCGCCGTAGCTGCGGGCGCTGACCTTTTCGATGATCAGGCCGAGCAGGAAATAGCCCGTGTTGTTGTAGGACCAGCGGGCGCCCGGCTCGAATTCCAGCGGCAGGTCGCGCACAAGCCCGATCAACTCTTCCTTCGTAAAATCCTTCCGGATGTCTTTGAAGAATCCGGGGAGGCTGGTGTAGCTCTTGATGCCGGAGGTGTGATTGAGCAGGTGCCGCACGGTCACGTTGCTCCAGGCGGGCGGCGAGTTGGTCAGGTAAACGCTGATGCGTTCGTCCAGCTTCAGGCGGTGGTCATCCGCCAGCAACAGGACGGCGGCTGCCGTGAACTGCTTCGTGACGGAGGCCCATTGATAAACCGTGCTCGGCGTGGCCGGCACATTCAACTCGACATTGGCCAGGCCGTAGCCCTTCGACTTGATTACCTTGCCGTCTTTCACCACGGCCAATGATAGGCCCGGCACATTGAACTTCTTCAAGAGGGTTTCGACGTAATGGTCCACCTTGTCTGCCCGCGCATTGGAAGATGCAACCACCAGCGAAAGCAGGACCCAAACAGCCAATCGGAAAGTCAGCATGCCGACGGGGCGCATCTTGCCAGCGCCACCAAGGTAGGGCAGGTGTCTCGCCTGCCCGGCCGAGCGAAGCGAGGCCTTTGTGGTGCGACAGCCGCGCCTTTCGGCGCGGCTGGGCAGTCGAGACGCCTGCCCTACCTTCCCGGCACGACCTCGACCGTGGTGGTAATTCCAAGATGCGTCCATGGCGGTGATTTGGCGCAAACGAAGCAGAATTGGTTGGAAAAAATACATCACGGTGACGTCCCCGCCCGCTGCCGCCCGCTCAGGATGACGCCGCGTCCGGCAAGATAGAGAAGCAACACTAGCGCGGCGAAGGGGATGAGCGAGAGCAGGTCGGGTGAGATCTGCGTCCGCGTCAGTGACTCATAGAATGGGTTGTGAGTCCGGGCCCACTTGTCAAGCCAGTCGTAGTGGCCGCTAAGTGCGGGCACGCCAGCCATGATGGCGATGACAATGCCCGCAATCGCGCCGCCGGCGATGTAGCCCGAGGCCATCAGCACGCCGGGGCTTTTGTCGCCTTCAGCGACGTGTTCCTCCTCGGTCAGGTGCGCGTAATCCGCGTGGCGGCGGCGTTGCCAGTCCACGAGCCAGCGCACCATGCCGCCGACGAAGATGGGCGCCGAGGTCGAGATGGGAAGGTACACGCCCACCGCAAACGCCAACGACGGAATGCCGGACATTTCCAATACGACGGCGATCATCACCCCAAAAAGCACCAGCGCCCACGGCAGTTTCCGGTCGAGGATGCCTTTGATGATGTAGGAGACGAGCACGGCTTTGGGCGCGTCGAACTTTTTCACTTCGCTGCCGTCAGGCCGCTTCTTGACGGCGCCATTGATTCCGGGATCGACGAGATAGACGGCTTGCCCGGTGTCATCGACGAGGTATTGCTGCGCCGGGCCGCCCGCTTCGTCCAGCTTGTGCCAGACGCGGTAGGTTTTCTGGTCGGCGCGCCCCTGCGGTCCGACCAGTTTGGCCGTCTGCGTCAGCCTGGCTGGGTCGGTCCGCAACTCGGTGGTGACGGGAACATAGACCTTGGCGGCGTCGTTGAGCACAAGCAGGATTGGGCCGAGCACCAGCGCCGAGCACAAGGCGCCGATCAAAATCGCAATCTGCTGCGCCCGCGGCGTGGCGCCGACGAGGAATCCCGTCTTGAGATCCTGCGAGGTGCTGCCGCCGTTGGAGGAGGCAATGCAAACGATGCCGCCCACGGACAATGCGGTGACGTACACCAGCGGGTTGTTTTGCGGCGTCCATCCGAGCATCAGGAAAACGAGGCAGGTCAGCAACAGCGTCGCCACGGTCATTCCGGAAATGGGATTGGAACTGGAGCCGATTTCGCCCGTGAGCCGCGAGGAGACGGTCACGAACAGAAATCCACAAAGCACAATCATGATGGCGCCCCCGAGATTCATGTGGAGCCCAGGCGCGAAATAAATGGCGACGATCAACGCGGCAATCCCCCAGAACACAACCTTCATCGGCAGATCCTGATCGGTGCGGGGCACGGCCGGGCTTCCCCGGGCCGCGCCGCCGAAGTCGCGCAAGCCTTCCCGGATGCCGTGCCAGATGAGCGGAATCGAGCGCACCAGACTGATGATGCCGCCGGCCGCCACCGCACCCGCGCCGATGTAAAGAATGTATTTCTGCCGAATCGCGTTGGGATCCATGTCGCGAATCAGTTGATCGCCGGGCGGGAGGGCGGCAGCCAGTCCTTCACCGAAAAACTTGATCAACGGAATGAGCAGCAGATACGAGAGCACGCCGCCCGCGGCCATGATCGCCCCGATGCGCGGCCCGATGACGTACCCGACGCCGAGCAATTCGGGCGTAATTTCGCAGGAGATGGACCCACCCTTCAAAGGCGCGGAAAAAATTTGCTCCGGCGCATCTTTCCAGCGCGGAAACAGCTTCATCGCCACGTTGTAGAGCATCCCGATGCCGAAGCCGGTGAAGATGGTTCTTGCGCCGACGGATGCCGCTTTTCCCAACGCTCCGATGCCCGTGCGCGCCGCCGCTTCACGGGACTCTTCCGAGGCGCCGGCTATCAGGACCTCCGCGCAAGCCGTTCCTTCGGGATATTTCAGCTTTCCGTGTTGCTGGACGATGAGCGCGCGGCGCAGGGGAATCATCATCAGAATGCCGAGCAGGCCGCCGAGCACGGAGACGAGGATGACCCGCGCGACCTGCAGATCGAACCCCAGAATCAGAATCGCCGGCATCGTGACGCCGACGCCGAACGCGATGGATTCACCTGCCGAGCCAGCGGTCTGAACGATATTGTTTTCGAGGATGCTGGCGTCGCGGGCGCTGATGTTGGAGAGCCGTCGAAAAACCGAGCCAATCTTTGCCAGTATCTGAAGTCTTCTGATCTTCGTCGCGAGAAATTCGAAAGGATGAGCAAGCAAGGAGAAGACACGAAACGGGTTGACCTTCGAGTACATCCGGAACAACGCGATTGAGATCACCGCCACCGGGATCGAGGCGCTCACCGTCAGGCCGGTCTTGAGAACCAGGTAGAGAGACGACGCGCCGAAAACCATGCCGAGAAACGCTCCGACGATGACCGGAACCGGACGCAATTCCGGAAGGGTCGTGGATGCGGGAATGTAAGTTCGAAACGGAGGGCCGGCAGGGGTGTCCTGCGCCGGGCCGGCGTTGTCCGCGAGTTGCGGACCGGATTTCGGGCTCATGAGCTTTGTTCAGCCGTTCGCCTGCATCTATCGCAGCGCGGCGGGGCCGCAACCGCTTTGGAGTGCGCAGACTTGTCCGCGCTTTCGGGAGGCGACTTGTCGCCGTCGAGTGCAGAGAGGCGTCCGATCGTCCCAGGCCGCTGGACGCGGCCCTGCTTTGGCGACAAGTCGCCAAAGCGGCCAAAGCAGTGACAAGTCACCGCACTCCAAATTCTTGCCGCCTGTGCGCAAGGTTTCATCGTTGTGAGACACGACGATCGTAGCCGCCGACGTAAGGAGGCGGAGGCACCGAGCGTCAACGTTCTCCGCCTCCTCACGTCGGCGGCTACAGACTCAAGCGTCTTCAAGCTCATGGAGAATCGGCCGTTATTGCGCGCGTTTGCCGATGTTCAACTCCGTCACGACGTTTTTTGCATCATAGACTTTTCGCAATGCTTCGAGAATGCCGCGAGTGTCGACGGAGACGGCACGTGCCACTTCGTCGGTGTAAATGAAATCCAGCACCAGCGATTGGATGTTGCCATCGAAAATGATTCCGACCAGTTCCCCGCCGCGATCGATCACGGGGCTGCCCGAGTTGCCGCCGATGATGTCCGCCGTCGAGACGAAATTGAACGGCGTCTTCAGATCGAGCCGGCGCTTGCGATCGAGCCAGATTTTCGGCAGGTCGAATGGCGGGCGATATTGTTGCTCGGCGGCGCGCTCATACAATCCGGCGAACGTCGTGTGCGCCGGAATGCTTTTGCCGCCCTCCTTGTAGCCTTTCACCGTCCCGTAGGCGAGGCGCAGCGTGAACGTCGCGTCGGGGTAATTGCTCGTGCCTTCCAGGGCGAAGCGGGCTTTGGCGATTTTGGCGTGGGCCTGTTGCTTGGCTTCCCCTTGTGTCTCCATGATTTTCCGCAGCGCGCGCGCTTCGCCGTCGACTACCCGCGCCAGTTCGATCATCGGATCGCGCGCCGCGGTCACCGCCGCGGCGCCGCCTTCGTAGAGTCTTTTGCGAAAGGCCACGTCGTGAACCTTGGTGCCGTTGATGAGCTGCGCCGCCCGCTCGCGGGGTGATTTACCCGCGAGAATCTGTTGCGCCAGGGCGTTCGTCACGCCCAGGTCTTCGGCGAGATACGTAAGCGAATCGGCGAGCTGCA
>DASTLJ010000195.1:0-5724 GCA_035715125.1 Verrucomicrobiia bacterium
CGCGCTCTTTTGGTGCGAGCGTTTCCACATCGACGGGCTGCGGGTGGACGCGGTGGCGTCGATGCTCTACCTGGATTATTCGCGCCAGGAGGGCCAATGGGTGCCCAACCAGTTCGGGGGGCGGGAAAACCTGGAGGCGGTCGAATTTCTGCGGCACTTCAATCATCTCGTGCACACGGAGCATCCGGGAGTCGTCACCATCGCCGAGGAGAGCACGGCCTGGGCGCAGGTCACGCGCCCTCCGTATCTCGGCGGGCTGGGCTTCACCTTCAAGTGGAACATGGGCTGGATGCACGACACGCTGGGCTACTTCAAGCGCGACCCGGTCTACCGCAAGTTTCATCAGAACGATCTCACGTTCGCCATGCTCTATCATCATCACGAGAACTTCGTGCTGCCGCTCTCGCACGACGAGGTGGTGCACGGCAAGGGATCGCTGCGCCGCCGGATGCCGGGGGATGACTGGCAGGGGTTCGCCAACCTGCGCACGCTGCTGGCCTACCAATGGACGTTCCCCGGCAAGAAGCTGCTGTTCATGGGCGGCGAATTCGGCCAAAGCCACGAATGGAACGCCAACAGCGAACTGGACTGGACGTTGCTGGATTCGGGACCGTTCCACCGCGGAGTGCAGCAGTTCGTTGCGGACTTGAACCGACTTTACCGGGCCGAGCCGGCGTTGTGGGAACGGGATTACGACCTGGAAGGCTTCTACTGGATTGATTGCTCAGACACCGAGAACAGTGTGTTGTCGTTCGTGCGACAGAGCGCTGATCTCAGCAGCCGTCTACTCGTGGCGCTGAACCTCACGCCAGTGCTGCGCACGGGCTACCGCCTCGGACTGCCGGCGGGCGGTTTCTGGCGCGAAGTGTTGAACAGTGATGCGGCGGCGTACGGCGGCGGCAATCACGGCAACCTGGGAGGCGTCCACGCCGAGCCATGGCGCTCGCACGGACACGCGTTTTCCGCGTCGTTGGCGCTGCCGCCGCTGGGCGCGGTGGTACTCAAGCATGAGGGGGAGAAGATCTAAGCACTTCCTCGACGGCGGCCATCATCTCGGTTCGATCAAATGGCTTCTCGATCGTTTTGACTGCGCCGAAACGCTTGGCGATGCCCAGCAGCGAAGGCATGCCGGGTTCACCCGACATGGCGATGATCGCGATATTTGGGAAGTCCCGTCGCAATTCCTGGATTGTCTCCAATCCCTCTTTCTCCGGCATGAAAAGGTCCGTGATGACCAGTTCCACCGGCTGGCGACGAAGCTGCTCAAGCCCTTCCTTGCCATTGCCGGCCACCGCAACATCGTGACCGGCCAGCTGGAGCATCTGCTCCAGCAGTTCCCTCACGGCCATAGCGTCGTCGATGACAAGAATTCGAGCCATTTTAGGAACCATACTCCCTTGGTGCATTCGAACGCTACAACTAAGAATGACTGGCGTACCCAGAATGCTTCGCCCCGCCGCGAGTGGCTCATTTCGGCGCGTCGCGCCAGCTCACCGCCGCCCTGAGGCCAATGACGATGCAAGTCAGCGCCCAAGCGTGCCAGATGACACCCAGCCAAATACCCGTGAACAATGTCAGCAGCGTGTCGATGCCGTAAAGCACCAGGCCGACGATGAACGGCCACGTCCGCCGCCGGCGGGCTAACACCCCCAGCGCGACGAAAAACCCCGCGATGGCCAGGTCGAGCACGAGAGCGAAAATTTTTGCCGCCCAGCCGAATTCAGTGGCGATGCCGCGGCAAACGAAATCGATGACCTGTGTCAGCGTCAGGCCGAGAACAAAACCCCAGTTGCTTCCCGTCAGGATGATAACGGAATTGATGATCGACAGGCCCGCAATCCAGTAGAGCCAGGCCCCAGCGGTCTTGATTTTTTTGTCGAGGTCCTCCATTTCGGCCGCATCGAGGGGCTGGCCCGGGAGGGAGGCGGCCTGATCGGCAACGCCCAGTTCGGGCAATGCCGCCGCGGTGGACCAGGCGCTCAGGTCGCTGCGAAGCACTTGAGTCGAGCTCGCCAGGCGGCCTTCCTTCGCCCAGTCGCGAGCCTGCTCCAGTGTGACCGGCCCGTATTCGTTGCCGTCAGTTCCAATGAGTTTGTAAGTGGTGTCCATCGTATTGGGAATGGATGGGGCTTCCTTGCCGCGGCGTTACTACCCGCTCTCAGGATCATCGACGGCGGCGCGGCGCGACTTGAGCGGCGTGGGGGCGCATTGGAGCCGCATTCTCAGGACGCGATGGAGGCGGCGTGCTGGGAGCGCCGGCATCCTGCCGGCCTGTGGCCTTGCCCGTTGGAGGGAACTCGCCGGCAGGATGCCGGCGCTCCCAGCCGTGCCGTGACAACAGGATTGCACCCCGGTTGAACAGCGTGCTATCCAGCCGCGTCCACTTAACACTACCTATGCAAACCTCTTCCTTCGTCCGTTCCCTTTTCCTCGGCGGCGCGCTCGCCAGTGGCCCGCTGCTCTGCGCGCAGACGCCTCCAGCCGGATTTACCGCGCTGTTCAATGGCAAAGACCTCGCCGGCTGGCGCGGCGGCGACACGTTTGACCACCGCAAGTACCTCGCCATGCCCGAGGACAAACGCGCCGAACAGGACGCCCAATGGACCGCGGACATGACGAAACACTGGCGGGCCGAGGACAACGAGTTCGTCAACGACGGCCACGGCCGATACGCAACCACTACCAAGGACTATGGCGATTTCGAGTTGCTCATCGACTACAAGACCGTCCCCAAGGCCGACAGCGGCATCTACCTGCGCGGCGTGCCCCAGGTGCAGATTTGGGATTACACGGAGGATGACGGCGGCAAAATGGGCCGCACCAAAGGTTCCGGCGGCTTGTGGAACAACAGCCCCGGCGCGCCCGGCAAGGACCCGCTCGTGCTCGCGGACAAGCCGCTGGGCGAGTGGAACAAGTTTCGCATCCTGATGGTCGGCTCGCGCGTGAGCGTCTGGCTGAACGAGAAGCTCGTGGTCGATCATGCGAACCTGGAGAACTACTACGACCGCAAGACGCCTGTGCCGGCCAAGGGGCCCATTGAACTCCAGACCCACGGCGGGGAAATTCGCTGGCGCAACATTTTCATCCGCGAGATCGGCTCGGACGAGGCGGACCGGATTCTGGCGTCCAAGGGAAGCACGGGATTCGAGGCGGTTTACAACGGGACGGACTTCACCGGATGGGAAGGGCCGGTGCAGAATTACGAGGTGAAAGACGGCGCGATAATCTGCAAGCCAGGCAAGGGCGGGTGCATTTACACGAAGGAGCAATACGGGGATTTCGTCGCGCGGCTGGAATTCAGGGTGCCGCGCAACGGGAACAACGGGCTGGCCATCCGCTACCCCGGCGACCCCGCAGGCCGAATCGACACCGCGTACGACGGGATGTGCGAGTTGCAGGTGCTCGACGACAACTACAAAGGCATCGATCCGCGCCAGGCGCATGGATCGGCCTACGGGATGGTCGCGGCGCACCGCGGTTACCAGCACCCCGTCGGGGAATGGAACTTTCAGGAAGTTACCGTCAAAGGCTCGTCCATCAAGGTCGAACTCAACGGCACGGTCATCCTCGATACTGACTTGTCCAAAGTGACCGAGTACATGGCCAACCACGAGCATCCTGGCAAGGATCGCACCAGCGGCCATTTCGGATTCGCCGGCCACAACGATCCGGTGGCCTTCCGCAACGTGCGGATGAAGAAGCTTTGACGGAGCGCGGACAGCCATGTCCGCGCGATCCTTCAACCATGACCGCTACTCCCATGAAACATTCCCTCACCCGCCGCGCTTTCCTCACCCGCACGGCCACGACCGCCGCCGGCCTCTGGCTCGCCGCGCCGCAAATCCTCCGCGCTCAGTCCGGCTCCGCCGCCAATGATAAGCTTAACATCGGCGTCATCGGCGTCGCAGGGCAGGGCGGATTCAGCATCGGCCAGCTCAAGGGCATTTCCAACATCATCGGCCTGTGCGACGTGGACGCCAAGCGCCTGGCCGCTGCCAAACAACAGTTCCCCGACGCGAAGACTTACTCCGACTTTCGACGGCTCATCGACCAGAAGGACCTCGACGCCATCGTCGTCGCCACGCCGGATCATACCCACGCCGTCGCCGCCGTGGCCGTTCTTAAGAGCGGACGCCATCTCTACTGCGAGAAGCCGCTGGCGCGCACGATTTCCGAGACGCGCATCATCACGGAAATCGCGCGCGCGATGAAGCGTGTCACTCAAATCGGCACCCAGATCCATGCCGGCACGAACTACCGCCGCGTCGTGGAGTTGATTCGCAGCGGGGCGATTGGCGAAGTGGGCGAGGTTCACGTGTGGGTGGGTTCGAGCTACGGCGGAAAGGAGCGTCCGAAGGAAACGCCGCCCGTGCCCGCGGAATTGAATTGGGACCTCTGGCTCGGCCCTGTCGCCGAGCGGCCTTACCATCCTGAGTACGTGCCGTTCAACTGGCGGCACTGGTGGGCGTTCGGGGGCGGGTCGCTGGCCGACTTCGGGTGCCACTTCATGGACCTGCCCTTCTGGGCGCTCGACCTGCACCATCCGGTGACGGTCGAGGCAGAAGGCCCTCCAGTGCATCCCGAATCCACGCCGCCCTGGCTCATCGTGCGCTACGAATTTCCGGAACGTGTCCACCACGGCACGAAGTGGTCCGCGCTCAAGCTGACGTGGTATCATGGCGGCAAGTATCCCGAGGCCCTCGTCAGCCCCGAGCAGTTCAACAAGTGGAAGAGCGGCGTGCTCTTCGTCGGGAAGCAAGGGATGTTGCTGGCCGACTACGGACGGCACGTGCTGTTGCCGGAAAAGGATTTTGAGGGATTCATGAAGCCGGCCCCTTTCATCAAGGACTCGATCGGGCACCACAAGGAATGGGTCGAAGCCATCCGGCTTGGCGGCACGACGACCTGCCGCTTCGACTATTCCGGCCCGCTGACCGAAACCGCGCTGCTGGGCAACGTCGCCTACCGCGTCGGGAAAAAGCTGGAGTGGAATTTCGAGAAGCTGAGCGCGCCAAACTGCCCTGACGCGGACCAGTTCATCCAACATCGCTACCGCGGCGGCTGGAGCATCTGAAACCGCCGTCGATAGCCGGGATTCTTCATACCCGCCGTAGCCGCCGACGTGAGGAGGCGCCCAACTTCACCGCGCGACTGGCCGTCATCAGCCCCGTAGGGGCGACCTCTTTGTAGAAGCAAACCCGCCACGCCATCCCAAGCTCCGTCAGGAGCGGCATCGGTGCGGATGGGCAACGAATCGCTTGGACCCATTCACGATGAGCCCGATGCCGCCCCTACGGGGCTTGCGCTTTTTTTTGCGGTCGGGTTCTACAAAGATTCCGCTCCTGACGGAGCTTCTGCCGCGGTCACGAGCGACGAGGCGATCTCGCCCTTCAGCGATGAAATGCCAACAGGAGACAACGGAGGAAACGGAGAGAACAATTCCGGTTCGTCGACGTTTTCAGCGGAATGAGGAAGCGGATGGTCCCACCAGGGCGGTCTTCGTATACATCAGGCTTTGAGGGCTGAAAGCCTGTCCTGTAACAGCCTGGGCTGAAGCGAGTCCGCGAGCGCAGGCCCAGGTCAAAGTCACCCACACCCTCTCCAAGGCCTGAAAGGCCGTTACTCGGCTCGATATTGGGGATTGGAGTTCCGAGTTCCGGGTTCCGAGTTCCGGGTTGGTTCGGAACTCGGAACCCGGAACTCGGAACTCCAATCCCCAATATC
>DASTLJ010000196.1:0-5403 GCA_035715125.1 Verrucomicrobiia bacterium
CCGATGGGCCAATGCGAAGCGCTCGACCTGGAACTGGTCCGCGGCGCGCGGGAAGGAGTTGGACAGGAGAACACATTGCTGATCGACGCGGGGTGTGTGTGGGACGCCCGCACTGCCTTGCGCCGGGCGCAACAGTTCGCCGATTTCAACGCCGGCTGGCTCGAGGAACCGCTGCGGCCGTGGGACATCGACGGGTACGTCTGGCTGCGAGACCGGTCGCCGATCCCCATCGCGGCGGGCGAGGCCGAGTGCGGACGCGAATCGTTCCGGCCGTTCATCGACCGCCACGCGTTGGACATCTATCAAGTGGACCCTTCGCGCTGCGGCTTTACCGACGCGGCGTTCATTCGCGCGCGCGTCGAGGAGATCAACGCCCGGCTCTGCAACCATTGCTATACGAGCCCGGTGACCGTGGCGGCCTCGCTGCACTGGCTCTGCACGTGTCGCGACGCATTTATTTTCGAGGATTGCGTGGACGATTCACCCATGCGCCACGAACTGACCCTGGAGAAATTCCAGGCGGGCGCTGACGGCTTCATCACCGTGCCCGACGGGCCGGGTCTGGGCTTCACGCTGAACGAAGAGTTCATCAAGCGCCACCTCATCGCGCAATCGGGTTAGCCCTGGTATTTCATGGCGCTTATGAAACGCCCACAGCCCGTAGCCGCCGACGTGAGGAGGCGGACTCGTTTCCCTCATGGCGACATCCGCCTCCTCACGTCGGCGGCTACGGCGCGTATGAAGAATTCGAGTTTGCCATGACCACTGAGCCGCGCGCAGTCGAACCCAGTTCCCGGCGCTGGATGATTCTGGCCTTCCTGCTGGCGCTCTGCTTCCTCAGTCACTTCAATCGCGCCAGTATCACCACGGCCAGCGATGAGCGGATCATGGGGCAGTTCGGAATCTCGCCGGAGCGGATGGGGGTGGTCTACTCGGCGTTCCTGATCGTTTACACGGTTTTCATGATTCCCGGCGGCTGGCTCATCGACCGCCGGGGCCCGCGGTTTGCGTTGACGTGCATGGGGCTGGGCTCCGCTTTGTTTTGCGCCTTCACGGGAGGGATCGGCTTTGTATTCATCACAGCCAGCCAGGTCTGGCTGGCCTTGCTCGTGGTGCGGTCGTTGATGGGCTTGATGACCTCGCCGCTCCACCCGGGCGCGGCGCTCGCGGCGGGCAACTGGTTTCCGCCAGGCCAACAGTCTCTCGCCAACGGCCTCATCACCGCCACCTCCGTCCTGGCTTACGGAGTCGTGCATCCCGTCTTCGGCGCGCTGATCGACCGGTTTGAATGGCCTGTCGCGTTTGTCATCACGGGCACGGGCACGGCGCTGCTTGCGGCGGCCTGGAGGTTCTTCGCGGCCGATGCGCCGGCGCATCCATCTGGTGTAGCTGCGACCGTGAGGTCGCAGGCTGCAGCATCAGGTGCGAACGAAAACAATGCTGCGGCCAAATCTGTTCCGTCCCCCGCCCGCGACCTCACGGTCGCAGCTACGCAAAACACTTGCACGTCGGCAGACCGGCCCAACCCGGCGGCGCTCTCGCCGATCAATAAGCTCTTGAACGACCGAAGACTTTGGTTTTTGACGCTCGGTTACGCGGCGGTTGGGTATCTTCAATACCTCTTCTTCTACTGGCTCCATTACTACTTCAGTGAAGTCCTGCAAATGGGCAAAGAGGAGAGCCGCTACTACTCCAGCCTGCCGAATCTGGCGCTGGCCGCCGGCATGTTCCTGGGTGGCTGGGTGACCGACCGCGCGGCGCGGTGGCGTCCGGGCGGCGGCCTGCCGACGCTCGTGCCGAAGGCCGCCATGGTCCTCAGCGCGGCCTGCCTCGTATGCGGCATCTTTGCGCAAAGCCGCGTCTGGATCGTCCTTTGGTTCACACTCTCGCTGGGGACGCTTGGACTTTGCGAAGCGTCGTTCTGGACCAAGATCATCGAATTAGGGCGCGAGCGAGGCGGGACGGCCGCAGCCATTATGAACACCAGCGGCAATGGCTTTGGATCGTTGGCACCCATCCTTACGCCCTGGATCGGCGTGCACCTCGGCTGGCACTGGGCGTTGGGCCTTGGGGCGGTCATCGGCCTGCTCGGCGCCCTGTGCTGGTTTGGCATCACGCCCCGCAGCAGCAATACCCCTCGCATTCCGCCCAGTTGGCAGCCGCCGACGTGAGGAGAAACGACGGGCTGTGGCCGGGCATCTCATCTTGACCCGGTAGGGCGAGGCTCCTGCCGAGCCGAAACTTCCGGTTTGATCACGGCTCGGCAGGAGCCTTGCCCTACCGGCGTCATGGATAGGCGGACGAACTGGTCGGGGGCACGATTCCGCCTTCTCACGTCGGCGGCTACGGGCTGTGGGCGTTTCGTGCGCGGCATGAAATATGCCGGCCAGCCGGTTCGGCCTGTCCTTCTTGAAAAAATCCGGCATTGGCCATTGCGGGCGCTTCACCTTCGGCGCGGCAGGCACCATTGGGTCGGCATCGAGTTCCACAGCGGCGTGGAGCAACTCGCGGAGCGCGTCGCAGTTGAAACCCTCGAGCGTTGTGATCCGGATGGAGAGGATGTTGGTATTGTTCGAGGCCGAAGGGAACAGTTTTGCTGGATCAGGCAGCTCGCTTGCGCGAAAGAACGTCAAACCCAGGTGCCGCTGGCAGGCGCTCAAGCCGCACACCAGCTTGCGCCCGGAGAAACAGAGCATGTTCCACTTGATGGACTCGGTGAGGTCCGGCTCCCACGTGAGAATCCAGTCGCAGAGCTATTGTGCGAGCGGCGCGGAAAAGTCGGGGCACGACTCCAGCCATTCGGAGGGGTCGTGCGTGCGGGCGCGCGAGCAGTCCATACTTCATTGGTTCACCAGGTCTTCCAGCACCTTGTCCAGTCCAGCGACCACGCGCGCGAGGCGTTCGTAGTCCAGTTTGTCCGGTGTGTCCTGCTCGGTGTGGTAATGGGGATAACGGAACGGTGCCGTATCAGTCACCATGATTCCCGGGTAGCCTGCCTGCCAGAAGGACCAATGGTCGGACCAATCGATGCCGGGCAACCGGCCCGGCAATGCCGCGCCTTCGGACGGAAAGGAAGCCTGGCGCCGGAACGAGGCAATGCAACGCCGCACCAGGCGCGCATTGGCCCTGTTGCCGACGATCGCAATGAAATCGCCTCGCGACGGATAGAACAGCCCGACCGGAAATGGATACTTCTGGCTGCCCTTGGCCGTGGAGTAGTAGCCGATGGTTTCCAGGCTCAGCATCGCGACGATGTTCTCGTTCCGCTGGCGGCATTGCCGGGCGTACACCAGGCTGCCCATCTGTTCGGTTTGGAAGAACGACGGCTCCTCGTTGACAAAAGCGACGAAGCGCAGCGTCCGCGCGGGCGCGCGTCCGGCCCAGACGCGCGCCAATTCCAACACGGAGGCGACTCCGCTGGCGTTGTCATTGGCGCCGGGGCTGCCCGACACGGAATCGTAGTGCGCACCCACGACGACGATTTCCTCGCCGCGCGACTTGCCTTTAAGTTCGGCCTCCAGGTTATGGCAGGTTTCCCGCAGCACGGTGTAGGCCTGGCGATTCACCTTGTAGCCCGCGTTCGTGAAGGCACCTTCAACGTAGTCCGCGGCGGCCCGGAGCTTATCGGGTTTGAACACGTTCCGCTCGCCGATCTCGCCGGCCAGTTTCTCGACGTGACGGCGCAACACATCGCGAGCAGCGCCTTGTTCCAGCGTGAGCGCCGGCAGCGGGCCGCGAAAGCTCTTCAGAGGCATCCGGATCATGCTCCACCAGGACCAGAGTATCAGCGCTCCGACAATCGCGAATAAAACGGCCAGCCGTTTCAAGGCCGCCCGAGTCAGAATGCGCATGTGAAGAGGCAACACGACATCTGTTGGCCTGTAAAGCCTGGGTGCAACCGGCGGCACAGCAATTTGGTGACTTGCCCGTCGGTTTGTTCGAAGGCATCGTCCCGGTGTGCCGGTGAAGAACAACCCATCGAATGACCTTGCCGCCCGAATCTACCGCAAGCTGCGCGGGGCTCGCGGGCTGGATGACGCTGAACTCTGGCAGCACGCGCTGTTCTTTGCCATGACACCCGAGGAGCGATGCCGCCTCAGCCTCAAGACAGCCCGCTCGGCGCTTTCCTTAAAGCGCTCCACGAGCAGGAAATAGACTTCATCCTCATCGGCGCCATGGCGGCCATCGAGCAGGGCGCGCCGCTGATGACGGTGGACTACGACTTCTGGGTGCGCCTCCCGGTGCGACAATACGTGCGCTTGCTCACCATCGTTCAGCGCCTCGGCGGCACGATTCGCGCGCGGACGCTGTATGAGTTGAGCGACTGCACCCAGGTCAATGCGGTGTTTCAGCCAAATGGCCTTCGATCCTTCGAGGCAGAATGGAGGCGATGCCGCGTCGGCACACTGGAGGGCGTGCCACTTCGCATCCTTCCGCTGCGGCGCGTCATCGCGAGCAAGCGTGCCGCTAACCGGGAGAAAGACATCGCGGTTCTTCCGATCCTGGAACGAACACTTCGACTTTCAGAACGCCTGAAAACGTCAAGCCGCTCAACGCGGGAATCGTCTGCGCCCAGGGCTCGACGCCGGAAACAATAGCCCTCGGTCATCCGAACAGCGTCTTCACCTTCGTCAGCGCCTCGTCGAGCTTGCTCGCATCCTTGCCGCCGCCGCGGGCGTTGTCGGGCCGGCCGCCGCCTTTGCCGCCGACGATGGGGGCGATGGTCTGGATGATTTTGCCCGCTTGCACCTTCGCCGTGAAATCGGGTGTCACGGCGGCCACAAGGGACACAGCGTCGTTCGCAACGCCTCCGAGGACAATGACGCCTTTGAAGCGGCCCTTCAGCGAATCGGCGATGGCCTGGAGGAAATCGCCGTCGGCCTCGCCGAGGTTGTGCGTGATGAGCGGGATGCCGTTCACGGTTTGCGCGCGGCCGAGCAGTTCGCTGGCGGCATTCGAGGCGTTGCGCTGCATCGCCAGCTTGACTTGCTTTTCAAGTTCCTTTTGCTGGGCGAGCAGGCTCTCGATCTTCTTTTCCAATTCGTGAATGGGCGAATTCACTTTGCCGGCGACGTTCTTGATGAGTTCGCGGTCGAGGCGCATCACATCATAGGCGGTGAGGCCGGCGACGGCCTCGATGCGGCGCACGCCGGCGGCAATCGCGCCCTCGCCGACGATGCGGAACAGCCCAATCTCGCCGGTCGCGCGGGTATGGGTGCCGCCGCACAGTTCCATCGAATAGCCGTCCAGCGCCGCGGGCTTGCCGCCGATTTGGACGACGCGGACGGTGTCGCCGTATTTGTCGCCGAAGAATTGCATCACGTCCTTGCGCGATTTCACGTCGGCGTAGGGGACTTCGGTCCAGCTCATGCCCGCGTTTTCGATGATGCGTTCGTTGACGAG
>DASTLJ010000197.1:0-2945 GCA_035715125.1 Verrucomicrobiia bacterium
ACAGGCACCGGGACGATCCGGGATATCGGGTTCCATCAGTACGCGTAACGGCTCGGCCTCGAAGGCATCGTCAACAAGCTTCTCTGTTGAGGTCGAGCAGCCACACCGTCCAAACGTCCAAACCCCGTGGCTGTAAGACAAGTGGGCGTTTTTCGAGCCGTCCGGAAGATCTTTGCGGACGCTTCGAAAATCGCGAGTTGTGCCCGCTTCATCGGCATTAGGGCGTTTGGACGCTTCGAAATTGAAAAGACTGCGAAGGGGTGTTGTGGCCGGGGCAGTAGGCGGCCCACGCCTCCTCGAAATCGATCCGGCGGTAGCCCTTCCCGTCCGGCAGCCCGGGCGGATGCACGGTGAGCGAGATGATGTGGAAGGGCGCTAGCAGACCAGCCAGCTGTTTCTGCGTCAGGGGGCGGCCATGCTTCCACTCGGCCCAAGGGCGCTCGGGGTCAGCGGTGAGCTTGGCCACAAGGTCGGAAGAGCGGATAACATCGTCGTCGCCGAAGGCGGACCGGATATCCCGCAGCAGTTCCACACCGATGGCGCCATCCTGCTCCTCGCCCGAAAGCAGGCAGGCAGCCCGGCGCGCCTCCTCCGGCCAGGTCCCGCCCGCAAGGTCGGCGATCGCCAGCAGCGGGCGCCAATTGTCGGCCGCGCGGTCGTTCAGGTCGGGCATCTTCGGATCTGCATCGGCCAGCTTGTCGAAGTTATCGGCCGCCCAACGAGCCGCCTGACTACGCAAGGCCGCGAAGTCCGCGTTGTCCCGGCGACCCAGGCGCTCGACCGTTGCTCCGGGAGGCTTGCGCTGGAGCCGCACCACGACGGCGCGGTCCTCGAGGGTGTCGGCCAGAGTGCGGATCGTGGCGAACGCCTTCGGCGCCCAGGTCGAGAACCGGCGCGGCTTATGATCGACGTTACGGATCACGTTGGCGGCAGCTTTGGTATGGCCGGAGTTCAAGATCCCGCGCAACTCCTCATTGTCCTTCACGAAGCTGTCGGCCTCGTCGATGAGAAGCGTCGGCCTCACATCTTCGATGTAACGAAACAGCGCGGATGCAGTTATGTTGCTCGAAAGTTCGGAGCGCGGTGTCAGAAAGTAAAGGAGAATGAGCACGCTGGTCTTACCGCAACGTTTTGTTGGCGACACGAGCACCATAAGCGGCGAGATATCGCCCGCGTCCATGGTCCATGCGTGCAGCACCCATAGCGGCAGGGCGATGTCGGCGCCTTTCGGTAGAACGACGTAGCGGCGGAAAACCTGTTGCAGATTATTGAGGAGCGCCGCGCCATCAACGGGCTCGGCTGACGGCTCAACGTTCCAGTGCGGCAGCGCCGCATTTGCCTCCTCCGTTGCCGCCCGCCAGCCCTTGACCAGCTTGTCGAGCGCCGAGACCCGGATTCCAAGCCCCGCCGCAGCCGCGTCACGCCGCAGCTCATATTCCATGGTTTCGAGCGACGCGAGCTCGCCAATGACGGGATTGTCTAGTGTCAGTAACCTTGGTTCCCGGCCTTCCTGGCGCGCGAACGCGCGCTCAACAGCAGCTGTAACTTCGGCTGTACTCAACTTTCTATCGAATCCCATTTCCGTTCCCGAAAAGCGCGTGAGGCCTTCGTCGTGATTGGCGCCCGAGCCGTCGAGTTGCTCGGCTCGTGCTAATCCACACCCGCGCCCAGGCGGTAATGGTCGGCCTTTGATCTCCACCGCCGTGCCGGGGCTGCACGCCTATTCCGCCGGTGCCTTTGACGCCACTTGCGAAGCTGGTCGCAAGCTGTAGCCTAAGTTCCACCGGCAGCGCCGGCCGCTCGAACGCGGCCAGCGCGTTCATTGCATCTCTCCAATGGACTTTCGTTATTTGTGTCTTACACAAAATTGTGAAGAACGCAATATGCGTAAGACAAAAAAACAAGGACGCGGCCGGCCAGCCACAGGCCACGATCCGACGATCACAATTCGGCTGCCGGTAGCGCTTCGACGCGAGATTGACCGCTTGGCGCAAAAGGAAGGCGTCACCCGGTCGGAGATGTTCCGAATGCTGCTAGAGCGAGGGATGAAAGCCAGCCGCTAGATTAGGGTGTGCGCGCCAGCCGGTGGGCGCTGCGAGCCTACGTTCCCAGGCCGCGCGCGCCGTCGACGACGTATTGCAAGGCGAGTGCGGCGAGGATCACGGGCTTTCCCGGCAACAGGATCATCGGCCCCGAGAACGCTACGATTGGCCGGATCCTTCTCGACAACGGTTACCGGACCGCCTGGTTCGGCAAAGACCACAATACGCCCGATTGGCAGATGAGCCAGACCGGACCCTTCGGCCAATGGCCGATGGGGACGGGCTTCGAGTACTTCTACGGGTTCGTGGGCGGCGACACCAGCCAGTGGCAACCCAACCTGTTCCGTAACACCACGCAGATCTACCCGTTCCTCAGCAATCCGGGCTGGAACCTGATTACCGCCATGGCTGACGACGCCATCCACTGGATGAGGCAACTCAACGACATCAATCAGTCGATGCCGCGGGCGGTGGATCAGTCGCGGGGCGAGAGCAAATCACGCAGCTGGCATGGCTGGCGCTGCTGGACCGAGGAGCGCAAGGTAGAATTCGGTGATGCCTCCCCCGGCGGCAGCGCCCAACTCGGCCAGCGTCCCTCGGGTACGATGATTGCGCCTCCGACGGCAGCGCCTCCTTGGTGGGCTCGTCCCTCGAAGCCGGCCTCCGGATCAAGGCTGCGGATGGACTCCAAGCTTAAAGCGGGGGTGGTGAAGATCCTCATGGGCTTGCTGCTGCGGCTGCCGATGTGGCCCGAGGTCGGTGCGATCAGCAGCGCGAGCTTGCGATGCTTGTTATCCCGATGGAGCGCTCGGCGGCACTGCAATTGTCCTCACCACCGAGATCCGAGATGTACGCCTCGATATCTCCTTGCATCGGCGCACCCACACAGAGCGACCGTCGATA
>DASTLJ010000198.1:0-4797 GCA_035715125.1 Verrucomicrobiia bacterium
CGCCGACGCTGAGGCCGTCGAGGACTTCGGCGTTGAAGTAATCCGAAGCGCCAATGGTGATCGGGCGGCGCTCGAACGTGTCGTTGGTCTTCACGAAGACGAAGCGGTCGCCACCTTCGGTGAAGACCGCGGCCAGCGGCACCGACAGGACGTTGTCCGCGGAGGAGACCGGGATGCTGAGGACGGCGGGCATGCCCGGGCGCACGCGGGGGTCGATCTCCTTGATGGTGATGCGGGCGGAGAATCCCTTGATGCCGTTTTTGATCACGGCTTGCGGCGCAATCCGCTCGACGATGCCGGTCATCCTGACGCCGGGCACGGATTCGGCGCGGATTTCGACAGAGCGGCCTTCCTGAAGGCGGACGACGTCGGCCTGGTTGACGTGGGCGTTGACGATCATCTCGCCGAGGTTGGCGATGGTCATGATCTCGGTGCCGGAATTGAACCCGGCCGAGCCCGAGACGGTCTGGCCGAGGGAGACGGGACGTGTGAGCACGGTGCAATCGAACGGCGCCAGGATGCGCGTTTTGCGCAGGCGGTCATCCACGAGCCGCAGTGCCTGCTCGGCGCGGACGAGCGTGTTGGTGGCCAGGTCGTGATCGGTGCGGGCATCGTCGTAGATCTCCTGGGAGACGAATTGCTCGTCGAAGAGCTTTTTCTGCCGTTTGAGAGTGCGGAGGGCTTTCTCCAGTTGCAGCTTGGCGCCGTCGATTTCCATGAGCCGCTGTGTGCGCTCGATCTGGAGGTCGCGGTCATCCAGGCGGCAGAGCAGGTCGCCCTTCTTCGCCTTGTCGCCGAAGTCGACAGGCAACTCCTCGATGCGGCCGTTGATTTCAGGGCGGACGGATACTTGGTCGGCGGGCCCGATATCTCCCGCGGCGCTGATCTCGAAACGGATGTCGCGTTGTTCGACGAGGGCGGTGGTGGGCCGGCCGGCAGGCTGGAGCGAACCGTTCCTGCCGGGGCCGTTCTTGTAATAGTAGTAACCGCCGCCACCGAGGCCGGCGATCACGAGCATGATGATGAGCAACTTCATTCGTCAGTTCTCGCGCGTTCCGCCAGGCCAGGCCCGCGGGTGTCGCTTCCAGCACAACATTCTTCCCGGTCCCAGCGCGCAATGCAATGCAATTGGCGGGATGGCGGGATCGTTTTGCTGCTAAGTAAGATGGATGCGGTGGTGAGCGTATTCAGGGAAGTTTAGGGTAGGGCGGGCGTCTCGCCTGCCCTGGCCGCGCAGCGGCCAATCGGGGACGCACCTTCGGCGCGGGGCAGGCGAGACGCCTGCCCTACTTTGTAGCCGCCCAGGTTCACGGGCCCAAGGGTTTCCCGCCTCGACAATGGCCGGAATGGGTGGCACGCTGGCACCGTGACGGACAGCAAACTGGATCGGCTCCGCGAGTTGTTGCGCTCGTTCGGCTCCTGCCTGGTGGCCTATTCGGGCGGGGTGGATTCGGTGTTCCTGGCGCGCGTGGCTTTCGACGTGCTTGGCGACAAGGCGCTGGCCGTCATCGCCGATTCGCCGAGCCTGCCGCGGCGCGAGTTGGCGGAGGCGCTTCAGATTTCAGCCCGGTTCCAGATTCCTGTCCGCGTGGTCAAGACCGCCGAGTTCGAAAACGCCGATTATCTGGCGAACCCGGCCAACCGTTGTTACTTCTGCAAACACGAGCTGTTCGACGCCCTGGCGCCCATCGCGCGAGCAGAGGGCCTGGCGGTGATTGCGTATGGGGAGAACGCCAGCGACACGGGCGATTTCCGCCCCGGTGCGAAGGCTGCCGCCGAGTTCCAGGTGCGGGCGCCTCTCAAGGAGGCCGGGCTGACCAAGGCAGAAATCCGCGAACTTTCCGCGCAGCTTGGCTTGCCCACCGCCGACAAACCGCAAATGGCCTGTCTTAGCTCGCGCATCCCTTACGGCGAGCCGGTCACGCCCGAGAAGCTCGCGATGATCGAACGGGCGGAGTCGTTCCTGCGAGACCTCGGATTTCACGACGTGCGGGTGAGGCATCATGAACTAAGTTCCGGGTTCCGGGTTCCGAGTTCCGGGTTCGACGGCGCTGTACAACTCGAAACCCGGAACCCGGAACTCGGAACTGGCCCTGCCCTGGCCCGCATTGAAGTCGGCCCTGCCGAGATGGCGAAATTCTTCGGAGGCGACACCGCGGCGCGTGTGGCGTCGGCGCTGCGGGCAATCGGCTACGCGCACGTGACGCTGGATTTGCAGGGCTACCGGCGGGGAAGCGCCAATGAAGCCATCGGGGGGCCGGTCCGGATGCCGGCGGAGGGCGTGCGCCCGGGTCCGTCATAGCCGCCGTAGCCGCCGACGTGAGGAGAAACGACGGCCTGTGGCCGGGCAACTTCACCTTGACCCGGTAGGGCGAGGCTCCTGCCGAGCCGAAACTTCCGGTTTGAGCACGGCTCGGCAGGAGCCTCGCCCTACCGGCGTCATGGATAGGCGGACTCGTTTCTCCGGCGGGTCCATCCGCCTCCTCACGTCGGCGGCTACGGGCTGAGAGCGTTTCTGGCGCTGTTTGATAAATCGGGTTCAGCAACCCGTTCTGCTGCCGTTACAAGAGTTGCCCGATTTGCCCTCGCAACTTTCCGGGTCAAGTGGTTAAGTAGTTTGCACGCCTATGGCACAATTTGCGTATAAAGCCCGCCGTCGGACCGGGGAGGTCGTGCAAGGGGTGTTGGACGTGGCGGACCGCGCCGCGGCCCTGGCACAGATTGAAAGGCTCGGGCTGTTTCCGGTGATGATCGACGCCTCGAAGGCCGGCGTTGCCGTCGCCGGGACCGTCGACAAGACCAAACAGGGCGGCGGCTTTGCGGCGGCGATGCCCGCGGCGTTCCGGCGCCAGCGCCAGCGCAAACCCAAGCTCCCCGAGTTGGCCACATTCACCCGGCAGCTCTCGAACCTGCTCAAGTGCGGCATGCCGCTGACTGTCGCGCTACAGAGCATGAGCCACCTGGAGAGCAAGGGCATCCCGTCGCACGTCAGCAAGGATCTCCGCCAGGATGTGATGGAAGGCAAAAGTCTTTCCATTGCGATGAGCCGGCATCCGCACATCTACACCGACCTGTACCGGAACATGGTGCAGGCGGGCGAACAATCCGGCGCGCTCGTCGACGTGCTCAAGCGCCTGGCCGACCATTACGAGCGGTTCGCCGAAGTGCAGTCGAAATTCCTCTCGGCGCTCATCTACCCGGCGATCGTGGCGAGCGTGGGGGTGGTCATCGTGATTTTTTTCATGAGCTTCATGCTGCCGAAGTTCATGATGATCTTCGAGGGCATGAACGTGCCCCTGCCGCCGGCGACACAGATCCTCATGGGCGTGAGCCACGCGTTCAGCGGTTACTGGTGGCTGATGCTCAGTGTCATCGCCACTCTGGCCGTGCTCGTGAATCGCTACAAGGCCACCGCCGAGGGTAAACGGAATATCGACGGTTGGAAAATGCGCGCACCCGTGCTTGGGAAAGTGATCCGCCTGAACATTTTCGGCCAGTTTGCCCGCACGCTCTCGACGCTGCTCATCAACGGCGTGCCGGTCCTCACTGCCCTCAAGATCACCGAGGAAATCATCCCGAACGTCATCGTCAAGGAAGCCATTTCCCAGACGCGCGAGGCGGTGACTGACGGCAAAACCATCGCGCAGCCGCTGGCCCGTAGCGGCCTGTTCCCGCAGCTCATGCTCGACCTGCTCAAGATTGGCGAGGAAACCGGCGACGTGCCCGGCGCTCTCCAGAACATCGCCGACACTTACGAGAATGAATTGACGACGCAATTGCGGGTGCTGACCAACTTGATCGAGCCGGCGATGATCATTTGCATGGCCATCGGTGTGGGCGGGTTGCTCTTTAGCATCCTGTCGGCGATGTTTGCGATTACGAGCAGCTTGAATCGCGGATGAAAACGGTGCGACAGATGGCGACAACATCGCGCTTAACATGCGTGTTGCGTGTTGCGTGTTGCGTCAAGCAGCAGGGGACGCGCGCAGCCAAACACTTGACGCACCACGCACCACGCACCACGCCACACGCACCACGTTGCAGCGCCTTCACGCTCCTGGAACTCCTCGTCGTCGTCGCCATCATGGCCATCGTGATGACCATCAGCGTTCCCTTCGTGCGGACGGCCGTCGACGGTGGCAAGGGCATGACCCGGGCGGTAAAGGACATTCAGGAAGCCTGCAGCCACGCCCGGGCGATGGCCATCCTTCAGCAGACGACGACGGAACTCATCATCCGGCCGGGCGATGGCGTGTTCGAGGTTGGCCGATCCGGCAGCGGGACTTCTCCCGGGTACTTGCAGCACGAACGCACGACCAGCGAGGACGAATACCGGCCTGCGGCCAGGACCGGCGGGGGTGGCGGGGGATTCTCCGCCAAACTGCCCGCTGGAATCGTCATCGAGGGCCTGGGTGTCAACGGCGAGGATTGGACCTTGGATTCTGTCGCCCGTGTGCGCTTCTACCCCAACGGCACTTCCGACGAGATGAGCGTGGTGTTGCTCTCCGACCAGAACGAGCGGCGCAACCTCTGGCTGGAAGTCGTCACCGGGCTGCCGGAGCTGGAGACCGACGCGCACAAATTCAAGGCGCGATGAAACTCCTGAGTCGAGAGTCCGGTGTCGAAGGTCGTAAGCGGGAGCGGGGTCTGGCGCTCGAAGTCTCCGGCTTCCGAGCCTCGAAACCGGCCCCTCGGCGCCCGCGTGGCGCATTCACCCTTCTGGAGGTCACCGTCGCCTGCGCCATCTTCTTCATGGTGGCCTTCGCGATTCTGGAATTGGTCACCCGCAGCCTGTCG
>DASTLJ010000199.1:0-17484 GCA_035715125.1 Verrucomicrobiia bacterium
CGGTCTCGAAGCGGAGTCGGGTAAAGTTGTTTTCCCGGGCGACGCGGTTGCAGAGATCGACCAGTTCGGCCCGCGCTTCGACTCCTAGGATGCTGGCGTTCCAACCGGCCCGCTGAAGCCATTCGCAGGCCGCAAAGGTCAGGTAGCCCTTGCCGCAGCCCATGTCGATCAGCTCGATTGCGGATTGCGGAATGCGGATTGCGGATTGGGAATCGTTCGCGCCTTCACGCTGCCGGCCGTAAGCCTCAGCCAGCAAGCTCTTGAGGACTTCGATGAATTTGTTGATCTGCCTGAACTTCGGCTCCATTCCTTTGGCCACTGTGCCGTGGGCGGTGGTGACGCCTAATGCGTGCAGCCACGGGCTCTGCGGGTCGACGAGACGCCGCCGGGGCTGGTCATGCGACCGCGTTGGAGCGCCGGTGTGGGTTGGTTTGCTTTCGACAAGGCGCGCAGTTCCGCCTTCGTGGAACTCAAGCTGCGCCGTCAGACGTGTGGTGAACAGGTGGGCGGAATGGAATTCCCGGCCCACAATATCCGCGAGCAGTGCGATGGCCTCGTCGTCCGGAAAGTTCTTCGTCACGTCCCGGGTCGCGTGGCGCCAGACGATGGAGAGCCGCGGTCCCTGGCGGAGTTGGGCCCGCCGGGCGATGACCTGCCTGAGCGACCGATCGCTTCCGCGATGCGCGCCGAGGGTCAACTTGACGAAGCTGCCGTCGCGCAGCGCCTCGCCGAGCAAATGGAGCAGCTTATCTTTGGCCGTCGCCATGCTGGTCAGGGGTCGGGGGAGTAAAAAGTAATCAGTATTCAGTAATCAGTATTCAGTGGGCCAGGGTCATCGGACACTCGACAGGAGACTGAACACTGAATACTGGATACTGAATACTGAAAACTCGCCTTCCCGCCTGGCCGGCGCAACACTGCCGCTCGATGAAGCTCAAGCACGGCCTGCACCTCGCCTACTGCACGAACATACACCGCGGCGAGACCTGGGAGGAGACGTTCGATGCCCTCCAGAAACATACCCTTGCTGTGCGCGACCGTGTCGCGCACGGGCAAGCTTATGCGATCGGCTTGCGGCTCAGCGAGCAGGCGGCGCGGCAGATGAGCCAACCTGAGGCGCTGCTGGCGTTCCAGAAATGGCTCGAACACGAGCGCTGCTACGTTTTCACCATCAATGGATTTCCCTACGGAAAATTCCACGGCACCCGCGTCAAGGAGCAGGTCTATGCGCCCGACTGGACGACACGCGAGCGGCTCGATTACACGAACCTGCTCTTTGACCTGCTCGGCGAATTGGTGCCGACCGGCGTGGAGGGAAGCGTGAGCACGGTGCCGGTGTCGTTCAAGGAATTCATGCGCGACCCACGGCAGTTGAACGAAGCGGCGGCAAACCTCTGGCGCTGCGTCGAGCACATCGAGAAGGTCTCGCGGGCGACGGGGAAGCAGCTTCACCTTGGCCTGGAGCCGGAACCGCTGTGCACGCTGGAGACGAGCGAGGAGACGGTGAAATTCTTCGAACTGTTGCGCGCGCAGCGCCCCGGCGATCTGCGTCTCGACGAGCATCTCGGGGTGAATTACGACTGCTGCCACCTCGCCGTCGAGTTCGAGCCTCCCGCCGAAGCCATTGGCCGCCTGCGCCAACACCGCGTCAAGCTCAGCAAGATTCACCTCAGTTCCGCCCTCAAGGTCATTGCCACGCCGGAGACGCGCGCGGCCCTGGCCGCCTTCACCGACGACACTTACCTCCACCAGGTGGTGGAGCGTCTGGCGGACGGATCGCTCGTGCGCTATCGGGATCTGGATGAGGCGCTCGGTGCGAAATCGTCCATTGCCCATCCGCAATCGACTGAGTGGCGCATTCACTTTCACATCCCGCTGCACAGTCCGCCGACCAAGCTCTTCGGCAACACGCAGGACCACTTGCTCGGCGTGCTGGACCTCGTGCAACGCGATCCGACGATTTGCACGCACTTCGAGATGGAGACCTACACCTGGGAGGTCATGCCTCCCGACCTGAAGAACCGGAGCGTGCTGGAGCAGTTGGTGTCGGAGTATAAGTGGACGCTGGGGAGGATGAGAGAGCGTGGGCTGGTGTAGAAAGGTTGCGTAAAACGTGAAACGTGAAACGTGAAACGTAAGGGCGAATGGCGAAGCGTTGATGCGTGATCCGTGATGCGTGATGCGTGGAGCGGCATGGGTCCATTAGTTCGTCTTCCATTTCACGCATCACGCATCACGCATCACGCATTACGTTTCGCGTTTCACGTTTTACGTTTCACGTTTCACGTTTCACGTTTTACGTTTTACGTGCCGCCTCCTACGCTCCGCCCCGCATGGCCATGCTCCGCACGCTGTTGATCCTCGGGCGCGTCTCGAACCTGCCGACCGTCTGGTCCAACTGCCTTGCGGGTTGGTTGCTGGCGGGGGCGCGCCTCAACGAGTCGTTTGCGCTGCTTTGCCTGGGCGGGACTTGCCTGTATCTCGGGGGAATGTATTTGAACGACGCGTTCGATGCTCAATTCGACCAGCAACACCGGTCTGAACGGCCGATTCCCTCAGGGGCGATTCGCGTCGAGGCGGTGTGGGGCTGGGGGTTCGCCTGGCTTGGAGTGGGGCTGGCAAGCCTGTTTCTGTTCGGGAAGGTGACGATGATACTGGCGCTGCTGCTCACGTTGTCGATCCTGGTGTATGACGCGGTCCACAAGATGTTCGCTTTCTCGCCGGTCCTGATGGCGGCGTGCCGGTTTTTCCTGGTTGTGACGGCGAATTCGGTCCCGAGCGACCGCCTGAACGGCCAGGCCATCTGGAGCGCGCTGGCGTTGGCCAGCTACATCGTCGGGTTGAGTTACCTTGCCCGGCGCGAGACCGGCGGCGGCGCATTGAGTTTCTGGCCCTGCCTGTTTCTGGCGGCGCCCATCGTCCTGGCCGGGATCGTCAACTTCGGCGAGAATCAATGGCGCGCCGTGTGGTTGTCGGCGCTCCTGCTGATCTGGATGGTGCGCTGCCTGCGCCTGTCGCTCTGGGCGGCGCAACGCAACGTCGGGCGGACCGTGTCGGGGTTGCTGGCGGGGATTCCACTTGTGGATTGGCTGTCGGTGTGGGAGGGCAACACGCTGGTGGCGCTGATCTTCGCGGCGCTCTTCGGGCTGGCGCTGCTGTTCCAACGGTTCGTGCCGGCGACGTGAAGCCAAGTCTGGCAGCCCAGTGATACTCAAAAGAGCAGTTGAAACCACTGATGGACACAGATGAACACAGATAAGAAGGCGCTGCGACGGCGGGCGGGTTCACCCTTTGAGGAAGAAACTCTCTTCGCTAAGTTCTGTGTACATCTATACTAATAACTGTGAAAGTTTGTGCAGTCGGCACAAATTTTTAACCGCAAGGATCGCAGAGAACGCAGAGAAAAGCCTTCTTTCACTCAAGACTCTTTGCGTTCTTTGCGTTCTTTGTGGTTATATACTTTGGTTGCGGCGTCAGCCGCCCTCGGTTCATCTGTGGTTTCCGTTCTTTGCTCCAACCGCAACTGCCGGATTTAGGGTGAAGGATGATCTCAGGCGTGCGCAGGCTCAACGGTGGAAGCCCTCTGCTTCGCTGCCGCCAGGTCGTCCTTGCGTTGCCGGAGGCTCCTGAAAAACTCGTAACCTTCGCGGCAGCGGCGGACGAAGACGTCCTTGTCTTCAAGCATCGTTTTGATGATGCGGAGGATCGGTTTCGCACGAAGGTAGTAGGCCCGATAGAAGCGGTCCACGGACTCGAAGATTTCTTCCTTGGTAACTCCGGGGTATTCGAGGGCGCTTTGTTGAAAGCCGTCGGCTTCCACGAGGCCCGGTTTGTCCTTGCTCCCGAACCAGCCGTTGAGCCGGGCTTGCTCAAAGAGTTCCGTGCCAGGGTAGGGCGCGGCGAGGCTGACCTGGATGCTGAACAGGTCGAGGTCCTTGGCGAAGCGGATGGTCTGCTCGATGGTGTCGGGGGTCTCGACGGGCAGACCCAGGATGAACGTGCCGTGGACGACGACGCCGGCCTGATGGCACGCACGAGTGAAGCGGCGCATCTGATCGGTCGTCACGCCTTTCTTGATGTTGCGGAGGATTTGGTCGCTGCCGCTTTCGTAGCCCACGAGGAACAGGCGAAGGCCAGAGTCCTTGAACGATTGGATGGTGTCGAAGTCGAGGTTTGCGCGGGAGTTGCAACTCCAGGTGACGCCCAGGGTGGCGAGCTTGCGCGCAATGGCCCGGGCACGCGGGAGATTTGCGGTAAAAGTGTCGTCGTCGAAAAAGAATTCTTTGACCTGTGGAAAGAGCCGCTTCATGTAGGCCATCTCGGCGGCCACGTTGTCGGCGGAGCGGACGCGGTATCGGTGTCCGCCGATGGTTTGGGGCCAGAGGCAAAAGGTGCATTGGGCGGGGCAGCCCCGGCCTGTGTAGAGGCTCAAGTAGGGGTGAAGCAGGTAACCGATGAAGTAGTTTTCAATCCGGAGGTCGCGCCGGTAGACGTCGGCAACCCAGGGCAACGAGTCCATGTCGGCGATGAGTTCACGCTCTTTGTTGTGGATGAAACTGCCGGAGCGGTCGCGGAAGCTGAGCCCATCGATGGTCGAGAGGTCGCGGCCTTCCGCGACTTCCTTGCACGTGAAGTCGAATTCCTTGCCGCCGGCCCAGTCGATCGCGCGGGAAGCCTCGAGGGTTTCGGCCGGCAGGACCGCCGCGTGCGCGCCGATAAAACCAATGCAGGTGTCAGGGCGTTCCGCCTTGATGGCTTCAGCCACCTTGCAGTCGTTGTTCAACGATGGGGTGCTGGTGTGGATGATGACGTGGTCGAAGTCTCGCGCGATGCGGAGACATTCGTAACGGCCGATGCGGTGCGGAGGGCAATCGAGCAGGCGGGCGCCGGGGACGAGGGCGGCAGGCTGCGCGAGCCAGGTCGGGTACCAAAACGAAGTGACCTCGCGCCGCGCCTGGTAACGCGAGCCTGCGCCGCCATCGAAGCCGTCGAAGCTGGGCGGGGAGAGGAAAAGGGTTTTGTTCATGTCGGCGGCTTGTCGTCGTGCAGGATAGGCAGCCGGCGCAATCCGGTACAAGCGGCCGCAATCACCAGGATGAAAACGATGATGATGCCGGCTGCCGAGCCGTAAAGCAGCAAAGTCGAATCCCAGCGCTTCCGCACGGCCAGGTAAATCAGGGGAAGGACCAGCGCGGGGATGGGGACGATGATGAGGCAAAGCTTGAAAACCGAACTCCAGACTATTGCACGCCTACCACGTCGGGCGCCAACTAGCGTGAGCCGCATGGCCGATTACGTTTGCTTCTTGACCGCGAGCTTTGCGATCAAATCGTCGCGTTGACGGGTGTCTCCGGAGCCGCAGGAGCCGCTGCCGTTGCCGGCAGACGAGTTGATCGCGGCCTTCGCCTCAGCGAGGTGACCTTTGCCAACGGAGGCGCCATTGAAGGCTTTGATTTCGTGGCCGCGCGCATAGGGCTTGGGTCTCGCGCCGAAGTTGTACTTGACGTTTTTCCAATTGTCGCCCCGCTGGTAGTTGGTGCCGAGGGCGCCGCTGGGATCGTAGCCGCAATGCATCATGCAGTTTTCGCAGCGCGAATCGCGTGCCTTGCCATCCACGACGCCGTAATTTTCCCACTTCACTTCGCGCAGCATCTCGAGGTAGCCCGCGTAATGGCCGTCGGTCATGAGGTAGCAGGGGGCTTTCCAGCCTTTGACATTGTAGGTGGGGATGGCCCACGCCGCACAGGTCAATTCCCGCTTGCCGGCGAGGAATTCCTGATAGACGGGCGTGCCGAAGATGGTAAACAGCCGGCCCCATTCCTCGATCCTGGCGAACTTCTCGCGTGTCATACTGCGGGTGAGGAAAAAGTCCTCCGGCTTTTTGGCCAGGCGTTTGACCATGTCTTTCTTGGCGGCGTCGTAATCGTAGCCGGGCGAAATGGTGTGGCCATCCACGCCGAGCCAAGAGAAGAACTTGAACATCTCCTCGATCTCCTGCGCGTTGGTCTCCTTGTACACGGTTGTGTTCGTAGCGACCTGGTAGCCAAGAATCTTGGCCATCTTGATTGCCTCGACGCATTCCTTGAAAACGCCTTCGCGTTCGACAATGAGGTCGTGCGTGTATTCGAGGCCGTCGATGTGGACGTTCCAGTACATCCAGGACGTGGGGCTGATGACGACCTTGGCGCGGGCCTTATCGTCGGCATTGCGGATGGATCGGGCGTCCTCCGCGGTGATGAGTTTCTCGTCGAGCAGTTGCTGGAGCTTCGGCTCGAGCGCCGGCGAATAGATGCTGGCGAGGTAATCCCTCATCTTCTTGCGCATGAACATGCCGTTGGTGCAGACATAAACGATGCGGCCTTGCCGGAGGATGCCGTTCACCAGTTCCTCGATCTTCGGGTAAATGAGCGGCTCGCCGCCGCAGATGCTGACCATCGGCGCTTCGCACTCCTGGGCGGCCTCAAGGCACTTCTCCAGCGGCACCATGTCCTTGAGGCTCGTTGAGTATTCGCGGATGCGCCCGCAACAGGTGCAGGTGAGATTGCAGGTGTGCAACGGTTCAAGCTGCAGGACCATTGCAAACTTCGGGGTCCGACGGAGCTTGTGTTTGATGATGTGGGCGGCGATTTTCGCCGTCAACGCGAGGGGGAATCGCATAGAATCAGTGTGCTGGCGGGAAGGCTTGCGCTGGACCGGCCGCGGGCGCCCAGGCCGGCTCGGCACTCGGGGCAACCTGAGGCTGCGCCTGCCCGAAGAAACCGGGGAGCAGGAAGGTGGCGGGCGACACGCTGTGCGACGTGTTGATGCCACTGCAACCCGCGCCCAACAGCACGACTGCTGGCAGGAGCGCCGCCAGCAAGGCCGTTTTGCGGTTCAGTTGCACAACCGGACTATGTAGGCTTCCCTTCCAGCATGGCAATAACGAATTGCAGCGCCGGACAATGCTCAAAGCTTAAAGCTCAATACTCAAAAGAAGCTCCAGCCTTCAAGCTCCATTTCGAGCGGCAGCCCATCAACTTCGCGCGCGGCCAGTACCGGGCGACGTGGAGCTTGTGTTTTGCAGTTTGGCTCTTCTTTTGGGCTTTGAGCTTTGAACTTGGAACTTCCCGCATTTGCGCCGCCGACGATGTCGCCCGGGTCACCTCCATCGCTTCGCGCCCCAAGCGACTCTACGACGAAGCCAGGGCGCGATACCAGAAAGAAACGAACAGCGTCGAAGCCGCCTGCGAGTTCGGCCGTGCTGCGTTCGACCTGGCCGATCTCTCCACGAATGACAACCAGCGCGCCGCGTTGGCCCACGAAGGCATCGACGCCTGCCGCCGGGGCATCCAGCTTGATCCGAAATCCGCCGCCGCTCATTACTATCTGGGCTTGAACTACGGCCAGCTGGCCCAAACCAAACTCCTGGGCGCGATCAAGCTCGTCGATCAGATGGAGGAAGCGTGGAAAACGACCATCCAGCTCGACCCGAAGTTCGATTTTGCAGGCGGGCACCGAACCCTCGGGGTGCTTTATCGCGACGCTCCGGGCTGGCCGACCAGCATCGGCAGCCGCAGCAAGGCCCGCCAGCACTTGCAAAAGGCCGCCGAACTTTGCCCCGAATACCCCGGCAACCGTCTCTCCCTGTTCGAAGCTTACGCCAAGTGGGGCGAGAAAAAGACCGTCCAGGAGCAAATCAAGGCAACCGAAGAATTCCTCAAAGCGGCCCGCGAAAAGCTCACCGGCGAATCGTGGGCGCTCGACTGGCGCGATTGGGATCAACGCTGGGAGAAGATCAAGGCCCGCTGCGCTTCGGCTACGGTCCGCAGTCCGCGCGAAACACGGTGAGGTCTCGGATTCACTTCCTCTCATTAGCACCCGGCTTCAGGCGGGTGACCGAGGGACCGGATGCCTTCAACCGCTTTAGCGGTTTGCAAGCGCCGAAAAACCACTAAAGCGGTTGTGCCACTGACGCCAACTCTCACAGCCGGCTGAAGCCGGGTGCTAATGAGAGGCGGCTGCCAATTGCAACAAACCAGCATGCGCCCCGCATGCCCGCATGCGCAAAAACTGTTTTTTTCTATTGCTTCGGCAGGGCGGACCGGTATTTTGGCGCGCTCGAATCGAAGATCGAACTGAAACATCATTGTGAACAGCGAATTGTGCAGACAAGCCCTGGCGAAAGTCGGGAACCCCAACGTGCTGGTGAATCTGATTTCGCGCCGCGTGCGCCAGCTCAACTCAGCCGGTGGCGCGGTCAGCCGCCCGCTGTTTCGCGAGACCGCCGGCCTGGGCGCAGCGGACATCGCCTTGCGCGAGCTCATCGACGACAAAATGGGCTGGGACATGCCCGAGGAAATCGAACTCGTCGAACCGGTTCGCAAAAAGCGTCGCAAGAGCAGCTAGCAGGGCAGGCTTCCAGCCCGTCAGTGCGGGCGGCTTACTTGCGGAGCAGTCTGAGGCCGGAAGCCCCGAAGACAGGCAGGGTGCCTGTCGTGCTCACGCCTTTCGGGCCGCTGGAAAGTCACAACCAGAAGTCGGTCCATCGGGCGGGTTTCTCTTATGGCCGACATCCTCACCAATCCGAAGGCCCGCCGCGATTACGACATCCTCGAAACTTTTGAGGCGGGCATTGTCCTTCACGGCACCGAGGTCAAGGCTCTGCGGGCCGGCAAGGGACAAATTTCCGACGCCTTCGCGCACATCGAGCAAGGTGAGGCTTTTCTTCACAACGCGCACATCGACGAGTACGCCTTTGGAAATCTGCAGAATCACCAGCCCAAAGCCGTTCGCAAACTGCTCCTGCGCCGCTCGGAGATTCAAAAACTTTTCAGCCTGGCTTCCATCAAGGGCAACGCACTCGTGCCGCTTTCATTCTACTGGAAGAACGGCCTGGTGAAAGTCCTGCTCGGCGTCGGGAAGGGGAAAGTGCAGCACGACAAGCGCGAAACAATAAAAAGGCGCGAGTCCGAGCGTGAAACGAGGCGTGCGACGCTGCACCGCTTGAAGGGAAAGCCAAAAAGGGGCACCTGAGAGAGCGCATCGTAACACACGCATTGTCTCAGCCACGTCAACAGCGGCGCGAAGCAGGCTCAGCGGGCGTCGAATCGGGCTTGGCAATCGTAGCGCAGGCTGACCAGCCTGCTGCATCGCGGGTTGCCAACCCGCGAGGCTGCGAGACGAACGGACCGTTGGTTGGCAAACTTGGCCCTCGCCGACTGGCAGTCGGCGAAACAGCAGACAGGGCTGTCTGCGCTACGGGGACAGCGTAGGTAGGAAGCCGATATCGCAATGCCGTACGGTTCGAAGGGGCTTCGCCACAGCCACGCTCCTTCCCAAAAGCGGAAGTGCGGGTGTCCCAATGCCCCCGAACGATCACCCGATGCGGCTTTGACTTATGCTTCTTTCGGCGGTATTCATTAGGCCGATAACACGCAGCTTTGCCGCCGCCGCGGCAGTCGCTGAGTTGTGCCCACATCTGCGCGCATGAAGTCCGGACAGGTCCTTCGCTGGCTCTGCGGGCTTCTCGTGCTCATGGCCGGTTCCCGTGCCCGCGCGGACCTGCTCATCAACGAAATCCTCTTCAACCCGCCGCTGGCCGACTCGACCAACGAGTACATCGAACTGCGCGGCACACCGAACAGCCTCCTTCCGGCGGGCATGTGGCTGCTCAACGTCGAAGGCGACGCCAACGGCAATCCCGGCACCATCCAGGACCTGTTTGACCTCTCCGGCTTGCGCGTCGGCCAGAACGGATATCTCGTCCTGCTCCAGAAGAATCACCGTTACACGCCAAACCCGCTGGCAACCGTCGTGACGAATTCCGACAAAGGCGACGGCTGGGGCAGCGGTTCGTCCAGCTCCATGCGTCACCGGGGCGAAGGCGGACAGACCGAGCTCGAGAACCCATCCTGCACCTTTCTTCTCGTACAGACACCGAATCCGCCCTCCATCGGCGATGACCTCGATCAGGATGACGATGGAGAGCTGGATTCGTCCGTAACCAGCAACATGATAATCCTCGATGCCGTGGGCGTACTCGATAGTGACGGTGCCGGCGACATGGCCTACGGACGGATCAATTTCCGCCGCGACACTGCGCCTGGCAACGGGGCCTCGGCCCCCGCGGGCAGCACCGTGGTCCCGCTGCCTTTCACGCCGGGCTACATCGGTCGCAACGGCGACAGCAACGGCTGGGACCGCACGCATTGGGTCGCCAGCGACAACCTCGGCGGCGCCCCCCCGCGCTGGTTTCTCGGCCCTAATTCCAGCACCACCCGAATCACAAATACCTATCCGGGCACCCGCTCGCGGGCCGTGTTGAATCACCTCGGCGGCCCGAATTTTCGCGCCAGACCCCCGCCCGCCGTGCTCATCAAACAATCGAGCAATTCCACCGTCGTCGTCGAGGGCGGGCTGAGGGACAGCTACACGATCAATCTGGCGGTCACCCCGTTCGGCGCGGTGACGACGCGCGTTGACGCGGTATTTCCGCTTCAGATCAGCACGGACGGCCGCACGTTCACCAACTCGCGCACGCTGGTCTTCACGACCACGGCCCCCAAGCGCATCACGGTGCGCGTGCCGGACGACCGGCTGGCCGGCCCGTCGCCCCTGCGGGCGCTGATCACGCACACCATTGTCGGCACGCGCGACCCGCTGCGTTACCCGACCAACACGATCATTCTGCCGGTGAACGTGGCGGTGTACGAAAACGACCCGGTGATACTTAGCGAAGCGAAGGTCAATCCGCCAGGCGTCGACTTTCCGTTCGAGTATCTCGAACTCAAAGGCCCGCCAGGCATGGCAATCACGAACCTTCACGTTTTGGCGGTGAAAGGCGAGTCCGATAACGCCGGAGAAATCCAGTATTCGCTGAATCTCTCAGGGTGGGCCTTCGGCACCAACGGCTTCCTGGTCGTCGCCTCGCCCAGCAACTCGTATGCGTTCGGACCCGGCACAACGGTCGTCGAGGCGCTGACGAATGGTACCGCTCAAGGCGTGTTGGACAACCAGAGCCTCTCGCTGCTGCTGGTGGGCTGTCCGACCTCTATTCCACAAGGCGCAGATCTTGATAACGGCGACAACGGGATTCTCGAAGGTCTGCCTCAGGATGCCGTTATCATGGACGCCGTGGGTTGGACGGACCGCGAGACCGGCGCGCAGGTTTATGGCGGCGTCGACCTGACCCAGCAAGGCTTCACGCCTGACGCCGCCAGCCGCGTGCCTGGAAACGCTGTGCCGCTTTCCGCCGCCGCGTGGATGGTCGGCGACCTTGCAGGTACCAACAGCGATTCAGCCATCTTCGACCTGCACAACGTCAGCTCGAACCTGCCGCCGGGCTCAATCCTGACGCCAGGCACCGTGAACCGCACCGCGCCGCGCATTTCAAGATTGGTCCCGTTGTCGCATGTCATCGGCGACCCGGATAACCCGACGGTCACCTTTACCGTCAGCGACGAGGAAACTCCCGCCTCGTTGCTGGTCGTCACGGCCACAAGCACGAACCAATCCGTCGTCCCGGACACCAACCTCGCCCTCAAGCACATTACCGGCGGCAAGTGGACGCTCGACATCGAGCCAGTGGGCGTCGGCTACTCGGACATCCTAATCCACGTGAACGACGGGACGTTCATTGGCATCGGCGTGCTGCATTACGCTGCTTCGGCGCCCGGCCGTCCCGATACGGTCTGGCTTACGCATGTCAGCGACGCCTCGACCGCCATTCCCATCGACTCGAACTGGATGCTCGTCGGCGACGACGAGAGCCAGACCCTGCGCGTCTTCAGTCGCACCCGCTCCGGGCCCCCCGCCAAAGGGTTCGATGTGAATCCGTTCCTGGCGCTGACCGATTTCTACGACGACGGCACGCCGAAGGAAGTGGACATCGAAGGCTCGACGCGCGTGGGCAACCGCCTCTATTGGATCGGCTCCCATTCGCACGCCTTCAATGCCACCGAGCGGACCAATCGCGGGCGGCTGTTCGCCACCGACCTTTCCGGCAGCGGTTCGAACGTTGCCCTTCGTGTTCTCGGCCATTATGATTTCCTCAAGCTCGATCTGCTCGATTGGGACGCGCGCAATCTTCACGGCAAGGGGGCGGACTATTACGGTCTGGCGGGCAGTGCCGCGGTTGGCGTTGACCCGAAATCGCCCGACGGCTCGGGCTTCAACATCGAGGGGCTTTGCATGGCGCCCGGCAGCAGCACGACCGCCTACGTCGGATTCCGCGCCCCGCTTCAGCCGCCGACAAACCGGGTCACGGCCCTCATTGTGCCGGTCCTGAATTTCACAATGCTGGCCACCAACCGCGGGGCGCCCGGCAGCGCGGTGTTTGGCACGCCCATCGAGCTCAACCTCGGCGGCCGCGCCATCCGCAGCATTGAGGGCGCGGGCACGAATTATCTCATCGTCGCGGGTCCTCCCGGCGGCGGCACAAACCTGCCGCCCCCGGCGGACTTCCGCCTGTTCACCTGGAGCGGCAAGCCCGCGGATCCGCCGCGGGAGAGGGCCGCGGACCTCACGGGACTCAACGTCGAAGGCATTGTCGGCGTGCCGTCCGGCGTGTGGACGACCAACACGCCGTTCCAGCTCATCAGCGACAACGGCACGACCCTGTACTATGGTGACGGCAAGGAGGCCAAGCATCTGCGCATCCGCGAATTCAAAAAGTTTCGTGCCGACACCGTGAGGCTCGGGGCCGTCGTGCAGGCCACACCGTTGTTGAGGGCGATCGAGTTGACCACCGACGGAGCGAGGCTCATCTGGCTGGCCGAACGCGGGGCGCGTTACCGTGTGCAGTGCAAATTCTCCCTCAGCCAACTCGAATGGACTGAACTCGGCGGTGAGGTCACTGCCGACGGCCCGCTTGCATCACAGACCGTCCCTGCCACGAACCCGCAGTGCTTCTACCGCGTGGTAGTCCTTCCGTGAGAATAGACAAGCCCCCGCGGCCGCCTTTACTATCGCGCCGCTTCGAACCCCGCATCGAAGCCGCCGATTATGATCAACCGTCTCATCCGGCTCCTCGCTTGCGCTCTGCTTGCGATGGTTCAACCCCTCCTCGCCGCTGATGTTCCTTCCACGAATGCGCCGCCCGGCACCAACGGCCTCCCCGCCTGGCTCACCCGACCCCTGTCGCTCGCGGACGCGCTGAGCATCGCCGAGGCACAGAACGCCGCTCTGCAAAAGGCGAAAAAGGATCTCGAAATCACCCACGCTGTCGCCGTGCAGACGCGCGCGGTGGCGCTCCCGCGCCTGGCGGCTGGCGGCCAATACCGCGCCATCGATCAGGGGTTCATCGATTCGCCGTCTGTCAGCGGGCCGACGCCGTTTCCGGTCGTATTCGAGCAAAACGACCAGAGCTGGAACATTGGGCTGGAAGTGGCCCAGACCGTTTACGACGGCGGGCGGCTCCAGTCGTCCCTGCGCAGCGCGCGGCTGTTGCGCGAGCAGGCGCTGTTCGATTTCCAGACCGCGCTGGCTGACACGCTGCTCAACGTGCGCGTCTACTACTCCGACGCGCTGCTGGCCGCCGAGCAAATCATCGTGCGTGAAGCCTCCGTGAATTTGCTTACCCAACAACTCGACGACACCCGCCGCCGGCAGGAAGCCGGCACCGTCCCGCAGTTCAACGTATTGCGCGCCGACGTGGAATTGGCGAATGCCCGGCCGCCACTCAGCCGCGCGCGCAACGCCTTCCGCATCGCCAAGCAGCGTCTGGCGAACGAACTCGGATACGACGTACCTGCGGGCGTCCCGGAAGACCTTCCGCTGACGCTCACGGGCCGGCTCGACGCGCCGCGCGCCGAAGTGGAACTGCCCAACGCGCTGGCGCTGGCGCTCCAAAACCGCACGGAGCTTTCGTCGATCCGCGTGGCCGAAAAGCTCCGCAAGGAGGGCGTCGATACGGCCAAGGCCGATTACTTTCCGCGCTTCGAGCTGTTCGCCGGTTACGGAGTCCAGAATCGGCAATTCACTCCCGATCTCACGAGCGAAATCCACGGCTGGTCAGCCGGGGCGCGCATGAACTGGAGCCTGTTCGACGGCCAGCTTACCAAAGGTCGCGTGCAAGAGGCTCGCGCCCGGCACGAGCGGGTGCGGATCGATTACGAGGATGCGCGCCGCCGCATCGAACTGGAAGTGCGGGCGCTGTACTCGACGTTTGTCGAGGCGCGCGAAGTGCTCGACTCGCAACAGAAGGTCATCGAGCAGGCCACCGAGGCCTTGCGTCTTGCCAGCGCCCGGTACGAAGCCGGCGCCGACACGCAGCTCAACGTGCTCAGCGCACAGACGGCGTTGACGGAAGCGCGGACCGTTTATGTGCAAGCGCTCCACGCCTACTCCGTGGCGCTGGCGCGATTGCAACGCGCGATGGGGGCGCTGGTGACACAGAGGGGGAAGTGAACATTCGTTGAATCGTTGAAACGTTAAAACGTTGAATCGTCAAAACGTTAAATCGTGTTCGGGATGCCGCTGAATACTGATGCACTTACGATTCAACGATTTAACGATTCAACGTTTTAACGTTTTAACGATTCACGATTCAACGACCCTCACTCCTGCGGATAGACCAGTATGCGGTCGTGGACGACGACGACGAGGTCGTTCTTCTTGTCGCCCGTGACATCGATGATGAGAGCTTCGCGTGGCTCGGCCTGATCGCCCCCGCGCCGGCCGCGAAAGGTCCGTTCCTCGAACACCTGCCAGCGCGTCACCGGCACCAGTTGGTTATTGTGGTCGAAAACCACGACGTCCAGATAGTGCTTCTCCGTTTCGAGGAAGACCAGGTCCTTGCGTCCGTCCTGGTTCAGGTCGCCGCAGACGACGTCGTTCAGGCGGGCGTCCTTGATGGGCGTTTCGTAGCCGTCGAGTTCCGTGAAGTCCCACGCCTGGCCGTCCAGCGCCAGCCAGCCCGCGGCGACCGTGCCGAGGAATGCGACGCTGTTCGGCGTTTTGCCGCCCAGTGCCAGCGGCTGAAGTTCGGTGAACTCGGTGAAGGGCAGCGGCAGGTTCTTCACGACCTGCCAGACGCCGTTGGAATCGCGCTCGGAGAGCGTCACCGCCTTGCGCTCGGCGTCGAGGAGGAAGAGCGAAGCGATGGCATTCGTGCCGTTCTTCACGGCGGCGGCGCCGACGATGCGCGAGTTATTCGCGGCGCCGTTGATTTGATCCTTCACGATGAAGCTCCACGTCTTGTTCGTCGCGGTGTTCCCGTCGGCTTCGGCCTTGACGACGACGGCGCGGAGGAAATTCTTCTGCGCCAACAACAGCTCGGGTTTTCCGTCGCCGTCCACGTCCGCGGTGCTCATCCAGGGTTGCGATTGCTCGGCGGCGCCGCCTGGCGGAGCCATGTCGGCTTCCTCGAAGTCCTTGCCCGGCACCTGGAGCAGGATCTTGATCTTCTCGTAGGGGATGAGCACGACGAGGTCGGCGAGACCGTCCTGGTTCGCGTCATGGAATGTCATGCCGGTCGGGTTCGACTTGAAACTTTCGGCCAGTTTTTGCGTCCGGATCTTGCCGTCCGCGCCGCGGACGAACAGGGAGCGTTTCCCATCTTGATCGACGATGACCGCCAGCGCGGGTGGGCCGCCGGCCTGGAGCGGTCCCAGCGCCATCGCCAGCGGCTTGCCTTCAATCGGGATGACCGTTGGGAAAGGGAGGCGCCCCTGCTTATCATACCGGGTTACACCGACCTGCCGTTCGTCAGGGCTGAGCAAGTACACCTCCGCCACGCCGCCGGCCCCTGGCGCGACGGCGATTTCGCTGACGCCGGTGAACGTGGAGAAGGTCTTGCTTGTTGGCAGCGAGCCGTCGGGGAGCTGCAGGGAAATCGTGATTTGTCCGCTCTCAGGCTCCGCGACGAGCAGGTCGGGAAGGCCGTCGCCGTTCAAGTCCGCCCATGCCAAGCCGCGGCGCGGCTTGGTGGTCTTGTTGAGCGGCAGCACCTGGAACTGCCCGCTTTTGAATGCGCCGGCGAGCGCCTCGGCCGGCTTGCGCACGAACCGCGAGACGGCGGCGCGTCCGGATTTCAACGCAATGGTCATCACTTCGGTCTTGTGGTCTCCGTCGAGGTCCTCGGCCCAAAAGGAACGAATGGGCGACAGCGCGAAGTGGATTTCCGGCCCGATCTGTCCCGAGGCGTTTTGCAGGCGGAAGCGGAATGGGTTCGGATTGTCCCAGTTGACTTCCAGCAGGTCATCTCGCCCGTCGCCGTCGATATCGAGCACCTGCACGGACTTAAGCTGGCCGGTGAACGGGATTTTCTCCGGCTCCTTGAGGGTGTGGTCGGCGTTCTGGGCGATCCACCAAAGATGGTTCTCGGCCAGCAGCACCAGGCCGGTGCGTTTGGAGCCGGTGAGGTCGCCGGTGATCAAGGCGTTGGGCGAAATCTGGCCGTCCTCGATCGGAAACCGCTTGGGCGAACTCCAGCCGTTGGTGCCCTGGTTATACTGCACGACCAGTTCCTTGGGCTCGCCGTAGTAGGCGATGTCCGGCCGCTCATCGCCGTTGAGGTCCTCCAGGACCAGCGACGCGATGTGCTTCTCGGAGGCGATGGAGTCGATGCGGAACCGGGCGTCGGGCGGCAGTTCGTTGAGATCGCGGCTGGCCTGGGCCAGCCGCCGCGCCGCCGGGAGATTGGTCTTGCCGGTCTGGTTGTAGAGCAGGGTGATCTTGGAGCGGGAGTTGTTGGCCACCACGAGGTCGATCAGTCCGTCCCCGTCAATGTCCGCCGCGCGGAGCTGCGTGATGAAGGGATCGATGGGAAAACTTTCCGGGCCGGCGAACCCGAACTGGAGCGAATTGGAGCCGCTGCCGGCGGCCGCCCGGCCGCCGGCGGCTGCCAGGAGGCCGACGGACAGCGCGAGGACGATGATGCGTTGGGGCATGCGAATGTTTGCTTGCAAGCAGTGCGACGTTGGCAGCGGCGTGCGGCTTTGGCCAGACCAAACCGACGTCTGGAACTCCGCAGCAAATGCCTCTGGCTTGAGTCGGTGCACCATACTCGCGAACCGCGACATTGAACGGCTAAAAGTCTTGTTGTTGATTTTCAACCACTTGCGAATACTGATCCGGCGCTGACGAGGGAAAAAATCATCTGGGAATATCCCGGAAGAACCACAACAAGCCGCAAAGCCCGGCGGGAAAACCGACCGGCCCGAACGTGCCGCACCGCCTCGCACCGGCACTGCCATTGGTTGACCCAACAGACTTACTCGATTCATCATGCGGCCATTGTCGCACACGGGGTGGGACAACGGCAGTTCAATGGTGTCAACTCCAGGACAAAAGTTTCGACTGTCATGAATGGGTGACCCCTTCACGTCCCCGCTGGCGCAGCGGCTGCCAGTCACAGTTCCGCCCGCGCTGCGCGCGGGCGGGGCCATCGCGGCGCGCAGTCCCTACCCCGTCTGGCAGTCAAGGTGCCTGCGGTGTAACCAGTCTATAAGCTCGCGATTCTGCGGCCGCCGGCAACGAATTCGTGAGCGTCACGAACCGATTCGA
>DASTLJ010000200.1:0-8168 GCA_035715125.1 Verrucomicrobiia bacterium
CCTCGAAGCAATCGACCCCTCGGACCCGGCGTTCGAGGGGAAAGACATGTTCATCTGCGGCGGCGCGGAGATTTACGCGCAGGCATTGCCGCGCTGCTCGGACTTGTTCCTCACGCTGGTCAAGCGGCGCGTGGAGGGCGACGCGTTTTTCCCGCCGTTCGAGGATCGGTTCGAGCTGGCCGGGCAACTGGCGGACAACGCGGAGTTCAGGATACTGCACTACCGAAACCGCGCGCGACCGGCGTAGGCGGTGAAGAGTTTTTAACCGCGAAAGAACGCAGAGAACGCAAAGAAAAGAGATGCCTTTCCATCTCTGTGTTCTTTGCGTTCATTGCGGTTATCATCTTCGGTTGAGGGCGCAGACCGCGGCCTGACATCCCGGAGGGATGACAGAAATTAGCCGGGGGTTGAGGAGCGCGAGGACACCCCCGGACCGCGTCCGCAACGACACGACCCCGGAGGGGTCGCAGAAAACGGGTTGCCGCGATGTTCTGGCACCCCTCCGGGGTGCGGAACCGTTGCGCCGTGCACCGGGGGTGTCGTTGCGCTCAACCCCCGGCTAATTTCAGGCAAGCCTCCGGCTTGCGAGCCTCCGCCAATTGCGATAGAAAAGTCGGCAGGAGAGTCATACGAACGCCGTTAGCCACGAGCCGGGCCTTTGCGACTCCCATCGGGGCCGTAATTCGGTGAGCCATCATACCCACATGCTTGCCAAAGCATGTCGAAGCTTCGCTTCAACAGCTTGAAGCAATCGGCGTTGTGGCTGGTAACCATTTCCTCTGGGAATACGAGGTGGTCCCTGTCCACAACTTCGCCTCCGTCGAACTTCATCGGATCGCGATACATGGAATATCCCTTGACGTTCAAGAATGACAGCATGGCAAAGAACGGCGGATCCACATACAATTCATAAAGCAATTCCAAAAATCGCTCAATGGCTTCCGCGATCGTTGACTCATCTTGCTCCACAAACTGTTTATGGTTCCCGCGCGGATAGAGCAGATAATTGTCCACGGCTTCGATGCAGCTATTCCGAAATACTTGGAGATAGCTGTTGCACTTTCGACCCTCAATATTGGACTGGCATATGAAGCCATCAAAATTGAAGCCAGGAGAATAGCCGGATCGATACCAAATTGGCGCGCTGCGATCTGGCACTTTCTGTAGTTTGTGCAGATCCACTTCCAATGTTTGGCTGAATGAGACAAGCGGCAAAATGTGGATCACAACGGACGCTGTTTGCATCATCTGAACCGGAGTCTCATGAACTGAGATCTTGGCTATCCGCTCCGTCCTAAAAATCCGCATCTTCTGGGCGACCGTTTCAGTCAAAAGAAAAGCCGAACGAAGCTCTGGCACCGACATGACCTTTTTCTGGTTTCCAACCCGGACGTAATAACGGTTCTCATCCCGTAACTTCACCATGTAAGGGCCCGCCCATGGTTTAGGAATTCGGATGACCATCGCGGAGCCACCTTTCTTAAGCGGTACTTCCCGGAATTGCAGACCGAGGAGCCTCGGCTCTAAATGAACGACGCACAGATCGGTGATCCTGCGCTGCCACTCGTCGAAGTTGAAGTCTTTCAACGAAACTGCCTGCAGCGGCCTATGATTACTGTCCTCCTTCAATCCGAGTATCAAGTCTCCGCCCTTCGCATTGGCGAATGAGGAGATGTCCTTCAGAAATTCCAGTTTCGCTTCGACAGGTCCAAGACTGAGCTGCTCCTTGTACTCCAACGTATCGCCTTCCGAAACAGCATCGTGAACCAATCCGTCTAGATGCTTCTCGGTGACCGTATGGATGTCAGTGTTCAGCATTGGTTTTCACGTGTGATTCCGACGCGCCCTTCATCGTAGGGCGTGCCTATGTGCCGAGCATAGAAAGCCAGCGCTACTCGGTCAATGAGCCTTCGGCCGGGTTTCCTCCGCCTCCAGGTCGCGCAGGAGGCGGTCGAAGGCTTGCTCGAAAGCGTCGTGGTTCTTCCAGTTGGAGAAATCGGGGATGAAATACTGGCGCGCTTCCTCGGCCAGGTCCTGGCCGCTCTCGTGGTATTCGGGCCATTCGGCGCGGTTCCTGCCTCGCGGAGCGAGGCATTGAAGGTAGCCGTGGGCTTCAGCCCACGGATCGGTCGTGAAACCGGATCGCGTCGCGTAGCGACGCCTGAAACACACGTTCGGTGCTTTCATGCGTCGCTCCGCGACGCGATTCGTCCGATCCGGGGTTCCGTGGGCTGAAGCCCACGGCTACCGTCATGAGGTCGCTACGCGACCACCGCGAATCCCAACGGGATTCCGTCCTCCAGCCCAGGGTTGGCCCGACAACGGAGGGACTACCCTGGGTAAACCGGCCGCGCACGGCTCAACCCCAACGGGGTTGCTGCACGAACGCCTCCCAGACCAGGACGCAACTCCTTCAGAGTTGCCGCAACGCTGTATCGCGTGACCGAGGGTAAGCGCGAGCGCGCCAACACTGGGCTGGAGGCCGCAGCGCCGTTGGCGCAGGGGCAGGTTGTCTGGAGGGCGCCGGTGCATTCCAGTGGCCCGGTAGAGTGACGCTCCCGCGGAGCCGTGATCTCGCGGCGAGTTTCGGCTCGGCAGGAGCCTCGCCCTACCAGGTCGCTGCGGCTCGGCGGGAGCCTCGCCCTACCAGGTCGCTTCGGCTTTGCGGGAGCCTCGCCCTACCGGCTCAAAGAGGGACAGCCGCGCAAAGGATTCTTGCCCTGCGCGGCGCGAACTCCGAACAATCCGCGCGCATGTCGCAAATGCTCAAGTCGTCGGGCGCAATGAGCGTCGCCACGATGCTCAGCCGGGTGCTTGGGCTGGCGCGCGAAATGGTGTACTCGGCGTTCATGGGCGACAAATGGGTGGCGGGCGCGTTCGTACTGGCGTTCATGGTGCCGAACCTTTTCCGGCGCCTGCTCGGCGAAGGGGCGCTTTCCGCGGCGTTCATCCCGGTGTTCAAGGAGAAGGAAAAGACGGCCGGCGACGCCGAGATGTGGCGCGCGGCCAACGCGGTGCTCTCCGGCCTCTTCGCGAGCACGACGGCGCTGGTGGCGCTTGGGGTGCTGGGGATTTCCCTGCTGCTTCACCTCGGCGCGAACGCGGGCGACACGCTGCGCCTCGTGCGCCTGCTGGACGCCGGATATCCGTGGATTCTGCTTATCAGCCTTGCGGCGCTGGTTCTCGCATTGCGCGAACGGGGTCGGGAAACGTTGAGCCGCCTCGGGCGCGTCGGCATCGGGGTCGGCGTGGGGCTGGCCGGCTTGTACCTCGCGCTGCTGGGCGGTGTGACGCTGGTGTTGAACATCGACCTGCAAGACGGGCAAACGCTGCTGATGCTGGAGTTGCTCCGCGTGATGTTTCCTTACGTGCTGCTGGTGTGCGTGGCGGCGATCTTCATGGGGATGCTCAACGCGCGCGGGCACTTCTTCGTCCCCGCAATGGGCGCGACGATGTTGAACGTGGTGATGATTGCGTCGGTGCTCTTGCTGTCGCCGTGGATTGGAGGGCCACTGGAGAAACAGATTTTCGGACTGGCGATCGGCGTGGTGCTGGCGGGCGTGGCGCAGGCCATCTTTCAATTGCCGCTGTTGCACGCGGAGGGCTTCGCCTACCAATGGGTCTCGCCCTGGCGGGACGAAACGGTGCGCCACGTCGTCAAGCAGATGATTCCCGGCGCGGTGGGCGTGGCGGCGTTTCAGATCAACGTGCTCGTGACGCAAGGATTCGCATTCGCGGTGGATGGCAGCGTGGTGGCGTCGTTCAACTACGCGGTGCGGCTCATGGAACTGCCGCAAGGCGTGTTCGGAATTTCGCTGGCGACTTATTTGCTGCCGACGCTCTCGGGCCTGGCGGCGGAGAAGAAGTATCCCGAGTTTCGCGCGACGCTGCGGCAAGGCGTGGGCTGGCTGGTGTTCGTGAACCTGGTGGCGGGAGTGCTGTTGCTGACGCTGGCAGAGCCAATGATTCGCCTGCTGTTCGAGCGCGGACTTTTCGACGAGTCGTCCACTGCCCGCGCCGCAAGCGCCCTCGTGTGCCTGGCCCCCGGACTGGTGGCGTTCTCGCTCGTCAACATCCTGGCGCGGGCGTTCTATTCGTTGGGCGACACGAGGACGCCGATGCAAATCAGCATGTTTTGTCTCGCGGTGAACGCGCTGCTGGCGCTGGCGCTGGTCTCGCGCTGGCGGCAGGCGGGACTGGGCGTGGCGAACACGTTGAGCGCGCTCATCAACGTTTCGCTGCTGTTCTACGCGCTGCGTCTTAAGTTGAAAACGCTCGAGATGGCCGAAGTGCGCCGGCACCTGCCGGCGTTGCTGGGGGCGACGCTCGTCGCTGGCGGCATCGCCTGGGGGCTGGCGGCGCTGTGGGAGGCGCGGCTGGGGCACGGCACGTTCGTGCTGAAACTTGGCGAACTGCTCGTCCCGATGGCGGTCGCGACAGCGGCCTATTTGGGCCTCGCGATCTGGCTGAAAACCGGCTATACGGAGGAGATTATCGGCTTGGTCCGCGCGCGGTTTGCGAGGCAGAAGAGCTGAACATTGACACGATGAACCCTCGTGAAATCATCGATTTGACCCGGCGCGATTTCCTCGCGACGGCTGCCAGCGGGCTCGGTACCCTGGCGCTGGCGTCGCTGTTTCGGGCCGATGGGCTTCTGGCCGCCGAATCGGCCCACGGCAACCCGACCTCGGCAAGTCCCGCCGCGCCTCCGCATTTCGCCCCGCGCGCCAAGGCCTGCATCTTCTTTTTCATGGAAGGCGGTCCGAGCCAGATGGACCTGTTCGATCCGAAACCGAAGCTCAACGAGTTGAACGGCCAGAAGCTGCCGGAGTCGCTCACCAAGGAAGTGCGCTTCGCGTTCATTCAGAAGGAGAGCGCCGTCCTGGTGGGCAGCCCGCGCGCGTTCGCCCCGCGCGGCCAGTGCGGCATGGAGCTGTCCGACCTGCTACCGCACCTGGCGAGTTGCGCGGACGACATCGCGCTCATCCGCTCGATGCGCACGACGCAGTTCAACCATCATCCCGGTCAGTTGATGCTGAACACTGGTGCGCCGATTTTCGGCCGGCCCAGCGTCGGCTCATGGCTCAATTACGGGCTGGGCAGCGTTTCCCAGGACCTGCCCGGCTACGTCGTGCTGACGGCTGGACGCGGCTTGAGCGGCGGGTCGCAGCTTTGGAGCAACGGTTTTCTTTCCTCGAATTACGCCGGTGTGCTGTTTCGGAACAAGGGCGACCCCGTGCTCAATCTCGGCAATCCGCCCGGCATCACGGCCGAGATGCAGCACCTGGGCATCGATGCGATCAACGATTTGAACCGGCTTCGCCACCAGCACGTGCGCGATCCCGAAATCGCCAGCCGCATCGCGTCTTACGAACTGGCTTTCCGCATGCAATCGGCCGCGCCCGAACTGATGGACCTGCGCGGGGAATCGCAAACGACGCTCGACGCCTACGGTTTGGAGCGTGAAGACCCCAAGATCAAAACCGACCGAGGCGGCGGCCCCGGGCAGTTCCGCGCGTTCGCCCGCAATTGCCTGCTCGCGCGGCGGCTCGTCGAGCGCGGCGTGCGATTCGTGAACGTCTATCACGCTTCGTGGGACCACCACAGCAACCTCGACCTGGAACTGGGCTTCAACGCCACCATGTCCGACCAGCCCATCGCCGCGCTGTTGAAGGATTTGAAGCAGCGCGGCCTGTTGGACACGACGCTCGTGGTGTTTGGCAGCGAATTCGGGCGCACACCCTTGGGCGAAAACCGTGTCGGCTACAAGACGGTCACCGGGCGCGACCATCATCCGTTTGCCTTCAGCCTCTGGATGGCCGGGGGCGGCATCCAGGGCGGGCAGGTCATCGGCGAGACGGACGAGATTGGCTGGAATGTCGTGCGCGATCCGGTCGACATTCACGACCTGCACGCGACCGTGCTCCACCTCTTCGGCCTGGACCATGAACGGTTGACCTATCGTTTCCAGGGCCGCGACTTCCGGCTGACGGATGTGGCCGGCAATGTTGTTCACAAATTGCTGGCCTGAACGATTTGGGCGCACCACTTATGAACGAAGACACGAATCAAGAGATTCTGAAGGAGTTGCGCAGCCTGAGACGGCACTCTCAATTTTCGGCGTATGTTGGTGTCCTCATTGTGGCGGTTGGCATCGGATACGTGTCTTGGCTGCGCTGGGAGCGGCAGAGTGCGTGGCGAGCTAATTACCAGACTCGGACGGCACCGCCGCCGCAAAATGCTGTCAAGGATACTCAGGAGGGCGTTTGGCCGAGTATCGACGCGGCACTCGACCGAGGGGACAATCAGAAGGCGCTCTCCATTGCGCAGAACTTTGTCGCACGGCAGCCCGGTTACTACTATTCACACGCGAGCCTTGGCAATGTGTACCTGGCGATGAACGACTTTACTAATGCAGAGACCGCCTACTTGCGCGCCGTCCAGTTGTATCCGGCTGAAGAGTACGAGAAGGCGCTCACAGCGATTCGCAAGCGGCTTGCAAGAGATCGAGGAAGCGAGGCACAGGTCAGATGAGAGAGGCGCGTCTCGTGAATTGCGCTGGAGCGAACCGCCGCCCCGCAGGGCAAGAGGGCGGCTTGAGGAGATTCGTGGACGCACGTTGCCGCAGAAGCGGGTCGCCGGCGGCGGAGATAGGCGCCACACGGATTCTCGGGGAATGCCAACGGCGTTCTGTCCTCCAGCCCAGGGTTGCCGCAGGCTACCCTGGGTTCGGTTGGAGCAGGAGCGGTCAACCCCGACGGCGTTGCGTCCAAACGGCGTTCTGTCGCCGCAACCCCGTTGGGGTTGAAAAGGTGTCGACCGATTTACCCAGGGTAGGCGCGTGGCGCCAACCCTGGGCTTTGGGCCGGAACGCCGTTGGCGTTCAGAGGCGGCCGCCCCAACGTCCCCGGAATCCCGGGATGAATTTTGGAAAAACCTGGTGTCGCTTACGTTGGCTGCACACTGGGAGTCAGGTAATCCGCGGTCCGGGCGCAATACTGGTATCAAGCTGTTAGCTTTCATCACGCGCATGAAGCGACAACTGACAGCAGCATTTGTCTGTCTCCATTGCCGGAAGGTTTTCAAGCGACCGTCTCATCGGCGAGTTGGTGACCGCTATCAGGCGCTGGATTACACCGCGTCATGCCCAAAGTGCCAGACCGCTTTACTCAGAGTCGGTGACGTCTTTCGAGCGCCCCCACAGGACGACTCGGCAGCGTGGGAGCGAGTCGAACGCGACATCAGCAGAGGACGGGCGTTTATTCGAGACGAGGGATTCGGACGTCCCCCGGCTCGTCCGAAGCGTCAGCGTGCTCCGAAGGGAGTTCATTCTCTTTTTCAGTTGCCGGCCAGAAAGAGACGCAGGAAAGGCTAACCATCCGCTGCAGCGCCGCCGCGCTGCGCAGTTGGACGACTCATGGAATGTCGTGAGCGTTCATTGCCGTCGGAGCGCGTCCACGGCGAGTGCACCGTCGTGACTCTGCGGTTGCCGCGCCCATGCGCACGGCCCGCTGTTGCGCATTCGCCGCGCTGCTCACAGGCGCGCTGGATTCGGCGGCTTGAAGCCCTGGGCTCTTCCAACTTTTTAGCAAGGGACTCCTTGTGAACGGACATTTTCAAATTTGCTGGACGGGCGCACGAGCGTTACAATGTCGCGTCAACTATGACTCGTCGAAGTTACATCATGGCGACTCTGTGCTGCGCCCTCATCAGCCTGCCTTCCGCCAGTTTTTCGGCTGACCTGAGGCTCACGCGCTTTGACACTAACGGGAACCTCTTCTGGACCAATGCGCTCGTGCCGGGTGTTTGCACCGTGGAAAAGGCCGACGCCCTGGACGGCCCGTGGCTGCCGGCGCGCAATGGGTTTGCGACCAACTCGGCCGGCAGTTTGAGCGTGACGCGGCAGGGGCCGGCCGGCTTCTTCCGGCTCAAGGCGGTGGACGTTCCTGCCACGCCGGAAGGTTTCCTCAACCTGGTTTATTCCTATGGCCTGCTCGAGACGGTCGCGGGCACGGGCGTGGGGCAAACGGATGGAGTCAGCTATTGGCAGCCGTCGTTTGAAGGCGGCTCCGGCGCGTTTGCCGCGCTTTCACGTCCGCATTTCGCGCAGGCCGACCGCGCGGGTAACATCTACATCGCGGACAAAAACAGCCACGCCATTCTGAAGG
>DASTLJ010000201.1:0-4560 GCA_035715125.1 Verrucomicrobiia bacterium
GAATGAATCGCACTTCGCCAAAGCCCGCCGCTTCCAGCCAGCCGCCAATTTCCGCCACCGAATAGCACCGGCCCTCGGTCGAGTGCATCAGGAGCGCCGAATACCGGGCCACGGGGAGCGGGCCCGTCTTGGATTCGTTCAAGTGCGCGTCGTGGATGACCAGCCATCCGCCCGGCGGCAGCGCGCAATGCGAGTGGGCCAGCAGTTCCTTGACCACCGGCTCGTCCCAATCGTGCAGCACGTTGGAGATCAGATGCGCGTCGCACGCCGCCGGCCAGCCTTCGCGCAACATGTCCCCCGCCACCACGTCCACTTTGCCCGCGCAGCGGCGCCGCTCAATCGCGCGCCGCGCCACCGCGTCCACCGGCGGCTTTTCCAGCACGGTAGCGCGCAAATTCGGATGGTGCGCCACGATCGTGCAGGCGTAGATGCCCGAGCCACCCGCCACGTCCAGCAGGCGCGTCGCGCCGCGGAAATCCACCGCGCGCGCCACCGCCGGCGCAAGGTAAACACCGCGACAATCCATCGCCGCCGTGAACTGGTCGGCGAAGGCCGGGTCCTCCATTGATTTGTGCCAGTCTTTGCCTGCTTTCGCGCCGCCCCAATTCGCCGGCCGGCCCGTGCGCAGCACCTCCACGTAATCCTGGCACACCGGCCGGTCCTTGAGCGCCGCGTAATACGGCCCGACAAACCACGGCGACGAGCTCACCAAGTGCTCGCGCGCCAACGACGTGACGTGGAGTACGCCGTCGCGCGACTCCACGAAACCGAGCGCGGCGAACAACGTCAGCATGACGTCCGCTGGCCGCGCAGCGATTTGCAAGTCGCGGCAAATCGCCGGCAAATCCGCCGGCCGTTTTGCCAGCCACGAAAAGAAATCGAAGTGCACCAGCGCCGCCGCCACGAGGTCCGTGGCGTAAAACCCATCGCGCAGCCGATAGATTTCGATGGGGTCGGTGTCCGGAACGGCAGTCAGGTCGTGCATGGCCATTCGCGAAGTCTGGGGAAGTCCCTCCTCCGCGCAAGACGGAATGCCTCCGAAAAAAGGTTCATCGAGGATTTGCGGGGATTGAGCGTTGAAGCAGCGATTTCAAAGCTCAAAACAATTTCCAAGACCCAATCTTCAAAACGCGCACGCGGTCCGGTTTTGGAATTTGGCATTTGGGCCTTCCTTTGAGCTTTGAATTTCCGGGTGCTCCGGGGGAATTCCGTGTTGAACTCCGGGAAAACGCGCCCCTTCTCCGGTCCGGATCAAGCGACACCTCACCCGCTCTTCTTTGCCCCCACACTATCACCCGTAGAAAAGCAGCGCCCCGGAGCGCAACGCGCCCCGGCCAAGGTCACTCCAACAAGCCGCGCGGGCGCCTAGAGCCGCGCACGCTGCACTCGCTCCGCCTTGGGTCCCTTATCGCTGCTTACGAGCTCGTAGTTGACGAGTTCGCCCTCTTGCAGCGTTTTGTAGCCGTTACCCATGATGGAGGAGTGATGCACAAAGACATCCTGTCCTGTGTCCTGGAGGATGAATCCGAATCCTCGCTTGTTGTCGAACCATTTCACTTTTCCGCTGGCCATAACGAATCTTCCATGACTTCCATGCGGGAGTCTCGCGTCGCACCAGGGAAACAACGCGTCAGGTGCGTCCACGCCGTAGATCCCCACAGTACGACGTAGAACGGGGCCGAGATTAAGTAATCCGCCGGAACGGGTCAAGCTTCGATTCCGGGGCTGTACGGACGCAGCCGCCACTCAGTCCATTTCGATCCGCCGGCCGCTGTGAAGCTCGACATCCTCTTCGCCCGCGCCGCGAAAATCCGCGGCGTGGCTGACGTTGAACTCGGGCAAACCGCCCAGGCCTTCACAGTACTTGGCCGCGCCGCATTGCATCAGGTCAAAGCGTTCGGTGAGCCGGCGGAACCAGTCGGGGTAACGATCGGTGAACTTCAGTTCAAGAATCACCGCGTCACCGAAAGGCTGCGAAAAGTTATCCATCTGTGTGTGGAAAATCGGGGCGCGACGCGTCTCGGCCCGGACGTCGCGGTCGAAAGTGATCCGCACCCCGTCGTTCACGGGATCCACGTAAGCCTCGCGCAGATAGGCCACGTGCGCGGTCGGGGCCGCGTGCAATTGCTCGACCAGTTCCAGAAAGTGATGGATGGCGACCAGTTGCTTCGGATCGGGTCGCAGCAGGTGGCCCGGCTCGGGCAGATGTCCATTGAGCAGCCAGGGGACGGCGTCCTTGCGAACCCCGCCCCGCTGCTTGAGGATGCAACTGTTCAGGCGGCGCTTGATTTCGAAGAAGACGGGCGTGTCGGGGTGATCGTCGTAAAAGCGAAGGCGGAGTTTGTATCGATTTTTGTCACCGTTGATGGTCGCCCAGAAAGTGTCGAGCAGCCCGGAATCGAGGTAAAGGCTGTGCACCGGATAGCTGTAGTGCGGCTTGCCGATGCCGTTCTCGTCGAGTTCGAGGTGGGCGCTGACAAATTCGCGCGCCGCCTCAGCCTGGTCTTCGGTCAGGAGGTATTTCTGCTCGAATCGTTGCCGTTGGAGTCGGTCCCGGGGCATGACTGGAATTGTATCGGTTGATCGTGACAGTTTGACGACGCTTCACGGTGCAACGATTCAGTGGATTTCGCAACTGGATCTGCTATTCTCCGTGCGAATTCCTATTGCTCGATGAAGTCTCCTGTATCCGCAGGCGCGCGGCGGTGTCTGAAGCTATGCATTCTGGCGCTGATTGCCTTGTTTGAGGCGGACGCCCGCGCTGCCGAGCCGGTCACGATCACGGAATTCGTCGCCAGCAACTCGTCCGGGCTTCAGGACGAAGACGGCTCGTTTCCCGACTGGATCGAGCTCTTCAACTCCGGCGCGACCAACGTGAATCTTGACGGCTGGTTCCTCACCGATTCGCCGGACAACCTGACCAAGTGGCGCTTTCCCGCGGTGAATCTCGCGCCCAATGGATTCCTGATTGTCTTCGCCTCGGGCAAAAATCGCGCCGTGGCAGGCGCGCCCTTGCACGCCAACTTCCAGCTCGCCGCGGGGGGTGAATACCTCGCGCTGGTGAAGCCCGACGACGTAAGCCTCGCCAGCGAGTTCGATCCGTTCCCGGACCAGTTGCCCAACGTCTCCTACGGCATTGGGCAAAATGTGCAGGTCACGGCTCTAGTCTCGAACACGTCGGCGGCTCGCGTGTTCGTGCCCTCCAACAGCACGTTGGGGCTGATGTGGACGGCGGTCGCCTTCGACGACTCGGCATGGCGCGCGGGGACGAATGGAGCCGGCTACGAAAACTCCATCGCCGGCTTTGCCGTAAAGAACATTCGTGCAAACGTGGGCGTGTGCGACCTCGGCACCGCGGACTCGGTGATTGCGAATCCCTCGCAACAGGCCGCCGTGTTCCAGGAGAACCGCGGCGTCATCAACTACGTCAACACAGGAAGTGGCGCCAACTTCGGCGGCGACGCGACGTTTCCCGGTTTCACCATCAACGTGGACGAAAACAACTTCGTCACCGAGGCGACGGGGACGTTGATGATTCCCTCGAGCGGTCTCTGGACCTTCGGCGTGAACAGCGACGACGGGTTCCGGTGCGTCATCGGGACCAATACGTTCAGTTTTCCGCCGCCACGCGGGCCGGGGGACACGCTGGCGACATTCAACCTGGCCGCGGGCAGCTACGCGGTGCGATTGGTGTTCTACGAGTGCGGCGGCGGATCAGAGCTGGAGTTCTACGCGGCGGCCGGCTCGTGGGGCGGCTTCAACGCGTTCGCGTTCCGACTCGTCGGGGACACGGTCAACGGAGGGCTGGCTGTCCGTTCGCTACCGGTTGGCGGCGCCAGCGGCGGCAGCATTCGCCCGCTCATTGTGACCGACGTGCAAACGAACATGCTCAACCGCAACGCGTCGGCTTACGTTCGCCTGCCGTTCCAGGTTGCAGACCCGGGGGCGTTCTCGTCGCTCACGCTGCGAGTGAAGTATGACGACGGTTTTATCGCTTACCTCAACGGCACCGAAGTCGCGCGGCGCAACGCGCCCGCGTCGCCGTCGTGGAACTCCACCGCCACAGCATCCCGTCTTGCCGTGAGCGTGCTCACGTTCGAGGACATCGACCTGACCGGCCAACTCGGCCTGTTGCTCACAAGCTCGAACGTGCTCGCGTTCCACGGGCTCAATTTCTCCCTGGCCGACAGCGACTTCGTCATCTACGCGGAGTTGGCCGAGAACAAGGTGCTCGGTCTGACGAACCATTATTTCGCCACTCCGACTCCGGGCACGTTCAACAGCGGCGCGACTTACGCGTTCGTGAACAACCTCAACTTCACGCCCGGACGCGGCTGGTTCGACAACACGAATTTCATCGTCACCATCGCGAGCGCCACGCCGGGCGTGACGATTCGTTACACGACCAATGGCATGGTGCCGACCGAGACCGCCGGCCTGCTTTACACGGGGGCGGGCGTCCCGGTCGGCGGCACAACGGTGCTTCGGGCCATCGGCTACCGCGCCGGCTTCGAGCCGACGGCACTGGAGACGCACTCCTACATTTTTCTGGGCCAGGTG
>DASTLJ010000202.1:0-2237 GCA_035715125.1 Verrucomicrobiia bacterium
TGCTGCGGTTCGACCCGCGAACACAAAAGGTCGAGCGGCTCAAGATCGACTGGTCCCCGGTGCAACGGTATTTCAGCCGGGCGGACCCTAACGCATCGTTCGAAGGAATTGCCGTTGGCAAGGGCAGACTATATGTGGCGAACGAGCGGAATGAAGGGCGGATCATTGTAGTGGACCTGGAGAGCCTGCGTGTGATTGATGATTTTGTGGTGCATTCCAGTGTCTGGTCACTATGGGCGCCACACTACTCGGATCTCTGCTGGCACGGGAATGCACTCTACGTGTTGATGCGGGAGGAGCATGTCGTCCTTCAAGTTGACCCGCGCTCCCATCGGGTTCTTGCCGAATACGACTTCCGCGGCATTGAATTTGGCGTGGAGAACCAATATCACCTGCTCTTTCCGTTCATTGGGGTGATGGAAGGTCTGGCGGTTGACGAGAGCGGCATCTGGCTGGTGACGGACAACAACGGCCTCGGCCGCGCCAAACACCCGGATGACACGCGGCCCACGCTTTTCCGGTGCCGGCGCCCGGACGCGCGCTGAGAGCCTGTTCACGCGGCGTCACTTGTGGCGTCGGGTATAGTCTGGATGAATAAATTATGACCAAAACCGCTTTATTATTTGCCGGCCAGGGCGCCCAGGTTGTCGGAATGGGAAAAGACCTTGCTGAAGCATTTCCCACGGCACGGACGTTGTTCGAGCGCGCCAACGCGGCGCTGGGCTACGATCTGGCGGCCATCTGCTTCGGCGGCCCGGAAGCGGAATTGACGAAGACCGAGAACGCGCAACCTGGGATTTACGTCGTGAGCTGGATCGCGTTGCAGTTGCTGAAGGAAAGGTCGCCATCCTTCCGTTTTGAGGCCGCAGCCGGATTGTCATTGGGCGAATTCACGGCGCTGGCAGCCGCTGGCGCGGTCAGTTTCGAAGACGGACTAAAGCTGGTCGGCGAGCGCGGCCGTTTCATGCAGGAAGCCTGCGAAGAGACCCAGGGCGCGATGGCGGCTGTCATTGGCCTGGACGAAGCGGCGACGCGCGAAATCTGCGCGCAAGCGGGAGTCGAACTGGCGAATCTGAATTGTCCGGGGCAGATCGTCCTCTCGGGCGAGGCGGACCGGATCGCGCAAGCGTGTGACCTGGCCCGGGCCAAGGGGGCGAAGAAGGCCCTGCCGCTCAGCGTGGCGGGGGCCTACCACTCGAAGCTCATGTCCAGCGCTCAATTCAAGTTGAGGGCCGCGTTAGCCTCGGTCTCGTTCCACTCGCCGGCCGTGACGGTCATTTCCGATGTGACGGCGCGGCCGCACGGAGCGGATGCAGAAATTCGGGAGCGCCTGGTCGAGCAAATCACCTCGTCCGTGCGCTGGGAAGAGTCAATCCGTTACCTGACGACGCAAGGTTTCACTCGGTTCATTGAGCTCGGGCCGGGCAAGGCGCTGAGCGGTTTCGTGAAGCGCATTGACAAAGGGGCACAGACGCTCAACGTGGCGGACCTGCCGAGTCTGGAGGAGACGGTCCGGGCGCTGGCGCGGTAATGGCGATCGAGCGCCTGTCCCAAAACCATGTTACAAGCTCCACAATCGGCTCGCCGGACCTCGCCTACGGGTTCGCGGCGCTCAGCGCTTCGCTGCGGTAAGTTGACTTTGCCAACCAGCCGAAAACGCCGAGCAGTACGAATGTCGCAAGAAGGATCAGAACGCGCACGACCCAGGAGGCGGCCTTGGTACTTGAGGTTTCCAGCTCAATCTTCAAGTCCGCCCAGGTATCCACGACCACGGCGCGTTTGAAGGTGAGCAGGCGGCCTTGTTCGGGGATGGACGCGCGGATGGCTGCGGGGCTGCTGACGGCGGCGTCTTGTTGCTGGATGAGACGCTGGGCCAGGCGCATGAAGACGGCGTTTTCCTCGGCGGTATTGCGGTCGATGATAGCCTTGGCGTCCTGTTGCGTGTAGGTGACGTCCTTGCGGCTGCGCAGGTCACGGAGCTTTCCGGCCAGCGCATCGGACTCATCGGCCACCGCCGCCTGGCGCACGTTCAGGCCCACGAGCGCCTGCTGGAGTTTAAGATTGTTGAGTTGCACGCGGGCGTCTTCGTTGAAAGCGTCGTCGCCCTGGCTGAGACCGTAGGCGGCCTGAAACGCGCGCCGGGCCTGTTGCGGGTCGCCCTGTTCGAGAGCCGTGTTGCCGACGGCCAACATTTGTTCGGCTTCCCTGGTCTTCTCGCGTTGCGCGTTGGCTTCGTT